>JAYQDX010000023.1:0-27220 GCA_038138545.1 Rhodobiaceae bacterium | reverse complement strand
TGCAGATCAAACCGATCACGATGAATTTCGGGCCGCAGCACCCGGCGGCGCACGGGGTGCTGCGTCTTGTCCTTGAAATGGATGGCGAGGTGATCGAGCGTGCCGACCCGCATATCGGTTTGCTGCATCGCGGCACCGAAAAGCTGATCGAGCACAAGACCTATCTTCAGGCGCTGCCCTATTTCGACCGGCTCGACTATGTCTCGCCAATGAATCAGGAACATGCCTGGGCATTGGCGGTGGAACGTGCCGTCGGGATCGAGGTGCCGCGTCGCGCGCAATATATCCGCGTGATGTATTGCGAGATCGGGCGGATCCTGAACCATCTGCTGAACCTCACCACATTTGCCATCGATGTTGGCGCGATGACGCCGCTCCTCTGGGGTTTTGAGGAGCGTGAGGAGCTGATGGGCTTTTATGAGCGGGCCTGCGGCGCACGCCTTCATGCCGCCTATTTCCGCCCGGGCGGGGTGCATCAGGACCTTCCCGACGGTCTGCTTGACGAAATCGCCGACTGGGTGGAGCGGTTCCCGGCCTTTATCGCTGATCTGGAAACCCTGCTCACCAACAACCGCATCTTCAAGCAGCGCACGGTCGATATCGGTGTGATCACCGAGGAGGCGGCGCTTGACCTCGGCATGACCGGACCGTGTCTTCGCGGCAGCGGCGTTGCCTGGGACCTTCGCAAATCGCAGCCCTATGATGCCTATGCCGAAATGGAGTTTGATGTTCCCGTCGGCAAGACCGGCGATTGCTATGCCCGCTATCTGGTGCGGGTCGAGGAAATGCGGCAGTCACTGCGTATCATCACACAATGCATCGACAACATGCCGGACGGACCGGTGCTGGCCGAGAACAACAAGATCACCCCGCCGAAACGCGGCGAGATGAAACAGTCGATGGAAGCGCTGATCCATCATTTCAAGCTCTATACCGAGGGGTTCCACGTTCCCGAGGGCGACAGCTACACCGCCGTCGAGGCGCCGAAGGGCGAGTTCGGAGTCTATCTTGTGGCCGACGGGTCCAACAAGCCGTATCGCTGCAAGATTCGCGCGCCGGGTTTCTATTTCATGGCGGCGGTCGATTATCTGTCGCGCGGCCACATGCTTGCCGACTCGGTGGCCATCATCGGGTCGCTAGATATCGTTTTTGGTGAGATTGACCGATGAGTATTGACGCCCGCATCGCAGACGACCAGCCGGACAGTTTCGCCTTCACGCGCGAGAACGAGGCCGAGGCCAAACGCATCATTGCGAAATACCCGAAAGGCCGCCAGGCCAGCGCGGTGATGCCGCTTCTCGACCTCGCGCAGCGCCAGCATGACAACTGGATCCCGATGAAGGCCATCGAGATGATCGCGGCAAAGCTGGATATGGCCGAAATCCGGGTGCTGGAGGTGGCGACCTTCTACACGATGTTCAATCTGAAGCCGGTCGGCACATATTTCCTGCAGGCCTGCACGACGACGCCGTGCTGGCTTCGCGGGTCCGACAATATGATGCGCTGCATCAAGGATCGTTATGGCATCAGCTCGGGGGAAACCTCGGCATGTGGCCGCTTCACCCTTCTCGAGGTGGAATGCCTCGGGGCCTGCGTGAACGCGCCGATCCTGCAGGTGAATGACGATTTCTACGAGGATCTCGATTACGCCAGTACCGGCGCGCTTCTTGACTCGCTCGAGGCGGATTCGCCGCTTCCGGTCGGGTCGGTCACCGGCCGCTCCGGGTCCGAGGCCGATGGCGGGGCGACCACCCTGCAAGAACTGAAGCCGGCAGAATAGGGAGGGATAGAATGCTGAAGGACGAAGATCGCATTTTCACCAATCTCTATGGCTGGATGGATTCCGGCCTTGCCGGTGCGAGGAAACGCGGCGACTGGCAGAACACCGCCAATCTGCTGAAGCTTGGCCATGACGAAATTGTCGAGCGGATCAAGGCGTCCGGTCTTCGTGGGCGCGGCGGGGCGGGGTTTCCGACCGGCTTGAAATGGTCCTTCATGCCAAAGGAGGTTGGCGCGCGGCCGCATTACCTTGTCGTCAATGCCGATGAATCCGAACCCGGCACATGCAAGGACCGCGACATCATCCGGCATGAGCCGCACAAGCTGCTCGAAGGCTGTCTTGTCGCCGGTTTCGCGATGCGCGCGCATGCCGCCTACATCTATATCCGCGGCGAGTTCGTGAACGAGGCACGCCGCCTCCAGGCCGCCATCGACGAGGCCTATGACTCCGGTCTTCTTGGCGACAATGCCGCGAAATCGGGCTGGAAATTCGACATCTATCTGCATCGTGGTGCCGGCGCCTATATCTGTGGCGAGGAAACCGCGCTGATCGAGTCGCTCGAGGGCAAGAAAGGTCAGCCACGGCTGAAGCCGCCATTCCCGGCCGGCGCCGGCCTGTATGGCTGCCCGACAACGGTAAACAATGTCGAATCCATTGCCGTGACGCCGACCATCCTGCGTCGCGGCGCCGACTGGTTCGCCGGCCTTGGCAAGGAAAACAACACCGGCACCAAGCTGTTCTGTATCTCCGGTCATGTGAACCGGCCCTGCAATGTCGAAGAGGAAATGGGCATTCCGCTTCGCGAACTGATCGAGAAACATGCGGGTGGTGTGCGTGGCGGCTGGGACAACCTGCTGGCGGTGATTCCGGGTGGGTCCTCCACGCCGCTGATGCCGCAGAGCGTTTGCAACACCATGACGATGGATTTCGACGCGCTCAAGGAAGCCGGCACCGGGCTTGGCACCGCCGGCGTGATCGTCATGGACAAGAGCACCGACGTGGTGAAGGCTATCGCGCGGCTGTCCTATTTCTATAAGCATGAATCCTGTGGCCAGTGCACGCCCTGCCGCGAGGGAACCGGATGGATGTGGCGGATGATGGAACGTCTTGTCCGCGGCGACGCCGAAATCCACGAGATCGAGACGCTGGAGCAGGTCACCCGTCAGGTCGAGGGTCACACGATCTGCGCGCTTGGCGATGCCGCGGCCTGGCCGATTCAGGGGCTGATCAAGCATTTCCGCCCGGAAATCGAGCGCCGGATCACCGCGCACCGCACCGCCGTCGCCGTGGAAGCGGCGGAATAGGGAGAGGGTCATGCCAAAGCTGACAGTCAATGGCATCGAGGTCGAGGTCGAGGACGGCGCCACCGTCCTTCACGCCTGCGAGGAAGCCGGCGTCGAGATCCCGCGCTTCTGCTACCATGACCGCCTGTCGATCGCCGGCAATTGCCGGATGTGCCTGGTCGATATGGAACGCGCGCCAAAGCCGATCGCCTCCTGCGCCATGCCTGCCGGCGAGGGGATGGTGATCCGCACCGATACCGACCGCGTGACCAAGGCCCGCGAGGGGGTGATGGAATTCCTGCTCATCAATCACCCGCTCGACTGTCCGATCTGCGACCAGGGCGGCGAATGCGACCTTCAGGACCAGGCCATGGGCTATGGGTTCGACTCATCGCGCTATGAGGAGAACAAGCGCGCCGTCGAAGACAAGCATATGGGCCCGCTGATCAGCACCACGATGACGCGCTGCATCCATTGTACGCGCTGTGTCCGTTTCGCCACCGAGGTGGCCGGCGTTCCCGAGCTTGGTGCCATAGGCCGGGGCGAGTCGATGGAAATCACCACCTATCTGGAAAAGACGCTGGCGTCCGAATTGTCGGCGAATGTCATCGATCTGTGCCCGGTTGGCGCGCTGACCTCCAAGCCCTATGCCTTTACCGCGCGCCCATGGGAGCTGAGCAAGACTGAATCCGTCGATGTGATGGACGCAGTTGGCAGCAACATCCGGGTGGATTCACGCGGCGCGCAGGTGCTTCGCGTGCTGCCGCGCCTGAATGAGGATATCAACGAGGAATGGATTTCCGACAAGACGCGCTACGCAATCGACGGGCTGCGCCGGCAACGGCTTGACAGGCCCTATATCCGGGGCCGTGATGGCAAGCTGGCACCGGCCAGCTGGGATGAGGCGCTTGGCGTCGTGGCGGCAAGGCTGAAAAAGGCAAAGCCGGCGGCAATCGCGGCAATCACCGGCGACCAGTGTGATGCTGAATCGATGTTCGCGCTGAAGCGTCTGTTCGACAAGCTTGGCAGTGGCAATATCGATTGCCGTCAGGATGGCGCCGCTATTGGCGGGGCGCGGGCCGGCTATCTGTTCAATTCCACCATTGCCGGGATCGACGAGGCGGACGCGCTGCTGATCATCGGCAGCAATCCGCGCATCGAGGCGGCCGTGCTGAATGCCCGCATCCGTCGTAACTGGCTAGCCACCCGCCTTCCGGTCGCTGTTGTCGGCCCGCAGATGGACCTGACCTACGATACCGAAACGCTTGGCGCCGATCCTGCGATCCTTGCCGACATCCTGTCCGGCAAGGCGAAATTTGCCGCCAAGCTGAAGCGCGCGAAGAAGCCGATGATCATTGTCGGCATGGGCGCGCTGGCGCGGCCCGACGGCGCGGCCATTCTCGGCAGGGCGCACGAGATCGCCGACACCTATGGCGTTGTCGCGGGTGACTGGAACGGCTTCAATGTTCTTCACACAGCGGCGGCCCGCGTTGCTGGTCTTGATCTTGGCCTGACGCCGGGACGGGGGCAGATGGATGTGGCCGGCATGTACAAGGCGGCCGAGGCCGGCAAGCTCGATATTGTCTGGCTGCAGGCCGCCGACGAGATCGATGCAGACAGGCTGAAAGACGCCTTTGTCATCTATCAGGGACATCATGGCGATCGCGGCGCGCATATCGCCGATGTCATCCTCCCCGGCGCGGCCTATACCGAGAAGGACGGCATCTACCTCAATACCGAGGGGCGGGTGCAATATGCCGGACGGGCGACCTTCCCACCGGGTGAGGCGCGCGAGGACTGGACAATCATTCGTGCGCTTGCCGGGCGAATGGGGGTCAATCTTGGCTTTGACAGCCTTGATGAGCTACGCACGGAACTGTTTGAAATCGCGCCGCATTTCGCCGATCAGGATGAAATAAAATCAGCCCGCTGGGCAAAATTCGGGGGGCGCGGCAAGATCAGCTCGACACCGGTCGCCGTAGCGCTTGACGGGTTCTACATGACCTGTGCCGTCAGCCGGGCGTCGGAGACGATGGGGCAGTGTCTGATGGCCCTGCAGGCCGATCTTGCGCAGGCTGACCAGGCGCAGGACGCGGCGGAGTGACGATATGGACCTGATCATGAACAGCTATGTCATCGAACTGGCGTGGATCGTCGGCAAGATCATGCTGGTTGTCGGCCCGCTGCTGATCGCGGTGGCCTATCTGACACTTGCCGAGCGACGCGTGATCGGTTTCATGCAGCTTCGCAAGGGGCCGAATGTCGTTGGCCCGTTTGGTATGTTCCAGCCTTTTGCCGATGCGCTGAAGCTGATGGCCAAGGAGACCATCCTTCCGGCCGGAGCCAACAAGGTCGTCTTCATGTTCGCGCCAATGCTGACCTTCATCCTGGCGCTGGTGGCCTGGGCGGTGATTCCGTTTGGCGAGGGGCTGGTGATCGCCGATATCAATGTCGGCATCCTGTATCTGTTCGCGATTTCATCACTCGGCGTCTATGGCGTGATCATGGCCGGTTGGGCCAGCAATTCGAAATACGCCTTTCTTGGCGCGCTTCGCTCGGCCGCGCAGATGGTGTCCTATGAGGTCTCGATGGGCCTTGTCATCATCAATGTTCTGATCTGCGTCGGTTCGCTGAATCTGACGGCCATTGTCGAAGCGCAGCGCGGGATGTGGTTCGCGCTGCCGCTGCTGCCGATGTTCATCGTCTTCTTCATCTCGACGCTGGCCGAGACCAACCGCGCGCCTTTCGACCTTCCCGAGGGCGAGTCCGAGCTTGTCGCCGGCTATTTCGTTGAATATTCATCGATGAGTTTCGCGCTCTTCTTCCTTGGCGAATATGCCAACATGATCCTGATGAGCGGCATGACGACGGTGCTGTTCCTTGGCGGCTGGCTGCCGCCTTTCGATATCTGGCCGCTGAATCTGGTGCCGGGTCCGATATGGTTCATCCTCAAGGTGATGCTGCTGCTGTTTGTGTTCCTGTGGGTGCGGGCGACGACGCCGCGCTACCGCTATGATCAGCTGATGCGGCTTGGCTGGAAGATCTTCCTGCCATTCTCACTGATCTGGGTGGTTCTGACGTCGGGCTTCCTGCTGTGGACCGACAATCTGCCGGCCGTGATGGCGGGATAGGGGAGAGTTGCGATGCGTGCCATGATCGACAGCCTGCGTTCATTCCTTCTGCTGGAACTCGGCAAGGGGCTGTTCCTGACGCTGAAATATTTCTTCAAGCCGAAGGTGACCATCAACTATCCCTATGAGAAGGGCAGCCTGTCGCCGCGCTTCCGGGGCGAGCATGCGTTGCGTCGTTATCCGAATGGCGAGGAACGCTGCATCGCCTGCAAGCTGTGCGAGGCGGTGTGCCCGGCGCAGGCCATCACCATCGAGGCCGAGCCGCGCGATGATGGCAGCCGCCGGACAACACGCTATGACATCGACATGACCAAATGCATCTATTGCGGTTTCTGCCAGGAAGCCTGCCCGGTCGATGCCATTGTCGAGGGACCGAATTTTGAATTCGCCACCGAAACCCGCGAGGAGCTGTATTACGACAAGGACAAGCTTCTTGCGAATGGTGATCGCTGGGAGACCGAAATTGCCCGCAATCTCGCCGCCGATGCGCGCTGGCGCTGATCATGATAGGGGGACGAAACCGTGAATTCACTTGCAAGGATGGCGGGGCATGATTGAGGCGCTGTTCTTCTACCTGTTCGCCGCGGTGATGCTTGGCGCCGGCCTGATGGTCGTGGTGTCGCGCAACCCGGTCTTCTCGGTACTGTTTCTGATCCTGGCCTTCTTCAACGCGGCTGGGCTGTTTGTGCTGATCGGCGCTGAATTCATCGCGATGCTGCTGGTCGTTGTCTATGTCGGCGCTGTCGCGGTGCTGTTCCTGTTCGTTGTGATGATGCTGGACATCAATTTTGCCGAGATGCGGGCCGGCTTTCAGAAATATCTGCCGATCGGCCTTGTCGTCGGCGGCATTCTGGTCTTTGAGCTGGTGGCGGCGATGTATGGCGATGCCTTCAGCGGCGCGACGCTGCCGGCGGCGTCGGAGATCAGCAACACGCGGGCCCTCGGCAATGTCCTGTACACGAAATACATGTATCTGTTCCAGGTGGCGGGCCTGATCCTTCTGGTGGCGATGATCGGTGCCATCTCGCTGACCATGCGCCGCCGTTCAGGCGTGCGCCGGCAGGTGATCGCCGAGCAGAATATGCGCCGCCGCGAGGACAGCGTCGAGATTGTCGATGTGCCGGTCGGGGCATCGGCGCGGACTGTCGCCACGGTGCCGCCGGGCAAGCGTGAGAGGTGAGGTATGCTTGAACTTTCACTGAATCATTATCTGGCCGTGTCGGCGGTGCTGTTCGCGCTTGGCACCTTCGGCATTTTCCTGAACCGCAAGAATGTGATCACGATCCTGATGTCGATCGAACTGATGCTGCTGGCGGTGAACATCAACATGGTCGCCTTCTCCGCCTATAACGGGGACCTCGAGGGGCAGATTTTCTCGCTCTTCATCCTGACAGTCGCCGCCGCCGAGGCCGCGATCGGCCTTGCCATTCTCGTCGTCTTCTTCCGCAACCGCGGATCGATTGCGGTCGAGGATGTGAATATGATGAAAGGCTGACCGGGAATGTATGCGTCGATTGTCTTTCTGCCCCTGATCGGCTCGCTGATCGCCGGCTGGCTCAGCCTTGGCAACCGGGACCGTGCTGCCGAGCTGATCACCTGTGGGTGCATGCTGCTGTCGCTGCTGTTCTCGATCATTGCCTTCGCGCAGGTGGCGATCGGCGGGCAGCCGATCACCATCGATCTCGCACGCTGGATCGTCTCCGGCGATTTCGAGGCGATGTGGAGGCTGCGTTTCGACACGCTGACAGCGGTGATGCTGATTGTTGTTACCGGCGTGTCGTCGATGGTCCATATCTATTCCATCGGCTATATGTCGCATGACAATGCACGGGCCCGTTTCATGGCCTATCTCAGCCTGTTCACCTTCGCCATGCTGATGCTGGTGACGGCGGACAATCTGGTGCAGCTGTTCTTCGGCTGGGAAGGGGTTGGCGTGGCCTCCTACTTGCTGATCGGTTTCTGGTACAAGAAGGACAGTGCGCACAGCGCGGCGATGAAGGCGTTCGTGGTCAACCGCGTCGGTGATTTCGGCTTCGCGCTGGGCATCCTGGCGGTCTATCAGATTTTCGGCTCGATCCAGTTTGACGAGATCTTCACCAACGCCGCTGTCATGGCGAACACCGAGATCAATTTCCTTGGCAGCGCGCTGCCGGCGCTCGAGGTGGCCGGGATCCTGCTGTTCATCGGCGCGATGGGCAAATCGGCGCAGTTGGGACTGCATACCTGGCTTCCCGACGCCATGGAAGGCCCGACGCCGGTCTCGGCGCTGATCCACGCGGCGACCATGGTCACGGCGGGGGTTTTCATGGTCTGCCGCCTGTCGCCGATGCTGGAATATGCGCCGCTGTCACTCGACATCATCACCATCGTCGGCGCATTGACCGCGATCTTCGCCGCGACGGTCGGATTCACGCAGTTCGATATCAAGCGGGTCATCGCCTATTCGACCTGTTCGCAGCTTGGCTACATGTTTTTCGCGGCCGGCGTGTCGGCCTATCCGGCGGCGATGTTCCACCTGACCACCCACGCCTTCTTCAAGGCCTTGCTGTTCCTTGGCGCCGGCTCGGTGATCCATGCGATGTCGGATGAACAGGACCTGCGCAACATGGGTGGCATCTGGCGCAAAGTGCCGGTGACCTATGCGATGATGTGGATCGGCTCGCTGGCGTTGGCCGGCTTTCCGTTCTTCGCCGGCTTCTATTCCAAGGACATGATTCTCGAGGCTGCCTATGCCGCGCATACGGGTGTCGGCTCGCTGGCCTTCTGGCTTGGCTGCGCGGCGGCCTTCCTGACCGCCTTCTACAGCTGGCGGCTGCTGATCATGGCGTTCCATGGCAAGCCCCGCGCCTCGGCCGAGGTGATGTCGCATGTTCATGAGTCACCGCTGGTGATGACGCTGCCGCTGCTGGTGCTGTCGATCGGCGCGGTATTCTCGGGCTGGCTTGGCTATGAGCTGTTTGTCGGTGCCGGCATGGACCGGTTCTGGGGTGACTCGATCCTGATCCTGCCGATCCATACGGCGATGGAACACGCCCATCATGTTCCGACCTGGGTCAAGCTTTTGCCGGTCGTGCTGGCGACCTCCGGCGTTGTGCTGGCGGTGCTGTGCTACAGCGTCTGGACAGGGGTGCCGGCGGCAACGGTGCGGGCCTTCCGTCCGGTCCATGCCTTCTTCTTCAACAAATGGTATTTCGACGAGCTTTATGACGCGATCTTCGTTCGTCCGGCGGTGCGGATCGGCGCCTTCCTGTGGCAGAAGGGCGACCGTGACACCATCGACGGTCTGGGGCCGGATGGCCTGTCCGGCCTTGTGATGCGGGTCTCGGCGGCGGCGGCACGGCTGCAATCGGGCTTCGTCTTCCATTACGCGTTTGCGATGCTGATCGGCGTGGTGGCTCTTGTCACCTGGTATTATCTTCGTTTCGGGGGGATGTAGGCAATGATTGGCAACTGGCCCCTTCTGACGATCATCACATTCCTGCCGATGATCGGCGTGTTGTTCCTGCTGATGATTCGCGGCGATGATGATGTGGTCGCCCGCAACGCGCGCCATGTGGCGCTGTGGGTCAGCGGCTTCACCTTCGTGGTGTCGCTGGCGCTGGTGCTGAATTTCGATCCGCAGGCACCGGGTTATCAGTTCGAGGAACGCGGTGACTGGCTGCCCGGTGCCGGCATCAGCTATCATCTCGGTGTCGACGGCATCTCGATGCCCTTCATCCTGCTGTCGACATTGTTGTCGCCGCTGGCCATTCTCGCCAGCTGGAAGGCAATCACCGTCCGGGTCCGGGAATATATGATCGCCTTCCTGGTTCTGGAGACGATGATGATCGGCATGTTCGCCTCGCTGGACATGCTGATGTTCTATCTGTTCTTCGAGGGTGTTCTGATCCCGATGTTCATCATCATCGGTGTCTGGGGCGGGGCGCGGCGTGTTTATGCCGCCTTCAAGTTCTTCCTCTACACGCTGCTTGGATCGGTGCTGATGCTTGTCTGCATGCTGGCGATGTATATCGATGCCGGCACCACCGATATCCCGATGCTGACATCGCATGGGTTCGCGGCTGGCATGCAGACCTGGTTGTTTCTCGGCTTTCTGGCCTCATTCGCGGTCAAGGTGCCGATGTGGCCGGTCCATACCTGGCTTCCCGACGCCCATGTCGAGGCGCCCACCGCCGGCTCGATGATCCTGGCCGGTGTGCTGCTGAAGATGGGCGGTTACGGCTTTATCCGCTTTTCGCTGCCAATGTTCCCGCTGGCCTCGGAATTCTTCGCGCCGCTGATCTTCGCGCTGTCGATCATCGCCATTGTCTACACCTCGCTGGTGGCGCTGGCGCAGTCCGACATGAAGAAACTGATCGCCTATTCCTCGGTGGCGCATATGGGCTTCGTGACCATCGGCATCTTCACGCTGACCGAGCAGGGCGTTGCCGGCGCGATGTTCCAGATGATCAGCCACGGGCTTGTCTCGGCGGCACTGTTCTTCTGCGTCGGCGTTGTTTATGACCGCCTTCATACGCGCGATATCGGTGCCTATGGCGGCGTGGCCGCGGTGATGCCGCGCTATGCTGTCTTCTTCATGTTCATGATGCTTGCCTCGGTCGGCCTGCCGGGTACAAGCGGCTTCGTCGGCGAGATGCTGGTTCTTGTCGGTGCCTGGAAGGCCAGCAGCTGGGTGGCGCTGTTCACCGCGACCGGCCTTGTGCTTGGCGCGACCTACATGCTCTGGCTGTACCGGCGGGTGATGTTCGGCAAGGTTGTCAGCGCCGAGGTCGAGGCGATGGAGCGGATCAGCCGGCGTGAGGTGCTGATTTTCGCGCCGCTGACCCTGCTGGTGCTGTGGTTCGGTATCTATCCGGCGTCACTTCTCGATGTCATGGCATCGAGCATTCAGATCATTCTTGACAGCGCCGCCGCCGGCGGTGCCATCGTGATTGCAGGGAGATAGGGCCATGTTTGTGTTCCAGATGGCCGATATCATGCCGGCATTGCCGGAAATCTTCCTCGCTGGCATTGCCCTGATACTGGTCCTTGTCGCGGCATATGGCGGCGAGACGCCCCGCAATGCGCGTCGCGTCACCCGCATTGCGATGGGCGGCATCCTGATCACGCTGGTGCTGGTGGTGAATGGTGATCCGTTGGCGTCGCGTGCCTTCGGCGGCATGTTCTCGGCCGACAGCTTTGCCATCTATATGAAGGTTCTGGTGCTGGTCGGTACCTTTGCGGCGCTTGGCATGTCGCTGCGCTCGGATGGTGACAGCGACATCAACAAGCCCGAATACAGCCTTCTTGTGCTGCTGGCGCTCGTCGGCATGATGCTGATGATTTCGGCGGACAATCTGATGGCGCTCTATATGGGTGTGGAATTGCAGTCATTGCCGCTCTATGTGGTGGCGGCGATGCGCACCAATTCGCTTCGTTCCTCCGAGGCCGGATTGAAATATTTCCTTCTTGGCGCGCTGTCATCGGGAATGCTTCTCTATGGTGCGTCGCTTGTCTATGGTGTTGCCGGCACCACCGATTTCGCCGGCATCGCCGAGGCGATTTCCGGCCGCGACCTGCCGACTGTCTTCATCATCGGCATGGTCTTCATGATCTCGGGGCTTGCCTTCAAGGTATCTGCCGCGCCGTTCCATATGTGGACTCCGGATGTCTATGAGGGATCACCGACGCTGGTCACGGCGCTGTTCGCCATTGCGCCCAAGGTGGCCGCCATCTCGTTGCTCCTGCGTCTGACCTATGGCGCTTTCGGCAGCATCGCCGACCAGTGGCAGCAGGTTCTGATCGCGCTGTCTGTCGGCTCGATGGTGATCGGCGCGCTTGGCGCCATCATGCAGACCGATATCAAGCGGATGATGGCCTATTCATCGATTGCCCATATGGGATACGCGCTTGCCGGCCTCGCCGCCGGTACCGTTGCCGGTGTGACGGGCGTGATGATCTATATGACAGGCTATGTCTTCATGGGGGCCGGGACTTTCGCCATCATCCTTCTGATGCGCCGCGACAGTGCCGAGGCGACGCGCATTGTCGACCTGAAGGGGTTGTCGCGCACGCATCCGCTGCTGGCGCTGGGCCTCCTCGTGATGATGTTCTCGATGGCCGGCATCCCGCCCCTGGCCGGATTCTTTGGTAAATGGTATGTCTTCCTCGCTGTTGTCGAGGCAGGTCTCGTGCCGCTGGCAGTGATTGGCGTGGTAATGTCGGTGATTGGTGCGTTCTATTATCTGCGGATCATCAAATTGATGTATTTCGAGGACACCGATTCACCTCTCGACCCCAAAATTCCCATGGCCAACCGTGTTGTTCTGGGGGCCAGCCTGGCCGTGATCCTGCTGTTCTTCGCCGGTCTCGGCGGCCTGTTGGCGGCGGCAGACAGCGCGGCGGTGGCGTTGATTGTCCTCGGCTGATCTGACTGCTGGCAATGAAGGCACCATCAATCCTGTCCCTGACCAGCCTTGATGTTGCATCATCCTCGTCCGACCTTGCCTGGCAGGCGGCTGCCGGCGGGGCTGGTTCCGGCACCGCCTTTTTGGTCGGTGAGCAGACAGCCGGACGCGGGCGACGCGGCGCTGTCTGGTCTTCGGCACGCGGCGGCATGTATCTGTCGGTCCTGCTGCGGCCGGCGATTGCTCCAGATGCGTTTTTCGGCCTGTCATTTATCGCCGCGCTTGCCATCCGCGAGGAACTGGCGGCACGGCTTTGTGGGCAGGAGGTCCGTCTGAAATGGCCGAATGATGTTCTGGCCGGCGGCGGCAAGATCTGCGGGATCCTGCTCGAGGCGCGCGGCGATGCCGTGGTGATCGGCACCGGCGTCAATATCGCGCCGGTGATGCCGGTTGACGGGGCAAGGCTGCCCCCAGCCTCGGTCCATGGCCTTGGTGGAATCGATGTCACGCCGGAAGATCTGGCAGAGAGCTACGGGCGCAACCTGCTGGCCCGGGTCGATGATTATGTGCAGACCGGTTTCGAGCCTGTCAGGCTGGAATGGCTCCGCCATTGCGCCCATATCGGGGGGCAGGTGCGGGTGTCGACCGGTGCCGAAGTGGTCGAGGGATTGTTTGTCGATCTTGATAGTGACGGCGCGCTTGTGCTGCGCGATGATGCCGGCGATCTGAAGCGCGTTACGACAGGCGATGTTGAACTGATGGGTAGAGCCTGAATGCTGCTTGCCATTGATGTTGGAAACACGAATCTCGTGCTTGCGCTTGGTGAGGTGGATGGCGATATCCGCGATGTATGGCGGATTCGCACCGACGCTATTTCGGATGCCGCAACCTGTGCCGAACTGATGCAGACGACCATTGGTGCGGCGCTTGATGACGTGACCAACGCGATCATTGCCAGCGTCGTTCCGGATGTGACGCCGCATGTTGCCGGGTCATTGACCGCGCTGACCGGTCAGCCCCCGCTTGTTGTGGGTGCCCCCGGGGTGGATATCGGTATCGATGTGAATATCGACCGGCCGGAACAGGCCGGGGCGGACCGGCTGGTGAATGCTGTCGGTGCGAAGGCGCATCATTCACTTCCCGCCATCGTGCTTGATTTCGGCACCGCGACGACGCTTGATCTCGTCGCCGCGGATGGTGCCTATGAGGGGGGAATCATCGCCCCGGGCGTGGCGCTGTCGATTGAATCGCTCGAACGGGCGGCGGCGCAACTTCCAAGGCTGGAACTGAGGCATTTTGAAGATGATCTTCCCATCCTGGGAAAAAATACCGTCGCGGCAATGGAATCCGGTGTGTTCTGGGGCTATGTAAGCATGATCGACGGGCTCATGGCGCGTCTTCGCGCCGCCCATGCGGGGCCGGGCGAAGATATGCAGGCCATCATGACCGGCGGGCTGGCCGGTCTGTTCGCGGACCATCTTGCCGGTCCGGTGATTGTCGATGCCGACCTGACCGTAAAGGGCCTGTTTGAAATTTTTGCGCGCAATCGCTGATCGCGCGCCACCAAGGGAAACCGAAAACACATGTATCACAACACCGACCTTCTGTTTGTGCCACTTGGCGGGTCCGGCGAGATTGGCATGAATGCCAATCTCTATCACTATCAAGGCAGTTGGTTGATGGTTGATCTCGGCATTTCGTTTCCGGATGACAGCATGCCCGGGATCGATGTCGTCTTGCCGGACCTCAGCTTCATCGAGCAGCGGCGTGACAGTCTTGCCGGGCTGGTGCTCACGCACGGCCATGAGGATCATCTCGGGGCGATCCCCTATATGTGGTCACAGCTTGGATGTCCGGTCTATGGCAGTGCCTTCACGCTTGCGCTGCTGCGTCGAAAGCTGGCCGAGAATGGCCGGCAGATGGACATTCCGCTGATCGAGATCGGCCCCGGCTCGGTCACCGAGATCGGCCCTTTCAGCGTTGAGATGGTGGGGCTGACGCATTCCATTCCCGACCCGACGGCGCTGGCCATCCGGTGCGATGCCGGCACCGTGCTGCATACGGGTGACTGGAAGTTCGATCCGGCGCCGGGGCTTGGTGATGAAACGGATACCACGCGTCTGGCACAGATCGGTGATGAAGGCGTGCTGGCGATGGTTGGGGATTCGACAAACGCCATGGTTGAGGGGCGCACAGGATCGGAGGCCGAGGCCGAGGCCGGTCTTCGCGAGGTGATCGCCGCCGCCACCGGCCGTGTCGCGGTCACCTGTTTTTCCAGTAATGTGGCGCGTATCCAGTCGATCATCAGCGCCGCGCAGGCGAATGACCGGTCGGTTGCCGTGGTGGGCCGGGCAATCAAACGGGCCATATCGGCGGCGCAGGAAGTCGGCTATCTGCGTGATCTTCCCGATTTTGTCCCGGAAGAGGATATCGATCTGCTGCCGCGCAACAACATCGTCATCATCTGCACCGGCACCCAGGGCGAACCACGTGCCGCCATGGCCAAGATCGCTGCCGGCGCCCATGAAAGCGTCAAGCTGGAGAAAGGTGACACGGTGGTCTATTCCTCGCGTCAGATTCCAGGCAATGAGCCGGCCATCGCGCGCGTCCAGGATGCGCTGATCCGCCGCCGCATCAACCTGATTACGGACGAAGACGCACCGGTGCATGTTTCCGGTCATCCGTCACGCGAAGAGATGGTCGAGATGTACGGGCTGGTGAAACCACAGATCGCCATTCCGGTGCATGGCACGGCCCGTCACCTTGTCGCCCATGCCGAACTTGCCGAGGCCTGCCAGGTCCGCCAGACGCTGCTTCCCGACAATGGCACGGTGATCCGGCTTGCCGGCGCGGGTGGCGAGTCAAAGGCGTCGATTATCGATAATGTGAAGACCGGCGCGCTGACACATGAGAAGGGCAAGATCCTGGAAATCCAGTCGGACATGATGCGGGCCCGCCGCCGGATGTTATGGAACGGCGTTGTGACCGCCAGTCTGGTGATGAATCGTGATGGCGGCCTGTGTGCTGTCCCGGCGATATCACAGACAGGCATCAGCGACGAGGCCGCCGCCGCAGATTATGTCGCGACGGCAAGTCTCGCGATCGAGGATGCGCTGGCCGGCATGGGCCGGGCGGCCCGCCGCGATGACGCGAATGTCGAGGAGATTGCCGGTCAGGCGCTGCGCCGGGTGGCGCGCAACATGTTCGGCCTTCGCCCGGTCGCGCATGTTCATATCATGCGGCTGAGCGAAGATGATCTTCGCGGTGTCGCCTAGGACGCAAGGGCATAGAGGACCGTCATGATTGGCCGTATCAACCATATTGCCATCGCCGTGCCCGATCTCGATGCGGCAGTCCGGCAGTGGGAGATGGGGCTTGGCGCCACCTGCAGCGCGCCGCAGGCGCTTCCCGAACATGGGGTGACGGTCGTGTTTGTTGAACAACCGAACGCAAAGGTGGAACTGATGGAACCGCTTGGCGAGGATTCACCCATCGCCGCCTTTCTGCAGCGCAATCCGGCCGGCGGCATGCATCATATCTGCTATGAGGTGGCCGATATCCGCGTGGCGCGTGATCATCTGGTGGCGTCGGGGGCGCGCGTGCTGGGAGATGGCGAGCCGAAGACAGGGGCCCATGGCACGCCTGTGCTGTTCCTGCATCCGAAGGATTTCTGCGGCACCCTGATAGAACTTGAAGAGGTTGGCGGCTGATGGATTTCGTTTCCGCGCTGGTTGTGTTCCTGCTGCTCTGGTGGTGGGTGTTCCTGATGAGTCTGCCGTTCGGTGTGCGGACCGTGGATACGCCGGAGGCGGGGCACGCACCCTCCGCCCCGGCCCGCCCCATGCTATGGCGAAAGGGCCTTGCCGCGACGGTGATCGCGGCTGTGCTGACGATTGTGGTCGACTGGGTTATTTCCGCGCAGATCATTTCGCTTGGCATTCCCGTCGGCTGACCAAGTGGCGTGACGACGGTTGGGCGCGTCCCCAAACAGCCTCCCAAAAAAATCCCAAAAAAAAGCAAGGCGCCTGCCTTGCCTTTTCTGAATGGGCCGGGTTGTCCCGGCTCCGCTCTCTCCCTAAACCCGGTATCTTGTCCGCGTTTTCGTAAACAAAACGTTAGGCACGAAAACGTCTTCTGTCGACAAAAAATTGTACGAATTTTAAAAATTTCCGGCGTCTCGTGGAATATTCCTGCCGGTTGGTGGATCGTCGGCAAATGCCGACGGGATTGCAACATTGAAATTGGCCCAGAACAGCATATTTAGCCCCTGCGGATATGAACGCTGTGGATGTGACCGCGCAGGCACAACTTTGCTTGATCGGCGAGGTGGGCCCTAAACGCAAGGTTGGCGCATCGTGGCAATGATAGTAGTGTCTGCGACTGCATATTTTCAGACGGGGGCAATGCCCCGTCGTGATCGGAGAAACAGGACTGATGGCGACGTCTGTCTCGAAAATCTATCTGAGTTCGGATCACGCCGGAGCTGATCTGCGGCGCACCATCGCCGCGCATCTGGGCGATCTTGGACATATCGTCGAGGATCTCGGCCCAGCCGCGGATGAATCGGTCGATTATCCCGATTACGGGGCCAGGCTGGCACAGGCCATGAAGGATGATCCGCAATCGCGCGGTGTCGCCGTTTGTGGCAGTGGCATCGGGATTTCCATTGCGGTCAACAGATTTCCATGGGTGCGGGCAGCGCTGGTCGGTGATGCGACCGCCGCGCGCCTGTGCCGCGAACATAATGACGCAAACGTGCTGGCCCTTGGCCAACGCCTGACTGGCGTTGCGGTGGCGCTTGATTGTGTCGATATGTTCTTGAAGACCGAATTCGAGGGGGGGCGTCATGCTCGCCGTGTTGACAAGCTGGCGAGTCCCGGCGATACGGCGTAGCGCTAACGGCAATCTGGCGGCAGGGCACGCCACAGGAGACCATCATGGATGACATCAGAAAATACGCAATCATGGACGGATTCTTTTCGGCAGGACTTGCCGATTCGGACCCGGAACTGGCCGGGGCCATCAGGCATGAGCTTGTGCGCCAGCAGGACCAGATCGAGATGATCGCGTCGGAGAATATTGTCAGCAATGCCGTGCTTGAAGCACAGGGATCCGTGCTGACCAACAAATATGCCGAAGGCTATTCCGGTCGGCGCTATTATGGCGGCTGTGAATTCGTCGATGTTGCTGAAACGCTGGCCATCGAGCGGGCCAAAAAGCTGTTTGACGCGGCCTTTGTCAATGTGCAGCCGCATTCCGGCGCACAGGCAAACCAGGCCGTGTTCCTGTCGCTTCTCAAGCCGGGTGACACAATCCTCGGCATGTCGCTTGCCGCCGGTGGTCATCTGACGCATGGCGCGGCACCGAACCTGTCTGGCAAATGGTTCAATGCCGAGCAATATGGTGTTGACGAGGATACGGCGCAGATCGATTTCGACGCGTTGATGGCAAAGGCCAAGGAATGCCAGCCGAAGATCATCCTTGCCGGTGGCTCGGCCTATCCGCGGACGCTTGATTTCGCCAAATTCCGCGAGATCGCTGATGCGGTGGGTGCCTATCTGATGGTTGATATGGCGCATATTTCGGGGCTGGTTGCCGCCGGCGTGCATCCGAACCCGGTGCCGCATGCGCATATCGTCACCTCGACAACGCACAAGACATTGCGTGCGGGACGTGGTGGCATCATCCTGTCGAACGACGAGGCGCTTGGCAAGAAGATCAATTCGGCGGTGTTCCCGGGACTTCAGGGGGGGCCGTTGATGCATGCCATCGCCGGCAAGGCGGCCGGTTTCGGCGAAGCCCTGCGTCCGGAATTTCGCACCTACATCGAACAGGTTGTCTCGAATGCAAGAACCCTGTCGGATGCGTTGATCGAGCGTGGTCTCGACATCGTGTCGGGGGGTACCGACACGCATCTGGTGCTTGTTGATTTGCGGCCCAAGGGATTGACCGGCAATATCTCCGAGGTATCGCTGGAAAATGCCGGTATCACCTGTAACAAGAACGGTGTGCCGTTTGATCCGCAGCCGCCGATGGTGACATCGGGTGTTCGCCTCGGATCGCCAGCCGGCACGACGCGTGGGTTCGGCACGACCGAATTCACCAGGATCGGTCATCTGATCGGTGACGTTCTTGATGGTCTTGCCGCCAATCCGGACGATAATGGCGAGGTCGAGGGTCGCGTACGCAATGAGGTGCGCGAGCTTTGCCGGGCTTTCCCAATCTATCAATAGTGTGTACACTCCCGGCCGCAACAACATCTGGCGTGGTGGGGGCTCATGCTTTGTCCGTTTTGTGGTAGTGAAGACACCCAGGTAAAGGACTCTCGGCCTGCCGAGGACGGCGCCGCCATTCGGCGTCGTCGTCTCTGTGGGGCGTGCGGGGCTCGTTTCACGACCTTCGAGCGCGTTCAGCTTCGGGAAATCAACATCGTCAAGCGGAGCGGGCGCAAATCCGTGTTTGACCGCGACAAGCTCGAGCGGTCCTTCGAGATTGCGCTGCGCAAGCGCGATGTCGACAAGGACGAGGTGGCGCGGTCAATCAATGATATTGTCCGCACGCTGGAAGGTCATGCCGAGGGCGATGTGCCATCGCATCTTGTCGGCGAGCTGGTGATGAAGGCGCTGTCCGGATTGGATCAGGTTGCCTATGTCCGCTATGCCTCGGTCTACAGAAACTTCGACGAAGCCACCGATTTCGAGGATTTCGTGGAAAAGGAACTCGGTGACTGACACGACGCCAGGGCCATCGCCAGTCGATGATCGAAGATGGATGCGTGTTGCCATTGCCGAGGCACGCCGCGCCGAAGGGCGGACGGCACCCAACCCGCCGGTTGGATGCGCCATTGTTGCCGCGGCGGGGCAGCTGGTCGCCACCGGACACACCGCTATTGGCGGGCGACCGCATGCCGAGGTTCAGGCTCTTGCCATGGCTGGTGCGGCGGCGCGTGGCGGCACCGCCTATGTGACGCTTGAGCCCTGCGCGCATCATGGCCAGACCGCGCCCTGCGCGGATGCGCTGATCGAAGCCGGGGTCGCGCGCGTTGTCGTGGCGCTTCGTGACCCCGATGAGCGTGTAAATGGCCGTGGCATCGACCGGCTCGCCGAGAATGGCATCGCGCTGCGGATTGGCGTTGAAGCCGAAGCGGCACGCCGCGTCATGGCGGGGTTCCTCAGCAGAACAACGCGTGGGCGCCCTTTTGTCACGCTGAAGACGGCAACATCGCTGGATGGCATGATCGCTCTTTCCGATGGTGCCAAACGCTGGATCACCGGCCCGCTGATGCGGAATTACGTTCATCTGCTGCGCAGCCGGTCCGAGGGGTTGCTGTCGGCGGTTGGCACTGTGCTTGCCGATGATCCGGAACTCACCTGCCGTCTGCCCGGGCTTGGTGGCGACAGCCCGCATCGCTTCATTCTCGACGGGTCGCTGCGGACGCCGGCCACGGCAAGGCTGTTTCAGTCCGCCGGTGATACGGGGCTGACCTTTTTCTGCCGCGAGGACGCCGATAACGGCGCGCGCGCGTCTCTTCGGGGGGGCGGCGCCGAGGTTGTGCCAATCGGAGTCGATGGGGACGGGAGATTGTCGCTTGCCACGGTGATGAAGGTGATTGCCGAGGCCGGTATCGGCAGCCTGATGGTCGAGGCAGGAGGGCAATTGGCCGCAAGCCTCTTGCGCGAGGGGTTGGTCGATCGCATCTTGTGGACAAGCAGTCAACATCTCATCGGAGCCGACGGCATTCCGTCAATCTCATCTCTCGCGACGCCGGAATTGCCGCCGCAGGCAGCCTTCCACATCATTGCCGAGGGTGGTTTTGGCCCGGACCGCTTCTTAATGCTGGAACGACCGGAAGAGATTGACTAGAAAGACGTGTCACGGTCACAGGATCATCTTCCCATCATGTTTACAGGCATCGTCACGGCCATGGGCACGATTGTGTCCATCACCGACAAAGGGGACAGAATTTTGCGCGTCGGCGCAGATTGGGATTGCCGGGCCCTGGCCATCGGTGCCTCGATCGCGCATTCCGGAATCTGTCTGACCGTGCTGTCGACATCCGCGCATGAATATGAAGTGGCGGCCTCGGCTGAAACCATGCGGGTTACCACTCTTGGTGACTGGCGCGAAGGGAGCCGGGTGAATCTGGAACGTGCCTTGCGCGTTGGCGACGAGCTGGGCGGCCATATTGTCTCAGGGCATGTCGACGGGTTGGCCGAAGTCCTGTCGATAGAGCCTGTCGGGGACAGCCATCGCGTATGGCTTCGCGCGCCGCAGGATCTGGCGCGTTTCGTCGCCGCAAAGGGCTCGGTGGCGCTGGACGGGGTGTCGCTGACCGTGAACGAGGTCAAGGGACGCGACTTCAACATCAATGTGATTGACCATAGCTGGGCGGTTACAACGCTCGGCGCATTACAGGTTGGGCAGTCCCTCAACATGGAAATTGATATGCTGGCGCGCTACGTGGCCAGGCTTGCTGAAAGTGAAAGTAATGACAGTTGGTAACCGAGAAGGCGCGGCGGCGCTGTCCCCGATTGAAGAGGTGATCGCCGACGCGCGTGCCGGCAAATTGTTCATCCTTGTCGATGACGAGGACCGGGAAAATGAAGGTGATCTCTGCATTATCGGCGATTGGGCCACGGCCGAGGCGATCAACTTCATGGCCAAACATGGTCGCGGCCTGATCTGTCTTGCCCTGACGCGGGCACGGACCGAAGCGCTGGGGCTGTCACTTATGGAACGGCGGAATGAAAGTCGTCACCAGACAGCCTTTACCGTGTCCATCGAGGCCCGTGAGGGTGTGACAACCGGCATTTCGGCCGCGGATCGCGCGCATACCATCCGCACCGCGATCAATCCGCAATGTACCGGCGAGGATATAACCACCCCGGGTCATATCTTCCCGCTTGTGGCGCGTGATGGTGGCACCCTTGTGCGTGCCGGCCATACCGAGGCGGTGATCGATATTGCGCGCGCCGCCGGCCATGATGATCCGTCTGGCGTGATCTGTGAGATCATGAAGGATGATGGCGAGATGGCGCGCCTGTCGGACCTGGTTGATTTTGCGCGGGAACATGATCTCAGGATTGGCTCGATTGCTGATCTTATCGCCTATCGCCGCGCCAGCGAGACGCTTGTCCAGCGCACCGTGGAAACGGTGATAAATGGGCGTATCGGAGGTGAATGGCGCCTGATGGTGTTCGAGAACACCGTGTCCGGGGTCGAGCATGTGGCGATGATCAAGGGCGATATCTCGACTCGCGACCCGGTTCTCGTGCGCATGCACAGGCTCGACATGATGGCCGATGTGCTTGGCGAGATTTCCGACCGACGCAGTGGCAATGAACTGGAAAGCGCGATGCAGGTGGTTGCCGCGGAGGGGCGGGGGATTGTTGTGCTGTTGCGTGAATCATCAAAGACCAGCCTGTCAGAGACAATCGGTGCCGCGATGAGCGGGACGCCGGTGCATGATCCGTCGCAGGGGCTTCGCGAATATGGTGTGGGAGCGCAGATTCTGCACGAGCTGGGCGTGCGGCAGATGGTATTGCTGTCGAACCGGCCGGCCAATGTGATCAGTCTTGAGGGTTACGATCTGGAGATTGTCGACTGGCGGAGCCTGAATGGTGAGCCGGCCTGAGGAGGGCGGAATGAGCGGACATTTTCTGATTGTTGAGGCGCGCTTCTATGAAGCGCTTGCCGATGCGCAGGCGGAGGGGGCCATCCGGGTGCTTGATGCCGCTGGCGCCACGCATGAGCGGGTCAGTGTTCCGGGGGCGCTGGAAATCCCCGCTGCCATCGCCTTTGCGCAGGGCGGGGCGAAACATTATGACGGCTATGTCGCGCTGGGCTGCGTGATTCGGGGTGAGACAACGCATTATGACACCGTCTGCAACGAATCGGCGCGCGCGCTGATGGATTTGTCAATCGCCGACAACCTTGCCATCGGCAATGGAATCCTCACCGTCGAGAATGAGGATCAGGCTTGGGCGCGCGCCGATCATCGCCGCAAGGACAAGGGCGGAGGCGCCGCCGAGGCGGCGCTTGCCATGGTCCGGCTCAGAGCCGAGCTTGGCGCCAATGGCTGATGCCGGCAAGGATTTGAAACCGGTTCCCGTACGCCGCCGTTCGGCGGCACGCCTGGCAGCGGTTCAACTTTCCTATCAGGGGCAGATGTCGGGACAGTCTGTCGCTGAGTTCCTGCCGGCTTTTCTGACGCATTACAGTGATGAGATTCGCAAGTCCTTCCGTGTGAAGGACATCGACAATGCGCATCTGAATGCACTTGCGACGGCTGTCGAGGCGCAGCGTGAGATGCTTGACACCGCGCTTGGCGATTGCCTGGCCGATGGCTGGACGATAGAGCGGCTGACCGTTCTCGATCGGGCGGTGCTTCGCGCCGGTGCGTGTGAGTTGATGACGATGCCACAGCTGCCGGCACGCGCGGTGGTCAGCGAATATGCTGCCATCGCGGATGTGTGCGGCTGTGATGTCGGTTTTGTCAATGCCGTGCTGGATCGCGTGGCGCACAAGGCCCGCAAGGTCGAGATGACCGGACAGGGCGATATCTAGACAGGCTTGGTCCCGGCGGGCGTTCGCTCAGCGGGGTTTGCGGCGCAGGGTCGAGAAAATCTGCTCGGTCACGCCGAAATTGTCGCCCGGCGTCGGTGACTTTTCGTCAAGATAGGCAATGGTATTGCCGCTGCTCTCGTCACGGATTTCGACCTTGGTGACGAAATCCGAATCATCAAGCGAAATCACGATCATCGTCCGCGTCGAGATACGTTTGCGACCGCCTGGCGGTTCGATCATGATCTCGCCAAGATAATAGATCTTGCCGGACTCAAAGGCGCCCTCGAAACTCGGCTTGCCAAGGATGGCCCGCAGGTCGGCGCGCGTGGTCTGGCCAACAATAATCTGGTCGAGCTCGGCGCTGTCAACGCTGTGCCCATGTGGCGCGATCCGCGCCTCGCAACCGGCGAGGCCAAGCGCCGCGACCATGGCAACAAGCGCCACCCGCAACTGGCGAGCACCCGGAAATGCGTCAAACAAGCCTCTGGTCATGCTGATGGTCCTGCTTTACTTATGCACGGCGTTGCTACGGCCCGGCCGATGGCCGGCGCGTTACCTTAATAGGATGGTGCGGTGATGGAAAGCCAAGAAACAGGATGGCTTGGAAATATGCTTGGCTGGGGCCGCCGGCGTCAGCTTGGCGTTTCCGAAAGATTGTATGGCAACGCTGTCGCGCTTGCCAGGGAGCCGGCATTTTTCCGCGATCATGGCGTCGCCGACACGGTTGACGGCCGCTTTGATGCGCTGGCTCTTGTGGTGGCGCTGGTCATGCGGCGTTTGAAATCCTGCGGTGACGGAGGGGCCGAACTCAGCCAACAACTGTTCGACTCCATGTTTTCGGACATGGACCTCTCGCTTCGCGAAATGGGCGCTGGTGATATCGGTGTCAGCAAGCGCGTCCGGATCATGGCCGAGGCCTTCATGGGGCGTCTTGATGCGTATGCGACCGCGCTTGATGATGGTGACCGCAAGGCGCTTGCCGCCGCGATTGGCCGTAATCTGCTCCGCGGCGAAGGCGTGCCAAGCCCTGAACTTGTCGATTTTGTTCTGGCGCTGGAGATGCGTCTGTCGGCGCTTGAGGACAAAGTTCTTCTGGCCGGCGAGCTCGGTTAGCCGGGCGCCGGTCAGCTGTGTTGACTGGCCTGCGGCCGCTAATGACATGGCTTTTGGTGCAGACGCCGCTATAGTGCATCGCGAACAAAGGAAGGATGTGGCGATCGATCATCGTGACATCTGCGCGGACCAATGAAGACATTTTCGCTTGAGACATTGATTGATGTTGAGACGCTGCCCGTCAAGGGGCCGTATCGCGGCGCTCTTGTCGCCGACGACGCGGAACTTGCCGCCCTGTCCGACAGGTTCGGGTTCGTCGAGCTTGGCAGTCTTGACGTGTCGGTCGAGATCGCCCGGGTGGGGCCGGATACATGGGATGTGAAGGGCAGACTGCAGGCGCGGCTTGTCCAGCCTTGTATTGTCACCGGTGAGCCTGTTCCGGAAACGGTGGATTTCAGAATTGAAGAAAGGTATGTTCGGGCGACAAGCGAGGATGAAGAGGTCGTTGTCGGGCTCGAGGATTCCGAACCACTGGTCGATGGGTGTATAGAACTGGGCGAGATGGTGGCGCAGTCGCTGGCGCTGGCGGTCAATGCATGGCCGCGTACCGTTGATGCTCCGGACGAATTCAAGGCTGGTGATGTTGAAGATCCACACCCTTTTGCCAGCCTTGGCAGTCTGAAAATGCCCGGGAAGTGATCACGTCGGGCATTTGGTCAGAATGGGAAGGTTTCCGTTAGTGTGTGCCGATACCAAAATTGTGAGGCTGGCGCTCGACGCCATGGGTGGTGACAACGCCCCCGCCTGTGTTGTCAGGGGCGCGGATATCGCCTGCCAGAAGCACCCTCACCTTGCCGTCACCTTCTATGGTGACGAGGCGCGGATCAAGCCGTTCATTGGCAAGGCGCGTCATCTGGCCAACGCCCGCGTGATTCATACCGGTGAAGCGGTGTCACCTGATGACACGGCGTCACAGGCGGTGCGGCGCGGCAAGACAACTTCGATGTGGATGGCGATTGCCAGCGTTGCGGATGGCGAGGCTGACGCTGTTGTGTCGGCTGGCAATACCGGTGCGTTGATGGCGATGGCAAAACTGCAACTTCGCACGATGACCGGTGTGACACGCCCGGCCATTGCGGCGTTCTTTCCGACCGTTGGCGAGCATATGTGCATGCTTGATCTTGGCGCCAACCTTGAGTGTGATGCCGAGAATCTGGTTCAGTTCGCGATTCTTGGTCAGGCGTTCCATCGAAGCCTGACCGGCAAGAGCGATCCGCGCCTCGGTCTGCTCAATGTCGGAGAGGAGGAACAGAAGGGTCATGAATATCTGCGAGTGGCCTCACGCCAGCTTGCAGACCCTGAACTTGGTATAAATTATCAGGGATTTGTCGAGGGATCGGACCTGACCAATGGCAAGCTTGATGTCGTTGTGACTGACGGATTTTCAGGGAACATCGCCCTGAAGACGGCCGAAGGGATATCAGCCCTGTTCACGCGCCTTTTGCGGCGTAGTCTGGCCAGCACGATGTTGTCGCGGCTTGGCTATTTTCTGGCCCGCAGCGCCCTGTCCGACATGCGTCGTCACATTGACCCACGAAGCTATAACGGTGCGGTCTTTCTCGGCCTGAACGGAATCGCGGTCAAATCTCACGGTGGCACTGACAGGATCGGATTTGCCAATGCCATCAATGTGGCGTCGGAACTCGTCGATCACGGATTTTTGCCAGATGTCAGCGAAGCCATTGCCCGGGGCAACACCATTCTGGAGCAGAAAAAAGAAGATGCCTGACGGTACAACATTGATGGTTTCCGTTGGCAGCTATCTGCCGGAACGGGTCATGACGAACCATGACCTTGCCGAAATGGTCGATACCAGTGATGAATGGATTCGTCAGCGCACCGGAATTGGGCAGCGCCACATCGTCGCCGAGGGCGAAACCACCTCGGATCTGGCACGCAACGCCGCCGAGCAGGCGCTTCGAAGGTGCGGGTTGACCGGGGGCGATATCGATCTGATCATCATTGCCACAAGCACGCCGGATGACACGTTTCCCTCGACCGCGACGAAGGTTCAGCACCAGATCGGCGCGACAAATGCCATCGCCTTTGACGTGCAGGCTGTCTGCGCCGGGTTCGTCTATGCCCTTGACGTGGCCGATGCCATGTTGAGCGCCGGGCGGGGCAGGCGAGCGCTTGTCATCGGTGCCGAGAGTTTTTCAAAAATCCTGAATTGGGAAGACAGATCAACCTGTGTTCTGTTTGGTGACGGCGCCGGGGCGGTTGTGCTGGAGCGTGGCGAGGCTGGCAGTGGCTATGGTGTGCTGGCAAGCCGTCTTCATGCTGACGGGGCGCATCGCGATATTCTCTATGTCGATGGTGGACCGTCGAGTTCGGGCACGGTCGGGCATGTCCGGATGGAGGGCAACAAGGTCTTCCGGCACGCTGTGGAAAAACTGTCGAGTGTCATGGATGAGGTTCTTGATGCGGCCGACATGACAGTTGACGAGGTGGACTGGCTAGTGCCGCATCAGGCCAATATTCGCATCATCGAAGGCATGCAGAAGAAAATGGGGTTGTCTGATGACCGTGTTGTGAAGACGGTTCACGAACATGCCAACACCTCGGCGGCTTCGATTCCCCTTGCGTTGGCGGCGGCGGTTGGAGACGGGCGGGTCCAAACCGGCCAGGTTCTGGCATTCGAGGCGATAGGTGGCGGTCTTGTCTGGGGGGCGGCACTGGTTCGCTACGGCCGACCGAACGGTCAGTGAGTACATTAGCTCTCTAAACTAACCGCCTGTAAGAATGCTTGAAATCATACAATTTATAAACGTGGCTGATTGACTCAGTCACGAATCAACATTAGCGTGACGTTATGAGCAAGACATTGACACGCGCCGACCTCGCCGAGTCGGTCTATCGAAATATCGGGTTATCGCGCAACGAATCAGCAGAACTTGTTGAGACATTTCTTGAAGAAATGTGCGTATGTCTCGAAAAAGGCGAGGAAGTTAAGCTTTCGTC
>JAYQDX010000022.1:22290-27375 GCA_038138545.1 Rhodobiaceae bacterium | reverse complement strand
AACGCGCAATCGATGTAGTCGGGGCCGGTCTTGGCGGCGCTGATCGAATGGCCGGAACGCGCCAGCGCGCGAAGCAGGCCGAGCGTAACGGTGGTCTTGCCGCTGCCGGAGGTCAGGCCGCCGACAACCAGCGCCCGCGAGGCCATCAGGCGGTGTCCGACATGGTCCGCACGCCAAGCGGGTCTTCATCACGCACCGGTTCACCCGCCATCTGGCCAAGCCAGTCAAGGCACTGGCGCATCAGCACCACCCGGCCGACACAGACGATGGAGGGCGCGCCAATGCCGCTGTCGGTGATGTCCTGCGGTGCCTTGGCAAGGGTGGTCTCGAGTACCCTCATGTCTTCGCGCGTGGCGTTCTGGACGATGGCGACCGGCTCATCCGGCGCCCGGCCGGCGGCAATCAGGCGGGCGCAGATGTCCGGCATATGCTTGATCGCCATATACATGACAATCACCTGCGCGCTGCTGCCAAGCCCCTGCCAGTCGATCGCCGATGGCATCAATCCGGTCCGGTCATGCCCGGACAGAAAGGTGACCGACTGGTTGACATCACGATGCGTCACCGGAATGCCGGCATAGGCAAGCCCGCCAATGCCGGCCGAGATGCCGGGAATGACCCGCAGCCTGACACCGGCCTTGACCAGCGTCTGGGCTTCCTCGCCGCCGCGGCCGAACACAAAGGGGTCGCCCCCTTTCAGCCTCAGGACGCGCAGACCCTGCTGCGACAACTCAATGAGGCGCAGCGAGATGTCGCGCTGGCTTGGCGAGGGCTTGCCGCCGCGTTTGCCGGCATATTCGATCTGCGCGTCGGACCGCGCCCATCGCAACAGCGCCGGATCGACAAGCGCATCATAGACAATGACATCCGCCTGTTGCAGCGCGTTCAGCGCGTGAAGCGTGATCAGTCCGGGATCGCCCGGCCCGCCACCTGTCATCCACACCCAGCCCGGCTGGAATTCCGGCCAGTCACGCGCGTCAAGCCGGGGCAGGGTGCCCTGGCCGTGCTGTGCTGGAATGGTCGGTTTTCCTGACATGGGACCGGTCCGGTGAATGGTGGATGAAAAACTGAAACTTCGGTACTACTCTGAGAGTCAAATCTAACAGCGGCAAGCTATCAAGGCCAGTCCGGTCATGTAAGCCACCGCCACAACGCAACCCGACAGGTGGCTGATCGATGACCCGGCCCGCAACGCGGAAAAAGACGCTTGAGACAACGCTCCGCTTTGGCTGGACCACCGGCACCTGCGCCACCGCTGCCGTGAATGCAGCCTACACGGCGATGATGACCGGACAGTTTCCTGATCGCGTCACAATTGTCACGCCAAGCGGCAAAAACGCCGATCTGGCGGTGAGCGAGACCTCCATTGGCGAGGCGGCGGATGGGGCATGGTTCCGAGCCGGCATCATCAAGGATGCCGGTGATGACCCGGATGTAACGCATGGCGCCATGATCCGCGCCACCGTCAGGCCGGGCAGGGCGGGGGCGGGCATCAGCTTTCACGGCGGTGAAGGCGTCGGGGTGATCACCAAGCCGGGGCTGCCGGTACCGGTGGGAGAGCCGGCCATCAATCCGGTGCCGCGCCAGATGATGCGCGACGCTGTTGCCGAGCTTGCCGAGGCTTTCGACGGACCGCGGGATGTCGAGATCGAGATTTCGGTTCCGGGCGGTGCCGCGATTGCGCTGAAGACCTGGAATCCGCGCCTTGGGATAGAGGGCGGAATCTCCATTCTTGGCACCACCGGGGTTGTCAGGCCGTTTTCATGTTCGGCCTGGATTGCGTCGATCCATCGTGGCATCGATGTGGCCCGCGCCAATGACCTGCCGCATGTGATGGGGTCGACCGGCGCCACGTCCGAAGGGTGGGGGCGTGAGCGCTATGACCTGCCGGACATCGCCCTGATCGATATGGGGGATTTTGTCGGCGGGATGCTGAAATATATGCGGCGGCATCCGGTTCCCAATCTGTCGATCCTCGGCGGTTTCGCCAAGATGGTGAAGATGGCGCAGGGCGCGACCGACCTTCATTCCGCCCGCTCGCAGGTGGATTTCGCCGCGCTGGCCGACATGGCGGCCCCGTTCGGTTTCGACCCCGCCCGTGTGGCAGGCGCCAATTCGGTTCTCGAAGTGGCCGAAATGGCAGATGAGATGCAGCGTGGACAGCTTGCCGGCGCGGTGGCGGCGGCGGCGCGAGATACGGCGCTGGCGCTGCTTCGCGGCGCGCCGACAGAGGTCGAAGTGGTGATTGTAGGGCGCGACGGTGCGCTTCTTGGTCGTGCCGGCTCACTTCTCATTGGAAATTAATGAAGTTGAATAACAAGCTGAAAATACTTGTCCTTGCCGGAACATCCGAGGCCCGAAGCGTGATTGCCTCGCTGGTCATGGACGGACGTTTCGATATCACCGCCTCGCTTGCCGGGGCAACGCCGAACCCGGCCAGCCTGTCGGTCCCGACGCTGACTGGTGGCTTTGGAGGGGCGGAAGGTCTTGCCGCCTGGTGCCGTGATCACGCCATTGATCTGATCGTCGATGTCACCCATCCCTTTGCCAGGCATATCAGCCGCAATGCGCGCCTCGCCGCCGCCGCGACCGGTGTTCGTCTGCTGCGGTTCGAGCGTCCGCCCTGGCACCCGGTTCCGGGTGATGACTGGCGAAGCTTTGGCAACTGGCAGGATATGGCGGATGCCATTCCGGCGGGGAGCCGGGTCTTTCTTGCCGGTGGTACGCAATCCATCGAAATCTTCACGAAGCGGGATGACATCATCCTGCTGGCGCGGGCGTTGAATGTCGAGGGCCGCGTCGGTCCTTCCAATGTGACCTTTATCAACGCACTGCCGGCGACAAGTGTCGAGGCCGAGCGGGCGCTATTCACCGAGGCCGGGATCACGCTGCTGTGCTGTAAAAATTCGGGTGGTGATGCCAGTTTCGCCAAGATTGCCGCCGCGCGTCAGCTTGGTCTGCCGGTCTGGTTGCTGGCGCGCCACACCGATGCCGCCGATGGGCAGTCGCAGCTGAATGAAACGGCTGATGCGGAGATTCATGACAGTGTTGAGGGCATTATCGCGGCAGCCTGTTCACACGCGGCGGATCAGGATTTCGGATGATGTCGTTGACAGTGACGCCGCCTCGCAATCCGTGCCACTATGCCCCGACAGTCCTTCATCCCTCAATATGACCGGCGCAGGAGACCAGCATGACATCCTATGAGCATTTCGACCTGACAGTGGATGAAGTCGGCATCGCCTGGCTGACGATCGACGTGAAGGGGCGGTCAGCCAACGTTCTGTCGCATGCTGTCATGGCCGAACTGTTTGCGATCGTTGACGGTCTGGCCGCCGCGCCGCCACAGGGGCTGGTGTTCCAGTCTGGAAAGTCGCGCGGTTTCATCCTTGGCGCCGACATCAATGAATTCGCCAGCCTCGAGACACGCGCGGCCGTTGAGTCGCATATCGCCGAGGTTCTCGACCGGTTCCGGAAGATCGAGGAACTGCCTTGCCCGACGGTGATTCTGATCGACGGCATCTGCGTCGGTGGCGGGCTGGAACTGGCGCTGGCATTCGATCGCATTGTCGCCATTGATGATTCGGTGTGTCAGGTCGGCTTTCCGGAGATCAATCTGGGGCTTCTTCCCGGCTATGGCGGGTCGGCCCGTGCCTTTGAGCGGATGGGGCCGGCGGCGGCATTGCAGCTTGTCCTTCACGGTCGCCCGTTGAAGGCGCGCGCCGCGCTGGCGGCAGGCGCGATCGACCATCTTGTTGCTGATCGTGCGGAACTGCCGACGGCCGCGCGCGAGGCCATCGCTGGGAGGATTGCCCGCGCGACACCGGCCCCGGCGGAGGATTTCGCCGCCATGATCGCGGCCGAACGGGCGAAACTGACGGCCAGGACAAGTCCGCGCAACATGCCGGCTCCCTTTGCCATTCTTGATCATTTTTCAGTCAGTGATCTGAGTAAAAACAATCTGTTGAAAAATGAAACGAAACTGTTTTCTAAACTTATGATGACGCCAGCCTCGGCTGGATTGCGGCGCACCTTCCAGCTGAATGACGCGGTCAAGAAAGGCGCGCGGGGCGAGTCAGGCATCACCCGCATCCATGTCATCGGTGCCGGCACGATGGGCGGCGATATCGCCGCCGTCGCGGCCATGTCCGGCTTTGCGGTGACGTTGCAGGATCTCGATCCTGCCGCCATTGACGGGGCGGTGGCGCGTGCCCGCACGCTGTATGAGAGGCGGTTGAAGGATCCGCAGCGTGTCGAGGATGTGCTTTCCCGCCTTGTCGCCGATGCCGAGGGAACCGGCTTGCGTGACGCCGATCTGGTGATCGAGGCGGTGGCCGAGCGTCTGGAGGTCAAACAGGCGGTCTTCGCCGCCGCCGAGGCGGCGATGAAGCCGGATGCCATCATGGCGACCAACACATCGGCGATCCCGCTGCAGGAGATTGGCAGCGTCCTTGCCGACCCGGGCCGACTGATCGGCATGCATTTCTTCAATCCGGTGCCGGTTCTGCCACTTGTCGAGATTGTCTATACGGATGCCAGCCGGCAGGATTTCGTGAGCCGGGCGATGTTTGCCTGTGGCGCGATGAAGAAACAGCCGATCCGCTGTAAATCCACCCCCGGGTTCCTCGTCAATCGGGCGCTTCTTCCCTACATGTTCCGCGCCATCGAGGCGATGCTGGACGGGGCTGACCCGGACAAGCTGGACCAGGCGCTGGTGGCATTCGGCATGCCGATGGGGCCGATTGAGCTGTGTGATCAGGTCGGGCTTGATGTCTGTCTGGACGCCGGCCGCGTGATCGGCATGTCGGACAAGGCCGCGACAGCGCTTTCAGACCTCATCGAGGCCGGCAATCTTGGCCGCAAGACCGGATCGGGATTCTATGAATGGGATGACAGGAAGGCGGTCCGGCTGCGCGGCGAGTTTGCCGCCGACGAGCTTGACGATATCGCCGTCGATCTGCTGGCCCCGCTTGTCGCCGAATGTCGTGCTGCGGTCGCCGAGGGGGTGGTGGACTCCCGCGACATGGCCGATGCCGCCTGTATTTTCGGCATCGGATTTCCGGCATTCCGCGGCGGCCCCCTGTT
>JAYQDX010000022.1:0-22190 GCA_038138545.1 Rhodobiaceae bacterium | reverse complement strand
GGGATGATGGTGGCCGGGCTGAAAGCCGGTCTTCATGACCATTCTGTCGCGCGCCGGTGGCGAGGCTGCGGAGATCAGGCGTTCACTCGCCTGGATGATTCTCAGCTGCCTGCTGTTCGCGCTTGTGATGGTGTCGGTGAAGCTGTTACTGACCGATCTGCCGCCAGTGCAAACTGTCTTCCTTCGCTATGTCGTCGGCGTTCTGTTGCTCATTCCCCTTGTCGCCGGAACGCTTGGCGGGGTCACCGTGGGGGCAAGCTGGAAGATGCTGGTGGCGCGGGCCGTTTGTCATGCTCTGGCGGTGCTGTTCTGGTTCTACAGCATCATGCGCATCCCCATCGCCGAGGTGAACGCGCTGCTCAATCTCGGGCCGGTCTACGCCACCATCGGCGCCGCCATCTGGTTTGGCGAGGGGCTGAAGCTGCGGCGGGTCATGGCTATCCTCATTTCCTTTGCCGGCGCGCTGGCGATCATCAAGCCCGGCTTTGTCGAAATCAATCTCGGCACGATCGCGGTGCTGTTGACGGCGCCGCTGTTCGCGGTGTCCGATCTGATCGCGAAATCGCTGAAACAGCATCATGACGACAATCTCATCATCATCGCGCTGTCGGTAGGTGTTGCGGCGGCGACAGCGATTCCGGCAGTTCTTGTCTGGCAGCCGATATCGCTGATGAACTGGGTTGGAATTCTGGCCATTGGAATTTCGGCCACGCTTGGTCATGTGACCTTGATGAAATCCTTCCGGGGCCCCATGTGGGCGGCGCAGACAGGCAAATATATCCAGCTTCTGTTCGTGGTGCTGTTCGGGATCACGATCTTTGAGGAGATCCCGGTGATGTCGACGGTCATCGGGGCGCTGGTGGTTCTTGGCGCGGTGACTTACATCGCCATCAGGGAAAGCCGGAATGCATGACGGGTATGGCGTTCCGGCCAAACGGCGTCCGGTTTGCGTGCGCAGGCCAGCTGTTCCGGAAATCTGGACATTGGCCTCGCGATCAACGATGCTGTGGGTCTGTTTCGTTTGTTTTGTTTTCACAGTAAGCTACCGCGATGCACTTCTCCCGACCTGACGCGCTGCCGCGCTTGATGGTGGCGCCAAATGGTGCCCGCCGCACAAAGGCGGATCACCCGGCCATTCCGGTGACGATTCCCGAAACGGTTGAAACGGCGAAATCCTGCGCCGCCGCTGGCGCGGGGGCCATGCATCTGCATGTTCGCGATGCCGAGCAGCGCCATGTTCTGGATGCCGGCATGTATCGCGAGGCGCTGGCCGAACTCGGGGCGGCGGTTCCGCAGATGCATTTCCAGATCACCACCGAGGCTGTCGGACGCTACAGTCCCGAGGAGATGCGCCAGCTTGCCTATGATGTGATGCCGCCGGGCATTTCCATCGGTGTGCTGGAAATGATGCCAGGCCGCCGGCCGACCCCTGATGACATCAGGCTGTACCGCACGCTGCATGAGGCCGGAACGCGAATTCAGCACCTTGTCTTCTTCCCTGAAGAGGTTGATATCCTTGCCGATCTGCTTGCCAAGGCCGATCTGCCGCGTGAGAATTTCTGGTGTCTGTTTGTGATTGGCCACTATACCGGGCGGATCAGCCACCCCGATCTGATCCGGCCGTTCCTTGACCGGATGGATGCCCGTTCACTGGTGCCGGACTGGGCGATCTGCGCCTTTGCCGAGGAAGAGCATGACAGCCTTGTCGAGGCGGTCGCGCAGGGCGGCAAATTACGTATCGGGTTTGAAAATTCCCTGTTCATGCCTGACGGCAGCATCGCCCCCGACAATGCGGCACGGGTGACCGCGGCAAACCGGCTTTTCGATTGATGGCCGGGCCTGTACCGGTCGACGTGATCATGCGAGGCGGCGCCTTGGGCTTGAGACAGCAGACAAGGTGAGGGCCAATGCCGCATATTGAAGTGATGAATGCCTCGCCGGTATTCTTCTGGGCGATCTGTGTTGTGTCGGTCACCGCGGTGGCGATTTCCAAATCCGGGTTTGGCGGCGCGTTGGGATCGCTGAGCATGCCGATCATGCTGTTCGTGCTGCCGCCAAAGCTGGCGCTTGGTGTTCTTCTGCCGATCTTTCTGATCACCGACATCTGGGTTGTCTATATCTGGCGCAAGCATGTCCAGTGGCGGTTCGTGATCATCATGTGCCTTTTCGCCATTGCCGGCCAGCTGACCGGCTGGCTGTTGTTCGACTATTTGAGCAACGCGATGCTGAAGGCCGCTATTGGTGTCATCGGCGTGCTGACGGCGGTGAATTATCTGTGGCGCCTGATCCGGCCGCGCGCCGAGCTGGCCGAGGATACGGCACGGCGCCTCATGGCCCGCCTCTGGCCGCGAGCGGCGGGGTGGTGCGGGCTGTCCGGCCTGACCAGTTTCGTGGCGCTGACAGGCGGCATTCCGGCGCAGGTGTTCCTCCTGCCGCATCGGCTTGCGCGGCAGGCCTTTGTCGGCACGATGAGTGTCTTCTTCTTCGTCATCAATCTGTTCAAGCTGCCATTCTATGGTGATCTGGGATTGTTCAGCGCCGACAGTCTGACATTGTCGCTGCTGCTGCTGCCCTGCATTCCGATTGGCGTCTATTTCGGCAAATGGCTGAACGAGGTTGTTTCGGACAGGTTGTTTTACCATGTCACCTACAGCATTCTGTTCATCATGGGTGTGAAACTGTTATTTGACGCCGCGGCGCTCTGGTCGGCGTGACAAGAGGGTCGGCGTGACAAGAGGGAACATGACATGAAACGATGGCGTCATCTTGCCGTGGCTTTTGGCATCATGCCGGCGCTGGCACTCTATCTCGGCGCAATGGTCTGGCTGTCGACCTTCATCATGGACATCCATTTTCTGCTCGACCTCCTGTTCTTCACCGTGGCCGGGCTTGCCTGGATTCCGGCGGCGGGGTCGGTGGTGAAATGGCTGGCGGCGCATGAGGCGCGCTGACGGCCACACGGGTGACGGCGAGATGGCCGAAGCGTCCCGCCCTCTCAAGGCCGCCCTCGATACCGCCGCCATCTTGATGCGCGAACATGGGCTTCACGGCTGGACGGTGCGCCTTGACAATGCGCGCCGGCGCGCCGGCCAGTGTGATTATCGGCGGCGCGAGATTTCCCTGTCGCGGCATTATGTGCGGCATGCCGGGGATGATCATATCCGCGATACCATCCTCCATGAAATTGCCCACGCCTTGGTCGGCCCGCACCATGGGCATGATGCAGTATGGCGACGCATGGCGCGCGAGATCGGTTGCAGCGCGACACGGTGCCATACGCTGAATTTCGCGTCCGAGCCCTGGTTGATGCGCTGTCCCGAGGGCTGTTTCGAGGTCGGACGTCATCGTCGCAAGGCTGGTCTGGTCTGCGCGCAATGCCGGTCACCGGTCGAGTTTGTCAGGGCTGCTCCAGATGACGGGTGAACCGGATTTTGCCGTGACGCCGGCTCGGATTGCCGCCATGCGGCGCGCGCTGGCGCGGCTGCGGATGCCGACGCGGCGTGTGACCAGTCTTGAGTTTCTGAGCGTGGAGGAAATCGATGCGCTGTGTGCCTGTGCCGCAAGGCAGACCTTCCGCACCGCCAGCAAGCAGATCGAACATCGTGGCAACCGGGTGTTTCAGGACTTCGATGTCTGTTTTCCGGCCCCGCGGGAAGGGGCGTTCGCCAAACTTGCCGGGCTTCTGGAAACATCGCTCGATGCCGCCAGCGCCAGCCTGCCGGACCCGCCACTTGCGCCGGCTATCCTGTTTGACGATTTCGCGATCCAGCGTTATCCGGCGGGCTCCCGCGGGATCGGCATTCACCGGGATGGCAGGCGGTATCGTGGCATTGTGGTGATCGTGACGCTTGCCGGGGGGGCGCGCCTGTTCACCTGCGATGACCGGCAGGGGCATGGCGCGCGGCGCGTCGATGACCGGCCGGGCCGCATCGTCCTGCTGTCGGCCGAGGGGTTCGCAGCCCGCGAAGGCGAGGATGCGCGGCCCCTTCACGGTGTCGACAGGGTCGGGTCGGGTCGCCTGTCGCTCGGGTTTCGATGCCTTCCTCCCGACGCGGTGTGACAACACGGTTTCGCTTGCGCCAAAGGGTTTTTCTTGGCAGCCTTTGAGTATCGGAGCGCCCGTCCGCTCCCCCCTTTATCAGGACATTGTTTTGTGATGGGCGCAGATGCAGTGCGTTCCGCTCATGTGGGCTGTCTGACAGTCCATAAAGCCATGCTGCGCCGGTTTCCCCCCAAGGCTTATGGCCGCTCCGGCGCTGCCGTAACCTCCGCTTGGAAGGGAGACAGACATGAATATCAGCGTTTCAGGAAAGAACATGGATACCGGCTCGGCATTTCAGACACATGCCGAAACCGCGCTCAGCAATGTAGTCGAGAAATATTTCGACCGTGCGGTCAGCGGCCATGTGACCCTGGAAAAGGCTGATTCCGGCTTCCGGGTGAAAACGAGGGTGGCGCTGTCACGACGAATGGAGCTGGAGGCGACGGGGTTCGCGCATGACGCGCATGCGGCGCTGGAGGCCGCCATTGAACATGCCGAGAAACGCCTTCGCCGCCACAAGCGACGGTTGAAGAATCATCGTGGTACCTTAACGCAGGCCGAAGAGGATGAAGTCTTGCCGGCGATAATGATGGTCTATGCCGGTGCTGACCAGATCGAGGATGACACGGAAAGCGACGACATGCCGGCGGTTGTCGCGGAGCTGGCATATGACATTGAAATGCTGACGGTCGAACAGGCGGTGATGAAGCTGGAACTCAGCGAGGCGCCCATGCTGATGTTCAGGAACGCGGCGCATTTCGGGCTCAATGTCGTGCACCGGCGCGAAGACGGCTCGATTGGCTGGATCGACCCGCGCGGGGTGCGGCATCTGAACAGCTAGCGTTTTCACCGAGCGCCGGTCACCTGGCCGGCGTCTCAGGTGATGGCAGGATCGCTGAGGCCATTGAACAGCCAGGCACCGCCCGCCGCGGTGGCGCGGGGCGGGTCCATCAATGTCAGTTTCAGCATGCCGAAATGTGGCACCGGAATGCCGACGACATGATCCAGAGGCGCGGCGAGCGCCACCGCCATTGCCGCCCTGATCACGCCGGCATGGGTGATGACAATCCCGGGGGTGGTGTTGAAATCCTCTTCACGCCGACGCATCCATCCGGCAACACGATCCGCCAGCATGGCAAAGGATTCGCCCTGCGGTGCCACCCTGTCCACGGTCAGGAACGTCCAATTGTGAAGCGGTGCGTCCTTGATCTGCTCCCAGATCTCGGCCACTGGCCGGTCGTGCCATGATCCATGATCCATTTCGACAAGCTCCGGCGCCTCGGACAGGCTGGCCGGCGACAGGGACGGGGTCAGCAGCGCGGCTGTCTGCTGCGTGCGCTGTAGTGGCGAGACATACCATTCGGCGCTTGCGGGAAGCAGGCTGACAAGCGGTTCGACATCGAAACCGCGCTGTTCGATCGGCGGGTCGGCCGGCGGCACATGCCCGGCCTGCCTTACAACCGGCGCATGGCGAATGAAGAATATCTCGCGGCTTTCAGGATGCGCTGTCATGCCGGCAGCATAGCGCCGAGCGAGGCCCAGCACATCAACATCATGATTTCGGCGATGATCGTTGACGCGCCCATGACATCGCCGGTCAGCCCGTTGATCCTGCGCGTCGCGATCTGGCCAATCCACAGACTCACCGCGAAGGCCGGCAGGATGATGGCCACGGTTGCGATGGTGCCGAACAGCCAGACCATCGCCGGAAGCCACACCATCAGCGCGGCGATCAACCGCCTCGTGCCGGGACGTCCTGTCAACGCGGCAAGTTTTGCATGCGGGCTGAGCGGAAAGACCGCAAGCTGTAGCACTGGCTGAAAGCGGCTTGCCGCACCGATCAGCGCGATAAAGCCGATCAGGGTCCAGCCGGACATGGTGTCGAGACACAGCGCCAGCAGCGACAGCCGCAACGCCATTGCCAGAATCAGCGCCAGAACCCCATACGCGCCGATGCGGCTGTCATGCATGATTCGCATGATGCTCTCGGCATCGCGGCCGCCGCCAAACCCGTCCGCCATGTCGGCGAGACCGTCCTCATGCATCGCGCCGGTCAGCACAGCCATGCCGGCAAGGGCAAGCCCTGACGCCACCAATGGGGGAAGGCCAAGCAGGGACGCCACGACAAGGATGGCACCGCCACTGCCGCCGATCACCAGCCCGACAAGCGGAAAGGCCCACAGGGCGGAGGTCAGGTTTGGTGGTCGGTCGTCGGGAAAGTGATACCAGCCGACAGGAATGCGGCTGAGAAGCAGGAACGCCGCCACGCAGTCGCCGATGGGGGACTGTAGACGCGTCATGTCCCGGCCCGAACTCATGTGTCCTTGCTGACGCCGGCCTCGGCAAATGTCGCCATGCCGTTATGCGTCGCCAGCGCGGCGCGCACGAGCAGGGTCGCCACCGCCGCACCACTGGCCTCACCGAGCCGCATGCGCAGGTCCAGAAGCGGTTGCATCCGCAGCGCCGTGGCAAGGCGGACATGCCCCGGTTCGGATGACAGATGCGAGATCATGCAGTGATCCAGAACATCCAGCCTGTTGCCTGCCGTCAGTGCCGCCGCCGCCGCCGACGAGATGAATCCGTCAAGCATCACCGGAATGCAGCGAAGCCGAGCCTCGAGAACCGCGCCGGCAATCGCCGCCAGTTCACGTCCGCCATAGGCGGCCAGCAGGCCGACACAGTCGTTCAGAGCGTCACCATGCCGGTCGATGGCCGCCTGAATGATCATTGCCTTGTGGACGACACCGGCCTGATCAAGACCGGTGCCGGGACCGACCCAGCCGCCGGCATCACCACCGAATCGCGCCATGCAAATGGCGGCGGCGGCGGTGGTGTTGCCAATGCCCATCTCGCCGACAATCAGGTAATCGCACGCCTCGCCGATGGCGGCAGCGCCGGCATTCATGGCGTGTACCACCTCATCGGGGTCCATCGCCGGCGCCGTTGTGAAATCAATCGTCGGGCGACCAAGATCGAGTGCCGTGACACTCAATTCCAGCCCGGCGGTCTCGCATAGCTGGTTGATGGCGGCGCCACCGGCCTCGAAATTCCAGACCATCTGCTGTGTGACTTCCGGCGGGAACGGGCTGATTCCCTGTTTGACGACGCCGTGATTGCCGGCAAAGACAAGGCATTTGCCGTTGTCGAGATGCGGTGTGTTTGTTCTCTGCCATTCGGCCATCCAGAGCGCCAGCTGCTCAAGCCTGCCAAGCGAGCCCGGCGGTTTTGTCAGCTGGTCCTGGCGTGCGGCTGCCACCGACCGCGCCGCGCCGTCCGGCTGTGGCAACGTGTCAATAAGTTCGGCGATATGGCGAGAAGAGGAAAATGAATTCATCGGGGCGATAACCAAATATTCAGAAAAACCTTACGTTTATTGCGGTGGTTTAATTCTTAAAGCAATACCGGCTGTCATAAAAAACACCTCGTCCGCCGTCGCGGCCACAGCCTGGTTCAACAGCCCGTTGGCATCTCGAAACCGGCGTGACAGCGCGTTGTCGGGAACGATTCCGAGGCCGGTCTCGCTGGCGACCAGAACAAGGCTGCCATGGCAGTCCCGCAGCGTTTCCAGCAGCGCGTCACGCGACTGCGCGATGTCCTGGTCGTGAATCAGCAGATTGGTTGTCCAGACACTCAGACAATCGACCAGAATGACGGTGTTTTCGCCATCACTGGCACGGATTGCCTGTGGCAGGTCAACAGGCGCCTCGACAAGTTTCCATTCCGGTCCCCGGCGCTGGCGATGGAGGTCGATCCGCGCTTCCATCTCCTCATCGAAAATTTCGGCGGTCGCGATATAGACAAGATCGCCGCCACTCTTCAGCGCCAGCGACTCGGCATAGGCGGATTTGCCCGACCGCGCGCCGCCCAGAACGAACCTGATCCGCGGTGCCACCCCTGATGTCTCCTGCTATCCCGTGATTTAACAGCGTTTCTTCTTAGCATCCGCGGCGCCATTTGAAACGGCTAAAGCCTATCTGCCCTGCCGGGTGACCGAATTGGGGTATCGAATGTCATTTTTAGAACGATTGAGAGGGTTAGCGCTGATACCGTCGAGGCAGAATGACGCAGTGAGGTGCCCTATGTCCGAGATTGCAGCTGATTCGCCCCAGCGGCCGCGCCGCCGCCGCCGCGGTGGTGGGGACAAACCGAAAGCACCCTTTCTGGCAAACCAGCTTGAATGGGGAGCCGTGACCTATCTCGATGATCCGACACAGCCTGTGGATCCGGACGGTGTCGAGGCTATCCACGATGCCAGCATGCGGATTCTCGAGGAGATCGGCATCCTGTTCCTGAATGACGAGGCGCTGGATATCCTGAAAGCGGCAGGCTGCGAGGTCGATTACGACACCAAGCGCGTGCGTATGGAGCGCGGCTTTGTGATGGAGGCGGTGGACCGCGCACCGGCGCAATTCACCATTACCCCGCGCAATCCGGCCCATGAGATCACGATCGGCGGCCGGCATGTCAATTTCGGGCAGGTCGCCTCGGCGCCGAATGTGATGGACCTTGATCGTGGGCGGCGGGTCGGCAACCGCGCCGATTATCAGGATCTTCTGCGCCTCGCGCAGGCCTATAACTGCATTCACCTGAATTGCGGCTATCCGGTGGAGCCGATCGACATCCATGCCTCGATCCGGCATCTCGACGCGCATTACGACATGCTGACGCTGACCGACAAGGTGATTCACGCCTATTCGCTTGGTCCCGAGCGGATCGAGGATGTGATGGAGATGGCGCGGATCGCCGGCGGCCTGACGGATGAGGCATTTGAATCACGCCCGCATATGTTCACCAACATCAATTCCTCGTCACCGCTGAAACATGACTGGCCGATGCTGGACGGCGCGATGCGGGCGGCGCGGCGCGGGCAGGTGGTGATCATCTCGCCCTTCACGCTGGCCGGGGCGATGGCGCCGGTGACGATTGCCGGCGCGGTGACACAGCAGAATGCCGAGGGGCTTGCCGCCGTCGCGTTGCTGCAGCAGGTGCGGGATGGCGCGCCCTGTGTCTATGGGGCCTTTACCAGCAATGTCGACATGAAGACCGGCGCGCCGGCCTTCGGCACGCCGGAATATGTGCGGGCGATGCAGATATCGGGACAGATGGCGCGGCGCTACGGGCTGCCCTGGCGCGCCTCCAACGCCAATGCCTGCAACGCGCCCGACGCGCAGGCGATCTGGGAATCGCTGTTCTCGCTTCAGGCAAGCTGTTCCGGCCATGCCAATGTGATCTATCACGCGGCGGGATGGATGGAAGGCGGGCTGTCCGCCAGCTTCGAGAAATTCATCATTGATTGCGAGATGCTGCAGCAGATCGCCTATACCAACCGGCCGGTGCCGATCAGCGCCGATGATCTGGCTGTCGAGGCGATTGGCGAGGTGGGTCCGTTCGGCCATTTCTTCGGCGCCGACCATACGCAGGAACGCTATCGCGACGCCTTCTACGCGCCGCTGATGTCGGACTGGCGCAATTACGAGGCGTGGGAGGAGGCCGGCGCTATCTGGACGCATGACCGCGCCAACGCCGCCTGGAAACGGATTCTGGCCGAATATGAGGCGCCGCCGATCGACCCGGCGATCGACGAGGAACTGTGCGCCTTCGTCGCCCGCCGCAAGGAGGAGGGCGGGGCCCCGACGGATTTCTAGCCTGACGGGTCCAAGCCCTAAATCAGTGGGCCGGCCTGCAGCGCGCGGGTGAACATCCCGGCATCGACATTGCCGCCCGAGGCGACGGCGACCGCGCATCCGGTTTCGGCCGGCAGCCGCCTGTCCAGCGCCGCCGCCAGCGCCACCGCGCCGCCGGGCTCGATGACCAGCTTCAGATGTTTGAAGGCGGTGGCCATCACCCGCAGCACCAGGTCGTCGCTGACACCGAACCCGCCGGCCAGCGTCGTCCTGTTGATGGCGAAGGTCATGTCGCCGGGGGCGGGCGTTACCACCGCATCGCAGATCGAGCGCGCCGCCGGATCGGCTGTCTCGATCCTGCCACTGGCAAGCGAGCGGATGGTGTCGTCGAAATCGGCCGGCTCGGCCGCCCAGATTGTCGCCGTCGGTAGTTCGCAGCGGATCGCCGTGCTGAGACCGGCGATCAGCCCGCCACCCCCGCAACAGCAGATGACATGGTCCGGCACCGCGTCGATCTCGGCGCATTGCCGCGCGATCTCCAACCCGACCGTTCCCTGGCCGGCCATTACGCGCACATCCTCGAAAGGCGGGATCAACTCGGCCCCGCGCTCGGCGGCTATGGCACCGCCAATCTGCTCGCGGCTCTCCGTGTAGCGGTCATAGGTCACCACCTCGGCGCCATAGGCTTTCGTGCCCTCGATCTTCATCACCGGCGCATCCTGCGGCATCACGATCACGGCACGCATGCCGCGAAGGCTGGCCGCGCGGGCCACCGCCTGGGCGTGGTTGCCACTGGAATAGGCGACAACATCGGTGATGCTGTCCGGCAGGCTCATCACCGTGTTGGTGGCGCCGCGAAGCTTGAAGGATCCTGTATGCTGAAGGCATTCCGCCTTCACCAGCAGCCGGAACCCCAGCCAGTCATTCAGCCGCGGCGACTCCACCAGCGGTGTACGAACGGTATAGGGCGCGATGCGGGTCGCGGCGGCGCGGATATCATCAATGCCGATGGCGGGGCGGGTCTGGTCGGTCATGGCTGTCTGTCCTGTTGCGTGATGTCGCAAAGCCTAGCGTCGCGGCGACGCCCCGGCAACAGGCCAGCATTTCCTGCACGGCGAAGAACCCGGAATGCGGGCTTGTCTTCCCAACGGGGCAGGCCTATTTTGGGCGCTCTAGCTGGAATACGGAAAACATCCTCAGGAACTGTCCAATGTCACAGGATACCGCCACCCCGGCCTTTGCCGGGTCCTATACCGCGCTGATCACGCCGTTCAGCAATGGACGGGTTGACGAGGAGGCGTTCCGAAAACTTGTCGAATTCCAGATCGAGAACGGCACGCACGGGCTGGTGCCGGTCGGCACCACCGGTGAATCGCCGACATTGTCGCATGACGAGCATGACCGTGTCGTCGAGCTGTGCATCGATCAGGCGGCCGGCCGCGTGCCGGTGATCGCCGGTGCCGGGTCGAACAGCACGGATGAGGCGGTGCGCCTTGCGAGGCACGCTGCCGGTGCCGGTGCCGACGGGGTGCTGATTGTCAGCCCCTATTACAACAAGCCGACGCAGGAAGGGCTGTTCCGCCATTTCACTGCGGTGGCCGAGGCTGTCGATGTTGCCGTCATTGTCTATGACATTCCCGGCCGGTCGATCGTCCACGTCGCGGATGACAATCTGGCGCGCATGGCGAAAGCCTGTCCGAACATCGCCGGGATCAAGGACGCGACCTCGGATGTCGGTCGCCCGCCGCGGATCCTGAACGCGCTTGGCAACGGGTTTGCGCAGCTGTCAGGCGAGGACGCGACAACGCTTCCCTATCTTGCCGGTGGCGGACATGGCGCCATTTCGGTGACCTCGAACATCGCGCCGCGCCAGATGGCCGATATGCACAACGCCTGGATGGCCGGTGATGTGAAGACGGCGCAGGACATCAACACCCGTATGATCGAGGTGCATGATGCCATGTTCTGCGAGGCCAGCCCGGGACCGGTCAAATATGCGGCCGAGCTGCTGGGACTGTGCGAATCCGGAACGCGGCTGCCGCTGTGCGAAATCGCTGACAGCAGCAAGGCGCGTGTCGAGGCGGCGCTTCGCGGCGCCGGGCTGATCAACTAGATGGCGGTCCCCGTCATCGCGGGGACGGCGCCGGTGCAACTGGCGGGAATGGATCCATGGCCAAGGGGCACATAACAACCGGCCGCGTCGCCGAGAACCGGCGCGCAAGGCATGAATATGAAATTCAGGAACAGATCGAGGCTGGCCTCATCCTGACCGGAAGCGAGGTCAAATCGCTTCGCACCGGCCGCGCCAGCATCGCCGAGAGCTATGCCGGCGAGGATCATGGCCGGCTGATGCTGTTCAACGCGAATATCCCGATCTATGAGCCGGCGCGCGACAATCATGAACCCAAACGGCCGCGTGAATTGCTGGTCAAGGCGCGTGAGCGGAACAGGCTGTTGGGTCTGATCCGGCGCGAGGGTATGACTCTTGTCCCGCTGGTGCTGTATTTCAATGACCGCGGGCGGGCGAAGATTCAGATCGGTCTTGCCAAGGGTCGCCGCAAGCAGGACAAGCGGCAGGCGGCGAAGGACCGTGACTGGGGCCGTGAAAAGGCGCGGCTTCTGCGCAGCAAGGGCTAGCTGGCAACGCTCGTCTCCGGCCCCGTGATCATCCGGAAAATCTCGGCAAACATCTCGTCGGTCAGGCGACCGGTCTGCGTGTTGTAGCGTGAACAGTGATAGGAGCTGATGATGCGGACCATCCGGCCCTGCAAATCAATGGCCTGATCACTGGCATGGCCGAATGGCACGCAGGCGGGCCGCCATCCAATCCCGCGCAGGGTGGCATCATGCGCAAGCCGTCCCAATGTCAGGATGATCTCGAGATTTGGCATCGCGGCGATCTCCGCCGCCAGATAGGGGCGACAAGCGTTGATCTCGGCGGCGACCGGTTTGTTCGCGGGTGGCAGACAGCGCACAGCGTTGGTGATCCGGACACCCGCAAGCCGGATATCATCATCGCCATCCTCGCGATAATCGCCCGTTGCCAGCCCGAACCGCCGCAGCATGGTGAACAGATAGCCGCCGGCGGAGTCGCCGGTGAATGGACGTCCGGTCCGATTGGCACCGCGAAGGCCGGGCGCCAGGCCAACAATCAGGATGCGGGCCGTGATGTCACCGAATGATGCAACGGGCGCATTGTGCCAGGAGGGTTCCCGTTGGCGGCAGCTTTGCCGTAACTCCACGAGACGCGTGCATTGTGCGCAGTCGCGAGGGGGTGGAACGAAGCCTGTCACGACGCTGTCACATCCGGACCGTTTCGTCAGGCCTCGGCACTTTCGACATTGTCGCGCGGCGGTCTGGTGATGAATTCGCGAAGGTTTTCCATCTCGATGAATTCATCCGCCATCCGCCGCAGGGAATCAGCGGCCATTGGCGGCGATGTCTTGGTTGTCGATACAACGGTGACGCGAACGCCCATGCCCTGAACATCCTCAAGAAGGCGACAGAAATCACCATCGCCGGAGAACAGGATGGCATGCTCGATCTTTGGTGCCAGCCGCAGCATGTCCAGGGCGATTTCCATGTCCATATTGCCCTTCACCCGGCGCTTGCCGGTCTCGGGGTCGGTGAATTCACGGGTCAGCTTGCTGACCACCGAATAGCCGTTATAGTCAAGCCAGTCGATCAGGGGGCGGAGCGGTGAATATTCCTGATCCTCGGGCAGGGCGGTGTAGTAGCACGCCCTGATCAGATTGGCATTCTGCGCGAAATGGGCTCGCATGCGGGCATAATCGATATCCATGCCGAGGGTGCGCGCGGCGGCGTAAAAGTTTGAACCGTCGATGAAAAGAACCGTTCTCTCACGGTATGTCTGGTCTGTCACAATGGTACCTTATGATTAACTTTTATGAATTAGCTTGTCCAAACAATCATGTGAGAATAAGTCCCGAAACGTTAGCGATCAGCCGCTAGAATATGCTCATACAAAAATCATTTGAGTTGCCAATATCGGGAAAATACGAGCAATGTTGCAAAATGTAAAGAATGCTTCAAAATTCGACTATTTTGTAAGGGGCTGTTTACATTTCGTCATTATTTCTGCGACGGCAGACGGGCGCGCCTGTCTGATAATTTCACTCATTTCGATGGTTTGTTCAAAAGATGGTTTATGAAAAAAATGCCGCCTCGGTCGACGTCCTCATCGGGATTGGTGCCAACCTTGTGCCTGATGGTTTCGAAAGCCCCCGTGATGGTTGTGAGGCCGCGATCGCGCGGTTTCCTGAAATCGGCATCGAGATTGTTCGCATATCCGCCTGGTTTGAGACCGCGCCGGTGCCGCTGACAGACCAGCCATGGTTTGTCAACGCGGTGATCGCCGCCCGCACAAAGCTGTCAATGCATGACACCCTGCAGGGGCTGCACCGGATCGAGGCGGAATTCGGGCGTGTCAGGCAGATCAGGAACGAGGCGCGGGTGCTTGATCTTGATCTTCTGGATTTCGGGCGTGTGCAGCATGATGATGACCGCATTACCCTGCCGCATCCACGCATGCATGAGCGTGCCTTTGTGCTGCTGCCCTTGCGGGATGTGGCGCCCGATTATGTTCATCCGGTAACGGGACAGGGGATCGCCGATCTTGTTGCCGTGCTGCCGGAAGATCAGATGATTCGGCGCATGTCAGGCTAGGCTCCCAAAAAAGGCCCACAGATCAGACCCGCAGATCGCACGGTTCGACTTGCGCGCCGGCCTGAATTGGGTTACATCACCGGTCAGTTTCAAACACCGAGTGCTGCCGTCCTGCCCCACGATGCGTTTTCGCCTCGACGGCGCGGGTCTGGCGCGAAGACGGGAGACCATCATGGCACGTGTAACCGTAGAAGACTGTATCGAGAAAATCCCCAACAGGTTTGATCTCGTGATGACGGCCGCGCAGCGGGCACGGGGGATCATGAAGGGTGACCTGCCGACCCTTGAGCGTGACAATGACAAGAACCCGGTCATTGCGCTTCGCGAAATCGCGGCCGAGTCGGTTGATTTTGATGGGCTCAATGACGGCATTGTGAAGAAGCTGCAACGACTTTCCGCACAGGAAGAGCCCGCGATGCTTGTCGAGGGTGAGGCTGCTGTCGATGTGGACCTTTCGGAAATGATCGGCGATTACAGCGAGGCCGAGGGCGCCGAGGCCGGCATGCATGTCAGCACGGCCGCCGACAGCGAGCCGGGGTTTGAGGATGTTGACCTGTCACAGGTGACAGGCGAAGATTAAGCCTCGAACGCCGGACTTGTGCGATCACAGTCGTGTTGCCGGCGCTGCACTGGTCGACGGGGCGATGATCGGAACGGCTGATCCCATTATTGACAAGATGCGTGCCTACCACGCGGCGGTCGATGCCGACCGCCTGGCGCGGGCGTTTGAATTTGGTCGCACGGCGCATGACGGCCAGACACGTGCCTCCGGCGAGCCCTATTTCACGCACCCGATAGCCGTAGCGAATATCCTTCTGGATATGCATCTCGATGAAGACAGCATCATCACGGCGCTGCTTCATGACACTGTCGAGGATTGCGATGTAACGCTGCAGACGCTTGACGGTGAATTCGGCGGTGATGTCGCGCAGCTTGTCGATGGTGTGACCAAACTGAGCCGGCTGGCGATCAAGACGCTGCCAAGCAGCGCCCAGGCCGAGAATTTCCGCAAGCTGCTGTTGGCGATGAGCGAGGATGTGCGGGTTTTGTTGGTCAAGCTGGCCGACCGCACGCACAACATGCGCACATTGTCATTCATCCCGAAGCCGGAGAAGCAGGTCAGGATTGCGCGCGAGACGATGGACATCTATGCGCCTCTTGCCGAACGGATCGGATTGACCAAGATCCAGACCGAGCTTGAGGACAGCGCGTTCGAGGTGCTGAATGGCGACATGCGCCAGAGCATCCTGACGAGACTGGAATATCTAACATCGGAAGCGGAAATCACCATTCCCACAATTTCGGTCGAATTGCAGGCGACGCTGGAGCAGATTGGTATCGAATGCAGTGTCACCGGCCGCCTCAAATCGCCTTATTCCATCTGGCGAAAAATGCAGACCAAGGCTGTTACGATGGATCAGCTGGCCGATATCGTGGCGTTTCGGGTTCTGGTTCCCACCGTTGAGGAATGCTATCGCGGGCTTGGCCAGTTGCATCAGAACTATCCAACCGTCATGGGCCGTTTCAAGGACTATATCTCAACCCCGAAAAGGAACGGATACCGATCGCTCCATACAGGTCTCCTCGGCCCGCAGAATCACCGGATCGAGGTGCAGATTCGAACACCCGAGATGCACCGGGTCGCCGAACATGGCGTGGCCGCCCACTGGCACTACAAGGATGGAACGCAGGACGCCAGCCCGCGCAAATACAAGTGGGTCGAAGAGCTTGTCGGGCTGCTTGACGAGGATGCCGGCGCCGATGAATTTCTCGAACATACCAAGATGGACCTCTATCATGATCAGGTGTTCTGCTTCACGCCGCGCGGCGATCTGATCGCTCTGCCGCGCGGGGCCACGGCGGTGGATTTCGCCTATGCCGTTCACACCCAGATTGGTGAGACCTGCGTCGGCGTCCGAATCAACGGCAAGACCCGGCAATTGGCCACCGAACTGCAGAATGGTGATCAAATCGACATCCTGACATCAAGCCAGGCAAAACCGCGCGCGGAATGGGAAAGTTTCGTCAAGACCGGCCGTGCGAAATCGGCCATCCGCCGGTTCCACCGCGCCCAGCGGGTGACGGAATTCAGCCGTATTGGCCGGGCCCTGATCGAAAAGACATTCCGTGAGCATGACCGTCCGTTCCGCAGCCGCGCGCTCGAACAGTCACTGTCGGCGTTCGGTGTGACAAGGGTTGAAGAGGTGTTTGCGCTTGTCGGCGAGGACAGGCTGCAACCGATCCGCGTTCTGGAACGGCTGCATCCTGATATTGTTGTTGATGCCGGCAGGGGGCGGAAGGGTCGCAAGCGCGAGGATGCGAGACATCCGAAACTGAAAATCGATGGAGATGATGCCGGCACCGCCGTGACCATCGCAAGATGCTGCCACCCGCTGCCGGGTGAGGCCATTGTCGGTATTTTCACGACTGGCAAGGGGATTACCGTTCACAAGGTCGGATGCTCGACGCTGAGCAAGTTTTCCGATGCGCCGGAATTGTGGCTGGATGTTTCATGGGACAAGGACAGTCTGCGCCGTGTCAGCGGCCGATTGAATACGGTGCTGACGAACGAACCCGGTTCACTGGCGTCGCTGGCCACGGTGATCAGCCAGCAAGGCGGGAACATCTCGAACATCCACCTGACCGACCGTACCCCCGATTTCTTCCGTTTTGAACTGGACCTTGAAGTTAAAGACGTTGAACATATGCGGGCCATCATTGCGGTTCTGCAGGCGAATAAATATGTAGAAAGCGTAGAACGTGCGGACCGCCTGTGATCCGGATGCCATTTCTGCCTGATTGTCGTTTTCATCAAGCGGCGATTGTCACCTTAATCAATCGGGACCTCCATGTTCAAACGCCGTCGCGCCCAATCAAGGTTTGACCGGGTCCGCAGTATCTTCTGGCCGGCCAGGGGTTTCGGGCGTCTGTTTTCCTATTTGATTCAACGTATCAGGCGGATGCCGGGGTCTACCCTGTCGATTGCCGTCGGCGCGGCATGGGGGATTGCGGTGTCCTTCACCCCGTTCCTTGGATTGCATCTTCTGGTGGGGATGATGCTGGCCTATCTGACGCGGGGCAATCTTCTGGCCTGCCTGTTTGCCACCTTCATCGGCAATCCGTGGACATTTCCACTCTTCTTCTATCTTGATTACCGGGTTGGTGCCTTCATCATCACCGAGTTTGGCGGTTCGGTGAAATCGATCGGTGACACACTTCCCTCCTTCATGGCGGCATTTATCGCCGATCCGGCGGCGTTGATCGGGGCGCTGTTCATGCCGATCATCGTCGGCTGTCTTGTCCTCGGCACCATTGCCTGGTTTGCCGGATTCGGCTTTACCTACTGGGCTGTTGACGGATGGCGCCGGCACCGGGTGAAACGTCTGGCGGCGGCGCGTCTGCGGCGGGCCGGTCTGTTGCCTGAGAATGATAACATGCAGAATGAAACTCCTGACGGTGGATCTTCGGGCGACAACCCTGAAGCGAATGAAACCGACAATGTGAAGGTTCCCGGAAAAGGGGAAAGCGAGACTGGCCAATGACCGAAAATACCCTCCGCCTTGGCGTCAACATTGATCATGTTGCGACCCTTCGCAACGCCCGTGGCGGTGACAATCCGGACCCGGTGCGTGCCGCGTTGGCGGCGCAGGCGGCAGGCGCCGACGGCATCACCGCGCATCTGCGCGAGGACCGGCGCCATATTCGCGACGCCGATATACATGCCCTGAAAGACGCCATTTCCCTGCCATTGAATTTCGAGATGGCGGCGACCGGCGAAATGGTCGATATCGCCTGCGAGGTTAAGCCCAACGCCGCCTGTATCGTGCCGGAACGCCGTGAGGAGGTGACGACCGAGGGCGGGCTTGCCGTGGCTGGCCGTGAGGCCGAACTGACGCCGTTTTTCAACCGGATCAGGGATGCCGGGATCAGGCTGTCGCTGTTCATCGAGGCAAGCGAGGCTGAAATTCGCGCCGCCGCCGCGGTTGGTGCGGATATCGTCGAACTTCACACTGGCCGCTATTGTCATGATGCCGCATCGCGCGCCTCTGAACTGACACGCATCACCGAGGCGGCGGCGCTTGCCGACTCGCTGGGGCTGGAATGCCATGCCGGGCATGGGCTTGACTACGACACGGTCGGGGCCATCGCCGCCATCCCGCAAATGCACGAATTGAATATCGGGCATTTCCTGATGGGTGAGAGTCTTTTTGTCGGATTTGATGCCGCCATTGGCAGGATGCGGCGTTTGATGGATGAGGCGCGTGCCTCGTGATCCTTGGTATCGGAACAGATATTGTCGACGAGCGTCGTATCAGCAGGTCGATTGAGAGGTTTGGCAACCGGTTCCTTGATCGCATATTCACCGACGCCGAGCGTGCTGCGGCGGATTTGCGTACAGAGCCGGGGCTCCATTTCGCCAAACGTTTTGCCGCCAAGGAAGCTGTTTACAAGGCGTTGAGCGGGTCTGGTATCGACGGCATGGGCTGGCGCGATGCCGAAATTTCCAACCGCGTTGGCGGCGCGCCTGAACTGCTGCTGACCGGGCGGTGTAAAACGGCGCTTGAGAGGCTGACACCTCAGGGTTATAACGCGACAGTCAGCCTGTCGCTCAGCGACGAGCCGCCCTATGCGGTTGCCTTTGTGGTGCTTTCGGCGCAAAGACAGACAACATGACAGCAAGTTACATTATAGCAACGGGACCCGGTTGAGGCGCATGAGTACGAAGAAAAAAGACAAGAGCTTCGAGCCGTTCCGTACCATCATCATTGCCGGCGCGCTGGCGCTGTGTTTCCGCACACTTTTGTTCGAGCCTTTCAATATTCCGTCAGGGTCGATGATTCCGACATTGAAGGTCGGTGATTATCTGTTCGTTTCGAAATTTTCCTATGGCTATTCGCGCTATTCGCTGCCGCTTGGCCTTGTTCCCTTTGACGGCCGTATTCTCGGTGATGAGCCGGATCGCGGGGATGTTGTCGTGTTCCGGCAGCCGAATAATGAATCGGTGGCCTTCATCAAACGCGTGGTCGGCCTTCCCGGCGACGAAATCGCCGTGCGCGGTGGCATACTGCACATCAATGACACGCCTGTGCTGCGCCAGCATGCCGATATCGGCACCGCCACCGATGGCGTCAGGGTAATGAAATATGATGATTACGTCGAAACCATGCCGGAAGGCAGCATGCATCGCATTCGCGAGATGACTGATGGCGGCATGCTCGACAACACGCGTACCCATGTCGTTCCCGAGGGACATTTCTTCATGATGGGTGATAACCGCGACAATTCGAATGACAGCCGCACACCGTCCGTCGGCATGGTCCCGTTTGAGAATCTGATCGGCAAGGCGCAGTTCCTGTTCTTCAGTCACAATGGCACCTCACGCTGGTGGCAGGTCTGGAAATGGCCTTTCGCCATCCGTTACGGCCGCATCGGGGATGGGATTACTTGACCGGCTCGCGCGCGCAGGACAAGGAACTGGCCGGGCTTGAGGCCATTATCGGCCACAGTTTTGCGGACCGCGCCCTGCTGGTCGAGGCACTCACACATTCCAGCGCGAAAATTGACGGCACTACCTATGAGAGGCTGGAGTTTCTTGGTGACCGCGTTCTGGGACTTGTCCTGGCAGCGCATTTCCACGCCGCCCATCCAGAGGATGACGAGGGCGGGTTGTCGCTTCGGTTTCACGCTGCGGCACGGCAATCCACCTTGGCCGATGTGGCACGCAAGTTGGGCCTGGCGGCGCATATCAGGGTGCAGAGCGGTATGGATGTTGCGAGCAATGAGTCGATCCTGTCCGATGTTGTCGAAAGTCTGGTGGCGGCGATCTATCTTGATGGCGGCATGGCGCCAGTGCGGGCACTGGTCCTGGCGCACTGGCCAATTGATGCGGATGCGCCGGCGAAGGATGAAAAGGATGCCAAATCGCGACTTCAGGAATTCGCCATGAGCAGGGGGGCTGCGCTGCCGCATTACCGGCTCGTGACGCGCAGCGGTCCCGACCACGCGCCGGAAATGACCTATGCCGTCTCAATCGAGGGGTTCGCCGAAATCGAGGCAAGCGCCGGATCGCGCAAACAGGCCGAACAACGCGCCGCGGCGCGCCTTCTGGCGGTGATTGAAGGTGAGGGTCATGGCGATGTCTGATCATACGGATACCCCGACCCGCGCCGGGTTTGTCGCCCTGATTGGCGCGCCGAATGCCGGCAAATCGACGCTGATGAACGCCATGGTCGGCACCAAGGTGTCGATCGTGACGCCAAAGGTGCAGACAACGCGATCACGCGTCCGTGGCATCGCCATGGAGGACACATCACAGATCATCTTCATCGACACGCCCGGCATCTTTCAACCGAAGCGCCGGCTTGACCGCGCCATGGTCAGCGCGGCCTGGAAAGGCGCCGAGGATGGCGATGTGCTGCTGCTGCTTCATGATTGCGCCAGGCGCGAGATCGACGAGGATACGGCCCGCATTGTCGAGGAGCTGGCACAATCCGGACGGCGCGCGTCGCTGGTGCTGAACAAGATCGATCTGGCGCCGCCCGAGCGGCTGCTGGAGCGCGCCGATGAGTTGTCGCGGATGTGTGAATTCGAGCGTGTTTTCATGCTTTCGGCCACCACCGGCAACGGCATCGACGATCTGCGGCGTTGGCTGGCTGGCAGGATGCCGCCCGGCCCGTATCTGTTCGATCCGGATGATCTTTCGGATATGCCGATGCGGCTGCTGGCGGCCGAGATCATGCGCGAGAAGCTGTTCCTCAATCTGCATCAGGAGCTTCCCTACCAGCTGACGGTCGAGACCGAGAAATGGGAAGAGCTGGATGATGGCAGTGCCACGGTGCGGCTGTCGATCTATGTCGCGCGCGAGGGGCACCGCGGGATCATTCTTGGCAAGCGCGGGGCGACGATCCGGCGGATCGGGATGGCGGCGCGGATCGAGCTTGAAGAGGCGCTTGGACGGCGCATCCATCTGATGAGCCATGTCAAGGTGCGCAAGGACTGGATGGATGATGCCGCCCGTTATTCCGTCTGGGACCTCGATTATAATGCCTGAATGGGTTGCGGAGGCGCTGGTTCTCTCGGTGCGTCCCTATGGCGAGAACAGCGCGCTCGTCACGCTTCTGACACCGACTCAAGGACGTCATGCCGGGCTTGTCCGCGGGGCCAGCTCGGCAAGGATGCGCGGCGTCCTGCAACCCGGCAATCTGGTCCGTGCCAGCTGGCGCGCCCGCCTCTTAGAACAGCTTGGCCAATTCTCGATCGAGCTGGACGATCCGGTGACGGCCCTGCTTCTTGATGATCCGCTACGACTTGCCGCCATCGCCTCGGCCTGCGCGCTGCTGGATGGCAGTCTTCCCGAACGCGAGGCGCAGCCGGTGCTGTTCGAGGCCACCGGGGCGCTGCTGCAGCTTCTGCGGATCGAGGATCCCGACAATCGCTGGCTTGAGGGCTATATCCGTTGGGAGCTTGGCCTGCTTCAGTCGGTCGGGTTCAGTCTTGATCTGGAACATTGCGCCGTGACTGGACAGACCGGCAGGCTGGCCCATGTAAGTCCGAAATCAGGACGTGCTGTCGCCGAGGGTGAGGCCGGTGAGTTTGCCGGCCGGATGCTGGCCCTGCCACGATTTCTTGGCGGTGTGGCCTGCAACCGTCATGATTTCGATGCCGGCCTGGCGCTGACCGGGCATTTTCTGGAACGCCGGGTGTTCGCGTCATATCATGCCGATCTGCCCCAACAGCGGCGTCGATTGGCTGATATGGTGGCTGGCATATATGGGGGTTCCACGCTATAAAACCGCCCATATCTTGGTATGAGGTCATTGTGGCCCAGTGTCCGGGGG
>JAYQDX010000021.1:24158-29129 GCA_038138545.1 Rhodobiaceae bacterium | reverse complement strand
GCCAGACAGGACGGGACAAAACCGTTCTTCGGGGTTGTCTCTTTCACCAGCCCGCATACCCCGTTCAATGTCGCGCAGCAATATTGGGATCTCTATGATCATGACGACATAGGCCTCCCCGATGTGCCGGCGATCCCTTTTGCCGAGCTTGATTATTTCTCCAAAGCCCTGTTCTTTGCCCATGGTCGGCACCGGCATACTGTGACCGAGGAGCATCTGCGCAAGACGCGCCATGCCTATTTCGCAATGATTTCCTATATCGACGAGAAAATCGGCAAGCTTCTGGACCAGCTTGAGGAAACCGGCCTGCGGGATGACACGGTGGTCATTTTCACCTCTGATCATGGCGAGATGCTTGGTGAACGCGGCATGTGGTTCAAACAGTGTTTCTGGGAATGGTCCGCGAGGGTTCCACTCATTGTGTCAGCACCGAATGGTCGGCGCGGCGCGCGGGTCGAGGCCACTACATCACTGGTGGATCTGGCGCCGACGCTGATCGAAATGGGTGGCGGCGCGGCAAAGCTTCCTGAACAGATGGGAGCCGAACTGGCCGGCAACGCGATCACGGCATTGCTTGACGGCGAGGATGGCGACTGGCCGGATATCGCGGTCAGCGACTATCTGGCGATCGGGCCGTGCGTTCCCTGCCGCATGGTCAGGAAGGGGCAATACAAATATATCTTCACCCATGGGCAGCCCGACCTGCTGTTCAATCTGGTTTCCGACCCCGATGAACTCCGGAATCTTGCCGAAGAACCGGCACATGCCACAATTCTTGGCGAGCTGCGCCGGATTGCGATGCAGGATTATGATCCTGAAGCGCTGATGTCGGAGGTGATTGCCAGCCAGCGGCGACGGCGCTTTATCGCCACGGTCCCCGGAACAAACCCGCCATGGGATTATGTGGCCTATCAGGGTGACGCGGACCGCTATGTCCGCCGCGACGGGGTTGACGGGACAAAGTCACGCCTGCGCCTGCCCCGCATTGCGCCAGTCGCACCGGACATGCCTGAATTGACAGCGGAAACCATCAACAGAATGATGCGGGGCGAGATGGATTTCCCCGCCTGATCCAGCATCACCCCGACAAAACCGCTATCCGAATGGACACAGATGTATGTAGGGACCTCATAATCTCCGGGAAGACCGCCGGTGCCGGCGGCTCCTCTGATTATCGGGACAACTCTGAACGCCGGGCCTGATGAACCTCGCAGATCCCAGTTGCAAGGTCGCTGTTCCCCGGGCCCATTATCCATTGCTTGCGGCCGGCCTTCGTCGGGCAAGTTCTATGGACGATATGCGCGACCACATTGCAACCCACCTTGCCAGGCATAATTTACTAGGTTGTTGTTGTGATTGTCCGGCACTGGCAGCATCACATCTGGATTATGTATGGCATGAAAATAAAAGCCGCATTTGCGACGTCATCACCTACGTCATACATTAGCGCATCAACCGATGGAGATTGTCTTGCAGTCCATGTCTGACGAGTTTGAGGATATTCGCGCCGGTGTCCGTGCTGTCTGTGCCGAGTTTCCGGATGAGTATCACCGCAAGATAGACCATGACCGTGCCTATCCGGAAAGGTTTGTCGATGCGCTGACGAAAGCCGGCTGGATGGCCGCTCTCATCCCCGAGGAATATGGCGGGTCGGGCCTGTCGCTGACGGCGGCAAGCGTGATCATGGAGGAAATCAATCGCGCCGGCGGCAATTCCGGAGCCTGCCACGGCCAGATGTATAATATGAACACCCTGATCCGGCATGGCTCGGAAGAACAGCGCCAGACCTATCTGCCGCGAATCGCCAGTGGAGAGCTGCGCCTGCAGTCGATGGGTGTCACCGAACCGACAACCGGCACCGACACCACGAAGATCAAGACAACCGCGGTGCGCAGGGGCGACAGATACGTCATCAATGGCCAGAAAGTCTGGATCAGCCGGGTGAAATATTCCGATCTGATGATCCTGCTGGCGCGCACCACGCCGCTGAACGAGGTCAAAAAGAAATCCGAGGGGCTGTCCATCTTCCTTGTCGATATCCATGAGGCCACGAAGTCAGGCATGACGGTGCGCCCCATCGACAATATGGTGAACCATCAGACGAACGAGCTGTTCTTCGACAATCTCGAGATCCCGGCCGAAAACCTGATTGGTGAGGAAGGCATGGGGTTCAAATACATCATGACCGGCCTGAATGCCGAACGCGCCCTGATTGCGGCGGAATGTATCGGTGATGGCTACTGGTTCATCGACCGGGTGGCGGCCTATGCCAGCGAGCGCGAGGTCTTCGGCCGTCCGATCGGGCAGAATCAGGGCGTACAGTTTCCGATTGCCGAAGCCTTTATCGAGGTGGAGGCTGCCAATCTGATGCGCTACAAGGCCTGCGCGCTGTTCGACGCCGACAAGCCCTGCGGTGCCGAGGCCAATATGGCGAAATATCTGGCCGCCAAGGCATCATGGGAGGCTGGCAATGCCTGTATCCAGTTCCATGGCGGGTTCGGGTTCGCCTGCGAATATGATATCGAGCGCAAGTTCCGCGAAACCCGGCTCTATCAGGTGGCACCGATTTCGACCAACCTGATCCTCAGCTACATTGCCGAGCATGTGCTTGGTATGCCGCGGTCATTCTGACGCACACGCAAGGGGCCACTGTCATGGATCTCGACCTTGATCATCTCCGCCGCTGGATCGGCAACAGCGAGACCATGTCGGAAATGCTGTCGCCCCAGCTTGTGGCGCGCTTCAACGCGACCATCGGCGCCGACGCGCCGACCGAGAATGGCGGTGCCGCGCCGCTGATGATCCATTTCTGCCTTGCGCAGCCCGTTGCCCCCCTGGACGAGCTTGGCCATGACGGACATCCAAAGCGCGGCGGGTTCCTGCCGCCTGTGCCGCTGCCACGCCGGATGTGGGCTGGCGGTGAGATCGAATTCAGGGCCCCGCTGATCATCGGCAAGGACGTTACCCGCCATTCCACCATCCAGAATATCGAGATCAAAACCGGCCGGTCGGGGACACTGTGCTTTGTCACGGTCATTCATGACTATGGCTGCGCGGGCCGGACATGCGTGCGCGAGCGCCAGGATATCGTCTATCGCGACCCGCCGCCTGCCACCGGCTCGGGTCCGGTAAGACAGGAGGACCCGGCACCGACCGGCACGCATAATCTGACGGTCACACCGACACCGACAATGCTGTTCCGCTATTCGGCGATCACCTTCAATGGTCACCGGATTCATTATGACGCCCCCTATTCCCGCGAGGTCGAGGGTTATGGCGGCCTTGTGGTGCACGGGCCGTTGCAGGCGACGATGATGGCGCATATGGCGGCCGATCTGGCGGGCAAGACGCCGAAAACCTTCAGCTTTCGCGGCAAATCTCCGCTGTTCGATGATGCGCCTTATGGTGTGCATGCCGCGGAGCGTGATGGCGGCATGTCGCTGTGGACGGCGCGGGATGGCGGGCCTGTGGCCATGCGGGCCGAGGCCCGATGGTAGCCGCAGGCAGGGTGACGCCGTGACGCCGCCGTGACGGCAGCTGCCGATACCTAGCCGTTGATGGCCTGACCGTCCGCACTGGCTGCCAGCAACGCACCGGCGACATCACGCGCGCCAAGCTGGCCGAGGCGCGGATGAAGGTCCCAGATGACAGCGCTCGCATCACCGATCATCGTTGATGATTTCCGTTGCAGCTTCTCAGCCAGCACGTCCGGAGCGAACGGATCGGCCAGATCGAACCAGACCGGAATGTCGCGACCATCCGCAAGCCTGATCTCGCCGCGCGCCTGCAGATCGGTCAGATTGTCATCACCTGTGACGCTGATCCGCTCGGCAAAGCCCGCGAGGGCGGCATCACCGGCAAGGCTGTCGGCAAACAGCCTGTCATCGCCCGTATTGTCGCCGCGGAGCGTCATCCCGGCCAGCCAGTTATAGCTGAATTTCACCTCCAGCCCGGTGCGTGGCCGTTTGATATCGCAGACCGCCAGCCATCGCGGATTGGTCGACAGCGCGAAGGTGCCGATATCATCCAGCTGCACCCCGGCCAGTTCTTTCGCGCCAAGCAGCGCCTCGATCATCGGGTGCAGTCCGTGGCAGCAGGCGTGAAGCTTGTATTTGTTATCCGGGAACAGGTAGCTGTTAAAAATCATGTCGGGGTCAGCCGCCACCGCCCCGCCGGGAAGATGCGCCCCGACAAACCCCTGATGGCCCATCAGGCCGTCATCCGCCGAGGTGAACCCAAGGCTGGCAAGCGTCGCGCATTCCACACCATTCGCAGCGGCGATGCCGGCATTATAGGGCTTGCCCATGCTGCCGAACTGCGAGGTCAGGCCGGAGGCCCGCGTCGCGCACAGACCCAGCGCGTGACGCATCTGCCGCTGATCAAGCCCAAGCAACCTTCCTGCCGCCAGTGTCGCCCCGAAGGCGCCGGCGGTGGCTGTCTGGTGAAAGCCATGATTGTAATGCGCGCGACCAAGGGTCATCCCGACGCGGATGGCCCCCTCGGCGCCAAGGAGGAATGCTGTGACCATTTCCTCGGCAGAAACATCCTGCATCTCGGCGATGGCCAGCGCGGCAGGGTAGATTCCGACCGACAGATGTCCGACATGGGCAAAATGCGTATCGTCATAATCAAGCGCATGGCTTGTCGCGCCATTCACCAGCGCGGCCATGCGTGGCGGTGCCCGCATCCCGCCGATGACGGATGCCAGAGGCCGCCCACCTTCATTGGCCGCCATCTGCCGGAGCCTGATCGCCAGCGGCTCGCCGACACCGGCGACGGCGCAGGTCATCCAGTCAAGAAGCGAGAGTCTTGCAAAGCTGAGTGGCAGGTCCGGCACCTGATCCGTCGGACGCATGGCGATGTCGATAATCCCGTCCGTCAATAATGACATGATATCCCCTCGCGACGAATGGTCCGGGAAAAATCCCCTGACCAGATCGTGCCTTGCCCCGGCCTTATCTTGACCCGGCC
>JAYQDX010000021.1:0-24058 GCA_038138545.1 Rhodobiaceae bacterium | reverse complement strand
CCCGGCCTTATCTTGACCCGGCCACCAAACTCCATGATACCACTTCCCGCATGTTTTATAGTAGATTCCTTCGGCAGGCCAAGAGAGCCAACAACTTATGTTTTGTCGCGGGAAGCGTATCTTTCGGCCTGAAACTGGGAGCCAGCTTTGAATGATCTTGAAGGCATCACTGTAATCGCACTCGAACAGGCCGTGGCCGCGCCCTATGCCTCGTCACGCCTTGCCGATGCCGGGGCGCGCGTGATCAAGATCGAGCGCGCCGAAGGTGATTTCGCACGGCGGTATGATTCGCTGGTGAATGGTGACAGCGCCTATTTCGTATGGCTCAACCGCGGCAAGGAATCCGTCTGTCTGAACCTGAAGGACGAAGCTGACAAGTCCATCCTGGCCGCGATGATCGCCAGTGCCGACGTGTTTATCCAGAATCTCGCCCCCGGTGCCATCGAGCGTATGGGATTCGCCATGGAGGGGCTCCTGGCCCGGCACCCGTCCCTCATCTGTTGTTCGATCACCGGCTATGGCCGCGATGGACCCTACCGCGATCAGAAGGCCTATGATTTGCTGGTACAGGCCGAAAGTGGTCTCTGTGCTGTCAACGGCACCGAACACGGGGCCGCGCGGGTCGGCGTTTCGGTTTGCGATATCGCTGCCGGAATGCAGTCCTTCCAGGCCATCATGCAGGCGCTGTTCGCCAGAACACGCAACGGCAGGGGACGTATCATCGACGTCTCGCTCTATCATGCGTTGGCCGACTGGATGAATGTCCCGTATCTACAGACCCGCTATGGCGGCAAGCCGCCGGCCCGCGTCGGGTTGCGGCATCCGACCATCGCCCCCTATGGCGCCTATATGTGCGGCGACAGCAAGGCCGTGCTGATCTCGATCCAGAATGAACGTGAATGGGGCCGGCTTGCCAGTGAGGTCCTTGGCGATGCCGGCATTGCCACGGACCCACGATTTGACAGCAACAACAACCGGGTCGCCAACCGTGACGCGCTGGAGGAGATCATGGCCGGCGTGTTCGCCAGCGCGCCACGCGAGGACATTATCGAACGTCTGGATGCTGCCGGCGTCGCGTTCGGGCGCCTGACAGATCTGCAGGATCTGACAGCGCATCCGCAGAACCGGTTCATCACCGTGCGATCGGATGGCGGCGAGATCGAGCTGATGGCACCGGGGTTTGTGACCCGCGGTGAGGATCTGCAATATGGCCCCGTGCCCTCGCTTGGCCAACATACCGATGCGATCCGCGCCGAATTCGGCGGTTCCGCAGCGGCATCAACCTGAGGCGGCAGAACCGCCATGCCACAGCCAATCACATATCTGTTTGTCCCGGCCGACCGGCCGGAAAGATTCGTCAAAGCCCTGTCATCCGGGGCCGATCGGGTGATCATCGACCTTGAGGATGCCGTAACCCCGAAGAACAAGATGGCTGGCCGCGACGCCATAAAAGCAGGCGATTTGGACTGGTCGCGGGTGATCATCCGGATCAACGACACCGGTTCAACGCATTTCGAATTGGACGTGGCGATGATACGCCATCTGCCCGTGCAGACCGTCATGGTTCCCAAGGCGGACGGGCAAGGGTGCCTGAAACGGGTCGATGACGCCCTTGATAACAAACGGATGCTCCTTCCCCAGATTGAAACAGTCAAATCGCTTTTCGCGCTTCCGGAGATTCTGGCCGCGGACAATGTCGACCGGGTCGCCTTCGGGCATCTCGATTTCGCGCTGGATTCGGGAAGCGGCACTGATCAACAGGCCCTGGCATATGCGCGATCGCAGATCGTCCTGCATTCGCGTCTCGCCGGCAAGCCGCCGCCGATCGACAGCGTTACCGTTGACTTCAAGAGTGAAAGCGCAACCGCTGACGATGCCAGGGCCGCGAAAAATCTGGGCTTCGGGGGCAAGCTGTTGATCCATCCGGCACAGATCGCACCGGCAAGAGACGCCTTCCTGCCGTCACCCGAAGATGTGGTCTGGGCGCGGGGCGTATTGCAGGCTCTTGAGACAGAGGGGCGCGGCACATCGTCATATGAAGGGCGCATGATCGACCTTCCTGTTGAAATGAAAGCACGGGAGATTCTGGGGCTGGCGGAAGGCGCCTGACAGCCATGACGCGTTGGGTCGATGCGGTGACCGCTCTCATTGCCATGCTGACCGGCATCAAAGGACCGGCGGCTGAATTCAGCCGGATGATCCTGGATCCCATGCCTTCATATCCATGTTCGCGGTGAAATCCATCACCCTGTCGGTCATGTTGATGTTTGACGTCAGGAAATACGAGCCGGTTCGGTATTTCGATGGCAGTTAATCAGATTCCGCAATAAAATCTGAAAGTGAATGTCAGGGTTGAGGAGAGCGCAGATGGGACGTGACGAGGCACTCGGTCAAATTGATGACTATTTCTTGAATGGCTCTTTCGAGGCTGATCTGGCACGGCGGGTTGCCGTCAGGACCGAGAGCAACCTTGCGGGCTGTGAGGCTGCCCTGCAGAGTTACCTTGACGATGAGATGACACCCTTTCTGTCATCGATGGGGTTCGACTGCACGATCCATCCGAACCCGCGCAGCGATGCCGGCCCCATTCTGGTGGCGCGACGGCAGGAAGGTGACGGGCTGCCAACGGTGATGACCTATGGGCATGGTGATGTCGTGGCCGGGTATGACGGCCAGTGGATTGACGGGATCGACCCGTGGCTCATCACAAAAAGCGGACATCGCTGGTATGGCCGCGGCACGGCTGACAACAAAGGCCAGCATACGATCAATCTCGCCGCGTTGAAGACTGTCCTCGATACGCGTGGCGCATTGGGCTTCAACATCATCGTCCTGATCGAGATGGGCGAGGAGCGCGGGTCCCCCGGGCTCAAGGAATTCTGTGCGGCGAACAAACATCTCTTTGACGCCGATGTTTTCATCGCATCGGACGGGCCGCGCATCCACCCGGACACGCCCACCATGTTCATGGGTTCGCGTGGCGTCTTTAACTTCACGATGAAACTTGACGTGCATGATGGCGGCCACCATTCCGGAAACTGGGGTGGGCTGCTGACCAATCCGGGAATCGTGATGGCGCACGCCATTGCCAGCATGGTTGACCCGAACGGCAAGATCCTGGTCGAAGGCTGGCGCAGCACCGAGATGTCGGATTCGGTGCGGGCTGCCATCGCAAGGCTTGATGTTGGCGGTGGCGAGAATGCGCCCACCATCAACCCGAACTGGGGTGAGCCCGACATGACCCCGGCCGAGCGGGTCTTCGCCAGCAATACCTTTGAAATCCGCGCCTTTGAAACCGGCAACCCGCAATCGCCGGCCAATGCGATCCCGCCATCGGCCATCGTTTTCGGGCATCTTCGCTATGTTGTTGGCACCGACCCTGATCAATTGATGCCGATGCTGAGAACGCATCTCGACAAACATGGCTTCAACGCCATCGAGATCGAGGCCGAGCGCGACCCCATGTATGCGACACGACTTGACCCGGACCATCCGTGGGCGAAATGGGTTGTCGCATCGCTTGCCGAAACACATGGCGGCGATATTGCCGTGATTCCGAACCTTGGCGGCTCCCTGCCGAACGACGTGTTTGCAGACGTGCTGGGCTTGCCGACAATATGGGTGCCACATTCCTATGCCGGATGTTCGCAGCATGCCCCGAACGAGCATATTCTCGAAGGCACGACAAGGACCGCTTTGCGGTTGATGACGGGCCTGTGGTGGGATCTTGGTGCCGGGGAAACGCCAGCGGCCTGAAGTTGATTTGAAGGTTGAAAAAGGGAAGAGAAAAACATGCCGGATTTATGTGATCTGACTGCCAGTGAATTGCGCCGGATGATTGGCCGCAAGGACATCTCGCCGGTTGAACTTGTCGATTCCTGCATTGATCGGATCGAGAGTGTCGATGGCGCGTTGAATGCCATGGTGACAAAGAGCTATGACCGGGCGAGGTCGGAAGCGCGCAATGCCGAAAAAGCGGTTCTTGACGGCGGGGAGCTGGGGCTGTTGCACGGAATTCCGATCGGCATTAAGGACCTTGAGGCGACTGCCGGCATTCGCACGACATCCGGATCGAAATTATATGCCGAGCATGTGCCGGCGAAGGATCAGGGTGTCGTCGCCAATATTCGTGAAGCTGGCGGCATAATCCTTGGAAAGACGAATACACCGGAATTCGGGGCTGGCGCCAACACACGCAACCTTGTTTTTGGCGCGACAGGCAATCCGTTCGATCCCGCACGGACCTGCGGCGGGTCATCCGGCGGATCGGCGGTGGCGCTGGCCACCGGTATGGTGCCGCTTGCCAGCGGATCGGACTATGGAGGAAGCCTGCGTACGCCGGCCAGCTTCTGCGGTGTTGTCGGCATACGCCCAAGCCCCGGCGTGATTGCCGCTGAAGGCCGGCCCGTCGGCCTGCTTCCCTTCTCGGTTCTCGGGCCAATGGGGCGCACCGTCGATGACGCCTGTCTGCTTCTTCGGGCACAGGCGGGGCCGAATCCGCATGACCCGTTTTCCACGTCACCGGTTCCGGAATTACACAGCCCGCTGGAAGATGCCGACCTTGGCAGCATCCGGGCGATGATTACGCCGGATCTTGGCAGCGCGGCCATGTCGGAATCCTACCGCGACATTTTCCTCAACCGTGCCGGAATCTTCCGGCATCATTTTGCCACGGCCATTGATTCAAGCCCTGATTTCACCGACGGTGACAATTGTTTCGAGGTTCTGCGCGGTGTCAATTTTGTTGCCGCCCACGGCGACCGGGTTCGTGATCATCGGGAACGCCTGAGCCCGAATGTTGTTGATAATGTCGACCGCGGGCTTGCCTACAGCCTTGGCGATGTGGCCAAGGCGCATCTTCAGCAATCACGGATCGCACGCGCCTGGCTTGATCTGTTCGAAGATATCGATGTGGTAATCTGCCCGGCAGCCTCGTCGACACCGTTTCCGCACGATCAATGGTCCATCAGCGAAATTGACGGCGCACCGATGGAGACCTATATGCGCTGGCTTGGCATAACCTATCTGCCGACGATGGCGCTTGCCTGCAGTGTGGCCATTCCTTGTGGACTGGATCACGCCGGCATGCCGTTTGGCATTCAGGTTATGAGCGCACCCGGCAATGACCGGTTGGTGGTGGAAGTCGCCAGAGCGCTGGAATCCGTTCTTGCCGGCCATGATGCGACGAGGCGGCCGATCCCCGATCTCGCCGCTTTGAGGGGCTGATCATTCGGCCTGATCAATCAGCCTGATCACCCGGCCTGATCACCCGGCCTTCGCCACACCCGCGTCACTGTAGAGATGGCATTCAACATAGGCATCATTATGGACCATGCCGCCCGGTGCGGTTTGCGCACAATGCGGCATCGCGTTGGCGCACCGTGGATGGAAGGCACAGCCGCTCGGCGGGTCAATCGGATTGGGGTAGCTGGCACCCAACTGGGTATTGGGCACACCAAGACGCGGATCGGGTGTCAGCACCGAATCAAGCAATGCCCGCGTATAGGGGTGTTGTGGATTGCGAAACAGGGCGGTGGTCTCGGCCTGTTCGACAATACGGCCCAGATACATCACCGCAACCCGGCTGGCGATATGTTCGACAACCGCCAGATTGTGGCTGATGATGATGTAGGTGAGGTTAAGCTCTGTCCGCAGGTCATTCAGCAAATTCAGGATTTGCGACTGCACCGAGACGTCAAGCGCCGATGTCGGCTCATCACATACAACTATCTGGGGTCTGTTGACCAGGGCGCGGGCTATGGCGACACGCTGGCGCTGGCCACCTGAAAGCTGGTTTGGATAGGCGTTCAGCAGGCGCGGTGGCAGACCCACAAGCTCCATCGTTTCCTCGACCCGCCGAAGGATCGTCTGCTGGTCTTCGATGCCCTGCACCCGCATTGGAAGACCGATAATGCTGCCAATGCTCTTGCGCGGGTTCAGTGACGAGTAAGGGTCCTGAAAAATGGGTTGGATCATTCTGGACAGCTCGAGACGCGGCACGCTGCCGATCGGCGTGCCGCACAGCGATATGGAACCGCTTGTCTGCGGCAACAGGCCAAGCAGGATTTTCGCCAGCGTTGTCTTGCCACAGCCGGATTCCCCAACCAGTGCCAGAACCTCGCCGCGGGTGACGGTCAGGTCCACCCCGTTTACCGCCTGAAGGCGCTGCTTGCCGCGGAACATGCCACGCGAAATGGAAAAGTCGCGGGTCACAGCGCTGGCGTTGATCATCACCTCAGCCATCATGCCACCTTTGTCATCGCCTGCGGGTCAATCACACAGCGATAGGCCTGCGTCTTGCCGGCAACATCACGAAGCGCGACGTCGCTCTTGCGGCAGGCCTCTTTCACCAGATCGCATCTGTCCGCGAACCGGCAGCCGGTAAAGCTGCCAATCAGTGACGGCACCATCCCCGGAATCGATCCGAGCGGCTCGCCCGGCCGGGTTTTCCCCGGTACCGGAATACACCGCATGAGGCCGCGCGTATATGGGTGCATGGGATTTTCAAAAATCTGTTCCACCGTGCCCTGCTCGACAATCTGGCCGGCATACATCACCGCAACCCGTGTCGCGATACGGGCGACCACGCCAAGGTCATGGGTAATCAGAATGAGCCCCATGTCATACTCGTCCTGCAACTCTCGCAGCAGCAACAGGATCTGTGCCTGGATCGTGACATCAAGCGCTGTGGTCGGCTCGTCCGCGATAATCAATTCCGGTTCGCACAACAATGTCATTGCAATCATCACACGCTGGCGAAGCCCGCCTGACAGCTGATGCGGATACTGGGTAAGGCGCTGCTCAGCGGCAGTAATCCCCACCTTTTCCAACATCTGCTTGGCAAGATCCTTTGCGTCCGATTTGGATATGTCGCGATGCCGGCGCAGCGTTTCCACCATCTGGTTGCCAATGGTGAATGCCGGGTTCAGGCTCGTCATGGGCTCCTGGAAAATCATTCCCATCCGATTGCCCCGGACATCCGACATCTGCCTTTCGGAATAATCCAGAATGCTGGCCTCGTTCAGATCCAGCCTTGCAATTGTGCGGATGGCCTTCTTGGGAAGAAGGTCCATCAGGGCAAGCGAGGTAAGTGACTTTCCGCAGCCGGACTCGCCGACAATGCACAACGTCTCGCCGCGATCGACATGCAGGTTCACGTCATCAACTGCATGCAGGACGCCATCGGCCAGCGGGATATCAACGGAAAGGTTCTGGACGCTCAAAACACGATTGCCCATCTCGGCCTCCTAGTTCCGGTTTTCCGGCGCGGTAATATCTCGAACCCCGTCGCCCATCAGATTAATCGCCAGAACCAGCAGGAACAGCGCAACGCCCGGAATGGTGATCAGCCAGGCCTCAAAAAGCATCATGTCCTTTCCCTCCGAGACCATAAGCCCCCAGGACGGCAACGGCGGCTGGACACCAAGCCCAAGGAACGACAGGGCTGCTTCCAGAATGATCGCATGGGCGATTTCGATCGTCGCAATAACGATCAGATTGTTGACGACATTCGGCATGACCTCGGTCACAAGGACACGCGATGTCGAACAGCCTACCGCCCGCGCCGCGGCAACATAGTCCATGGACCGGATCTGCAATGTGGAGGATCGCATGACAACGGCAAACCGATCCCACAACAAAAGACCAAGCACGGTGATCACAACCTGCAGCGAGCCACCGACAATCGCCACAACCGCCAGCGCGACAAGCACCACCGGCATGGAAAGCCTTACCGTGATCATGAAGGTCACGATCATGTCCACACGGCCACCGAAATAGCCTGCCATGACGCCCATGATCGTCCCGATAATGCCGGATATCAGCGCAGCGCCAATACCTATCAACAGGGAAATCCTGGCGCCATAGATCAGCCGTGACAGGTAATCCCGTCCAAGATGATCCGTGCCGAGAATATGTTCCCAGCTTCCCCGGCTGTCCCATACCGGCGGGATCAACCGTTTCAGCAGATCCTGTTGATAGGGATCATGTGGCGCAATCAATGGAGCAAGAAGCGCGATCAGGAGGACCGACAGGACGATCAGCGAGCCGATGATCATGCCCTGATGACCCCGCACCCGCTTTTTCATCAGGCCGTAGACGGAGGTGGCGCCGTTGGGTTGAGTGTCTGAAGAAGCCATCAATTTATCCTGATGCGCGGATCAAGCCATGCATTCAACAGATCAGCGAAAAAGGTGAGAACGATATAAAAGAGCGAGAACACCAGGATCAGCCCCTGCACCGTCGGCAGGTCATTACGGGTGATCGACTCCCATGCCAGGAACCCGGCCCCATGAAGGGCAAAGATGGTCTCAACAACGATGGATCCCCCCAGCATGAAGCCGAACTGCACGGCGGCAAGGCTGACAACGGGAATGATCGCATTGCGCAAGGCATGCTTGAACAGCACTACCCAGGGCCGAAGCCCCTTGGCACGGGCCGTCCTTATGTAATCCGTGCTCAGAACCTCGAGCATGCCGGTACGTGTAAGCCTCATGATGGCAGGCGCCGCATAATATCCCAGAACGACGGTTGGCATGACAAAATGCAACCAGGTATCCGAACCGGATGTTGGCAGGAGCCGCAAATTCACCGACAGGAACACAATCAGCATCAGGGCAAACCAGAAGCTTGGCAGCGCCTGGCCCATCACAGACAGGAACAGGGCCACCCGGTCGACCAGACTGTTCGGGCGGATCGCGGCAGCCACGCCAAGCGGAACCGACAGGACAATCGCAAAAGTGATGGCACACACGCCAAGTGTCATCGTCGTCGGCAATCTCTCGCCGATCAGGGCGCTTACATCGGTGCGGAAGTAATAGCTCTTGCCAAGATCGCCGCCCATGGCGCGTTGCAGCCAGTCGAAATACTGGACAAGGATGGGCCGGTCAAAACCATACAGCTTTCTGATCGCCTCGATATCCGCGTCCGAGGCTGTCTCGCCCGCCATCGCGATGGCCGGGTCGCTCGAAAGATACAGCAACCCGAAACTGATGAACGACACAGTGAGTGCCACCAGCAATGCAAGACCCAGACGCTTTATCGTGTAGTAAATCATCACTTAACGCATCAAATTGCCACTGACAAAGGCATCTGCGCGCCTTTCGGCGCGCAGATGGAGTATTGGTCTACAGCCACTTGGCTGTGAAGAAGCGCGGGATCTCATCCGGTGTCGGGTTGAAATCCACCTCTTTCGAAAACGCATACCAGGTGTTGTATGACCACAGTGGGAACATGAACACCTCGCCCGAAATACGCGAGAGCGCCGCTTTATAGGCGTCCTTTCGGACGGTTGGATCAACAGAGGAATCGCCGATGCCAAGCTGCTTGATGACTTCGGCATCCTTCGAATAATCATCCTTGCCGCCAGACTGGAAGTGGCTTGTGATGGCAGAGACGTCATTGATCGAATATGACCCCCAGGTACCGAAATTGAACGGCGATCCGCCATCCTGCACCTTGTCCCTGAACGCGGCATATTTTAGATATTCAAAGTTCGTCTTGATACCCACTGCGTTCAGATTGTTGATCATCGCCTCGGCATAATCCCGGTTGCGATAGGCAAGGAACGGGATTTCAAAACCATCAGCGTAGCCGGCCTCGGCCAGGAGCTGCTTGGCCTTCTCCGGGTTGTAATCATATTTCGGCACGTCCTGCGTGCAGCCGAACTGTGACGGGAAGCACAGCGAATGCACCACCATGGACTCGCCCTTGACGAGCGCATTCACAATGCCCTCACGGTCAATGGCGTGGGCGATGGCGCGCCGCACCCGAACATCGTTCATCGGATTCTTGCTGTGCCGGCCCATGGCGTCAAAATTCAGATAGCCGATTCGCATGGTCGATGAATTCTTGACGGTGAACTGGCCTTGCGCCTCTATGCGCTCGGCCTGATCCGGCTTCACCTTCCAGATCCAGTCAATGCCGCCGGAAAACAGTTCGGCAAGCTGGGTGTTGCTTTCCGCGATGGTGCGGATGACAACATTGCCGATATTGGCCTGCCCCTTCGGGCTGGAAGAATGGTAGCCGTCATATCTCTTGAACTTGTAGCGCTTGCCGGGCTCGACGCTCGTTACGGCATATGGACCCGTGCCAACCGGCTTGAGGGCCATCCCTTCCGGGCCAACCTCCGCGTAATATTCATTCGGATACATGACAATCGGACCGGAAAGAAATTCCAGCGCGGCCGGAAATTCTTTCTTGAGGTTCAACCTGACCTTGTAATCACCAAGCTTCTCGGTCGACTCCCACCAGTTCACATTTCTTGCCGGCTTGGCGCCGTTATTCGGATCCGAGACATAGTCGAGGGTGTAGACGACATCATCCGCGTCGAATTTCTCGCCATTGTGGAATGTCACGCCCTGGCGCAGATCAAACTCGAGGGTTGTGGAATCAACCCATTTGTATGAGGTGGCGAGGTTCGGCAGATATTCGTTGGTGGCCGGGTCGCGATAGAGAAGCGCGTCCCACACCATCCGTGAAATCACGATGCCTTCTCGGGCCGTATTATAATAATTGTCGACCGACTCAAGCTCTCTATCAATCGCGACATTGAGCGTGTCGTCCGATTTTCCTGCATGCGCGACACCGGAGATACCGGCGGCCAGCGCCATGCTGGTGATGGTCAATAAAAACTGTCTTTTCATATTGAATCCTCCTGCAACTCAACATTGTCGTGCCAGTTCTTCATCGTAAGCACAGGCATCGGGACTTGCCAAGGCCCTGCGATGCCCTTGATTGACTTGTTGCGTCCGGCGGTGATGGCCGGCATGCTTTGTGGAATTTGAATTGTTGTCATTTCGACAGCCGCCACCTCGCTGCACTCGCGGCAGGCGCGAAACGACCAGTTGATAAGGTAACCTTTGGATTTTTCTGCACATTTTTTAAGAAATGCAGACAAGACATTGCAGTCTGCCTTCTGGATGCTTGTGTCCTGCGTTGCCCTGTCGCTTCTCGCCGCGCTTGGCAGATTGCTGGGGCAATACGACGTAAATTCGTTTCAAACTGTTTTCTGCCGTGTGTTGTTTGCCTTTCTTATCCTGCTGCTCCTGGTATGGCGCAGCGGCATCGGCACCATCGCGACCACGCAATTCAAGACCTATGTCTTTCGGTCCGTTGTCGGCATCATCGCGATGTGGGCATGGTTTTTTGCTGTCACGCTCATTCCCATCGGTGAGCAGACAGCGCTCAGCTTCCTTGCACCGCTCTTCACCACGATGGGGGCCGCCCTGTTTCTTGGAGAAACCGTTCGTCTGCGGCGGTGGCTTGCGATCATGATCGGGTTCATCGGCGCGTTCATTATTCTCAGGCCCGGAATTACCGAGGTCAGCCTTGGCCACATCGTCGCCATCGGCTCGGCTCTGGCGATGGGCTGTTCGATGCTCGTCGTGAAACATCTGACGCGCAAGGATGACCCGCTTGTCATCGTCTTCATCTCGCATCTGATCATGGTGCCTCTGGCACTTCTGCCAGCGCTCTATGTCTGGGAATGGCCGGAAATGGAGGTGTGGCTGATTCTGGCTGTAACCGGCCCGGTGGCCGTGATCGGACATGTCACATTGACCAGGGCCTACAAGCTGGCGGATGCTTCCTTCGTGGCGGGTGTCGATTATGCCCGCCTGCCATTTGCCATGCTGTTCGGATGGATATTGTTTGGTGAACTGTCGGATATCTGGACATGGGTGGGCGCCAGCATCATTTTTGGCTCGTCTTTCTATGTCATTCGGCGTGAAATGTCCGAACGGAAGGTGACATCAAGAGAAACACTTCCCGGTGACAGAGGTTGAACGGATGAGTGAACCGATTATCGAATGGCTGAACCAGCAACAGGACAACATGCTGGCGCTGCTGAAGGACCTTGTCGATATCGACAGCAACAGTTTTGACAAGGCCGGCGTGGACCGCGTCGGGGCACGGCTTGTGTCATTCCTTGATGAACATGAAATCCCGCATGAAACCATCCCGATTGAGGTATATGGAGACGCCATTCGGGCCGTGGTGTCCGGTGGTGACGGCAATCAGCCAATTCTTCTTTGCGGTCATCGTGACACGGTGTTCCAGACAGGCGAGGTGGAAAAACGCCCTTTCTCGACTGCCGATGGCAAGGCCTTTGGGCCCGGTGTGGCGGATATGAAGCCCGGTCTTGTGATCAACGCCTTCATCCTCGCCGCCTTCCACAAATTTGGCGGTCATCCGAACCCGCTTGTCGGATTGTTTACCGGTGATGAGGAAATCGGATCGCCCGCCTCAAGGGATGTGATCACCGCCGAGGCGGAAAAGGCGCGTCTCGCCTTCAACAGTGAACCAAGCCGACCCAATGGCAATATCGTCACCCAACGCAAAGGGGGAATCTTCTGCCGATGCGATATAACCGGTGTTGCGGCGCATTCCGGAGGATTCTTCGAGGACGGGCGAAGCGCCATCGAGGAGCTGGCGCGAAAGGTCCAGGCGCTCCACGCGCTGACCGATCTTGAACGGGGCATCACAATCAATGTCGGGCTGGTCGGGGGCGGACAATCGGTGAATACCGTTGCCGCCGATGCGAATTGTGCAATCGATATCCGCTACCGGGACCACCCTGATCGTGAGCATATCCTGTCGAGGGTCAGTGCCATCTGCGAGACAACAACAGTCGACGGCACATCATCATCCCTGCAGATCAAGGGTGAATTCTACCCGCTCAACCCGTCGGACCAGTCGGCCGAGCTGTTTGACATCTACCGGGGGATTGCCGCGCAGGATGGCGTGGAGGTTGCGGGGGATCATTCGGGCGGTTGCGCCGACAGCGGCTTCATCGCCGCCGCCGGCACACCGGTAATCTGTGGCGTCGGACCGGTCGGCGGTAATTATCACCGCCCCGATGAATGGATGGAGATCGACAGTCTCGCCGAACGGGCGCGTTTCATCGCGCGCACGATCCTGAAACTTGCGAGCCAGCCGACAAGCAGCGGCCTTTGACAGAGACCATCAGCAGGATGCCGCCATACCGTCCCCGGCAGGATCGGCACCGCCATCAAGTTTCCCGTCAATGATCCGCACCGCATGTACGATTGGCGTAACATAGCTGGCGGCATATCGGGCGGTCTCGTAACCTGCCGCATTCAGTTCGGCCTCCACTGACCGGAAGATACGGTTGGTCAGTTCAATGACGTCCGACGTGGCACAGAAACGTGGCGCGGACACCGCCTCATGTGCCGTCATGCCGAAATCGACCACATTCAGGATTGCCTGAAGCACGCCCATCGTGATGGTGGTGCCACCCGGCGCGCCGACCGCCAGCATTGGCGACCCGTCCTTTGAAAGCACCGTCGGGCACATAGCGGTGAAACGGGCCTTGCCGGGCGCCAGCGAGCCGACGTGACCCGGGCGCGGGTCAAAAACCATCATGCAGTTATTGTACATGAACCCCAGGCCATCAGTGATCACACCGGAGCTGGAGCCAAGCGAATGCGTCAGATTGACAACATTGCCGTCACTGTCGGCAACGACAAGATGCGTTGTATCCTTGCTTTCCGGGGCGCCTGTATTCAACCGCCTGACATGCGCCTTTTCACCGGCCCGGATGCGGTCAGCCAGTGACTTTGCGTAGGATTTTGACAACAGCCGCTCGACAGGCACATCGACAAAGTTCGGGTCGCCCATGCTGAGGTCCTTGTCGATGGTGGCCAGTTTCATCGCCTCGGCGACCGTCGCGATATAGGCAGCCGAGTTATGCCCCATACCGGCAAGATCAAAACATTCGAGAATGTTGAGCATCAGGAGGATCATCAGGCCCCCGCCGGGAAGCTGGTTGGTCGCCACCTCCAAACCGCGGTAATGGCCGACCAGAGGCGGATTTGGCACGGCCGCGCAGTTGGCGAGATCCTGTTTGGTCAGAAGCCCGCCATGCGCACGCATATCGGCCTCGATGGCGTCGGCGATGGAACCGCTGTAAAACGCCTCCACCCCTTCATCGGCAATCTGCTGATAGGTGCGCCCCATGTCAGGGTTCTTCAGGCAATCGCCAATCTTCAGCAGCTCGCCCTGCGAATCAAGATAGATCTTCCGTGAAGCCGGCAGCTTGTTGACCACCGCGATGCGTTCCATCCGGCCGGCCTGCGCCGGCTGCATCCAGAAGGCATGGACCTTGGGCCTCACGGCAAACCCGTCAAAGCAATATTCAATGGCTGGCTTCATCACATCACCAAGCGACATCGAGCCATATTTCGACAGCGCCAGGTCCAGCGCGCGCAATGTCATTGGCGATGTCATAGAGGTGTAGCCGAATTCGTTCACCCGCCCCTTCAGGACAAAGCCGAACCCGTCATCACATTCGCGCTCGATCAAGTGCTCCCACATATCGGGGGTTGTGGCCAAGGGAGCGCTGCCATGAAAGTCAATGAAGCTGCTTTCGCGTGCGCCGGGCCTGATGATCTGCATTGATCCGAACCCGGCAATGCCGCACATCTGTGGATCGACAACCGTCTGCACCATGGCCGCGGTTATTGCGGCATCCATCACATTGCCGCCGCGTTTGAATATCTCCAGGCCGGCCTCGACGGCTTCCGGTTGTGGCGCGGAAATCATGCACTTTGCCATTTGGACACTCCTGAAAGGACAGGTTTCGGTTCGCCATGATCAAACAACAGGCTCGGCAAAATTACCATAGCGAGGTCAACACCCCATCTTGCCGCATCCACCCGGCCGTGCCCGTGACACCATGAAACCATGAAAAAGCGGAGAGGGTCATCGGCACAGGTTCCTGTCGTGGCGATGACATTCAACCGGGGGTTTCCGGCGATTCAGCCCTCGGGCGACGACGCCTGGCACGCCCATTCCGTGTCCTCGTCCAACGGGTAGCTGGGCCGGTTTATGCGGGTGAAATTCCACCGGCTCAAAACAGGCGATGTCAATCCGGCGGTATCGATCTCGAAAGTCTGTTCACGCGAAAACCATATATTGAATCCGGCCCTGAAATGCCCCCTGGACTTGACGATCACGGTTTTGGCATCCGCAACGTTCAGTCCGAACATCTCAAAGAATACCGGATCCGCTGTCTGCGCGCGGTCCGATATCACCACCACATAAATGCCGCCAATCCGCAACAGCGCGCATTTGCCGAGATGCATCCGGCGGCCCTGCAGCATCCCGCGCCGGCCAACGACATCGCCGTCGGTCAACCCGATGATCTCCGCCTCCACCTCCAGCGGCGTGTCCCATATCTCCCAGTCCGCTGCCCCCCGATGGCGATTGAATTTCGCAACAAGCCTGCCGCCGGCACCGGCGCGATGCGCGTCCGCCGCCAGGTCGGGATCAAAGAAGGACCCATAAAAGACATTCTGCGCTTCGGCACTGATCAGCTCGGACAATAGCTGCGTGGTTCGGCCGGACCCGCCACCGCCGGGATTGTCCCCCGCCTCGGAAAAGATCAGCGGCTTCCTGTCATGGTCCAGAGCCATCTCCACCGCCTCCGATACCGACGTCAGCTCACGTCTGAAATCATGCCGCCGTCGCCAGGCCATTTGCGCGATTTCATCTGCGAGACCCATGGCGAGGTCATGATCATCAGCCGCCGTCACCACCACCGACACGCCATTTTCGGGGACGTCGGAGAAAATGAAATTGCCGAAGACCGACACATTCATGATTGCGCCGGAAAGTTCGGCCTGCCGCCTTTGCCCGTAATCTATCAGATCGCCATAGGGGCCGGTGGCGGTCAGAAGCGCGACCGAGGCAGGCGCAAGCGGCAGTTTGATGTGGGCAACTTTGGGCTTCACCTGTCCGGCCAGAATGCGCCGCAATGAAAAGGCGGCTTCCTGGCCTCTTTCATCCATATCGACATGCGGGTTCGTTCTGTAGCCGCACACCAAATCCGCGGCCGAGCACATCGTGTCTGAAATGTTCGCATGCAGATCAAGCGTGATGACAATCGGTACATCCGTGCCAATTTTCCGGCGGATTCTTGCCAGCAATTCGCCGTCCGGATCATCCAGATGTTCGGCCACCATGGCGCCATGAAGGCACAGATAGACGGCGTCAACCGTCTCATCCAACGCGCCCAGCATCCTGTCGGCAAGATGTTCGAACACCGATTCCCTGACCGGCCCATGCGGATGTGCCGCCGCCAGCAATATCGGTACCGGCACCCAGTCACCGGTCGCATCCATGGCCCGGACAAAGGCCGAAAATTCCTTTGCCAGCGACGGCATCGGTTTCCTTGCTTCATCCAAAAGCCCCTCGCCTTCAAGCAGGGTCAGGCTTTTGAAATCATCCATGTCCGTTGGCCGTGCGAACCGGTTTGATTCCAGAATCATACCCAATAGCGCCACTCTTGGTGCTGTCATGTCATGTGCCCCCGCATAATGGATGTCTGCCCGGTGGATAATGTTGCGACGGCGTCTCCTTGGAAGTCGCCTGTCGCAAGAGATTATCGGTGATTTTGACAGTTGATTGAACGTTTTTGTGAGCTTACGCTTTTTCACGGACAAATATAGTCGACAAGAATGTTCGACTGCCAAGGATCGATAGTTTTTAGGATTGAGACGGTGATTCAAAACGAAGAGAGTATCTGGAAACTGGTTGACGCGAAAAAAGAGGCATTCATTCAATTGTCGGACCGCGTCTTTGACACCCCGGAAACGCTGTACAATGAATTCAGCTCGGTGAAGGAACATGTCGCCGCGCTCGAAGCCGAGGGATTCAGGATCACGGAAAATATCTGTGGCATGCCAACCGCTGTCATGGGTGAAGCCGGTGACGAGGGGCCGGTCATTGCCATTCTTGGCGAGTTCGATGCCCTGCCCGGGTTGAGCCAGGAGCCCGGTGTCGCTGAACATAGTCCGATTGCCGAAGGCGGGAATGGCCATGGATGCGGTCACAATCTGCTCGGCTCGGCTGCGTTGCTTGCCGCCACCGCCGTCAAGGACTGGCTGGCGGAATCCGGCATCAAGGCGCGGGTGCGGTATTATGGCTGCCCGGCAGAGGAAGGCGGTGCGGCAAAGGCCTATATGGCGCGCGACGGGCTGTTTGACGATGTCAGCGCCGCCATCTCCTGGCATCCCTCCACTTTCAACGCTGTCCAGCATGGGCATTCCCTTGCCAACAGCCGGGTCGACTTCACCTTCACCGGCAAGGCGGCGCATGCCGCGGCGGCGCCGCATCTTGGGCGCAGCGCCCTTGATGCCTGCGAGCTGATGAATGTCGGGGTGAATTACATGCGGGAGCATATGCCCGACGCGGCGCGGATCCACTATGCCTATCTGGATGTTGGCGGTGCGGCGCCAAATGTCGTTCAGGCCACCGCCACGGTCAGGCAGCTGATCAGGGCAAGCGACAATGCGACGCTTCGCGAATTGATTGCCCGGGTGCATGATATCGCCAAGGGCGCGGCGCTGATGACCGGCACGACCGTGGAATCAAAGGTCTATTCGGGCGTGTCCAATCTGGTCGGCAATGCGCCGTTGGAACAGGCGATGCAGGCCGAATTCGACAAGCTTGGCCCGGTGCCTTTCGACGGAGAAGATGCCATATTCGCCGAAGAAATCCGCGGAACACTGACAGCAGGCGACATCGCCGCAAGCTTCCAGAGAGCGGGCCGGGACACGCCCCCGGATTTGGCACTTTGCGATTTTGTCGCCCCGCTGGACAGGCCCAGCATTGGCGGCGAAGGCTCAACCGATGTCGGCGATGTGAGCTGGGTAACACCGACGGTTCAGGCCCGCGTGGCCACATGTGCCGTCGGCACACCCTTCCATACCTGGCAGACCGTTGCGCAGGGCAAGGCTCCGGCGGCCCATAAGGGCATGATCCATGCCGCCAAGGTCATGGCGGCCACGGCAACGCACTTGATCAACTCCCCCGAAACCTTGCAGGCCGCAAGGGATGTTCACGATCAAAGGCAAAGCACGACGCCGTATATCTGCCCGATCCCGAAGGATGCAAAGCCGCCGGTGATTGAAAAGCCGGCATGATACCGCGCAGGCGCGCAATGCCGGCCGGCGCGGCGGTTATATCGGCAAGCAGGCAGCCCTGTGAGGGGTAGGTCACCCCGCCGGGCTGGCCAGTTTCGCCTCTACCATGCGCACCCACAGGCTGGCCCCAAGAGGCAGCAGATCGTCATTGAAATCATACTGGGCGCTGTGGAGGTTTTCAGACTCCATACCGGCCCCAAGCCAGATATAGGCGCCTTCCTTTTCCTGCAGCATGTAGGAAAAATCTTCCGCCCCCATGGCCGGGGTGATGTCGGTTTCAAGCCCATCCGGCCCCAGCACTTCGGATATGATGTTGCGGGCGAAGATCGCATCCTGTTCATGATTGATGGTGGGTGGGTAGCCTGGGCGAATTTCCATGCTTACATCACAGCCGGTTGTGCTGGCGGCCGCCTTCGCAACAGATTCGATTTTTTCCAGAAATTCCTGTCTGGTCGTTGATTTCATCGTGCGCAGCGTACCGCCAATGGTGGCAACGCCGGGGATGACGTTGAACGCGCTTCCCGCGTCCAGCTTTGTCAGTGACACGACCGCCTGGTCAAACGGGTCAAGCTGGCGCGACACAAGCGTCTGCAGCGCCACGGTGATCATGCCGGCGGCGACGATCGGGTCCCTTGTTTGATGGGGCATCGCCGCATGCCCGCCAGACCCCTCGATGGTGAGGATGAAAATATCCGCCCCGGCCATGGCCGGCCCGATATGGGCAAGCGCGCGTCCTGTTTCCATACCCGGCCAATTATGCATGCCCCAGACGGAGTCCATGGGGAAGCGATCGAACAGCCCGTCATTGATCATCGATCTGGCGCCCGCATTGCCGCCTTCCTCCGCAGGCTGAAAGATGCAATAGACCTTGCCCTTGAAATGACGGTTCCTCGCAAGATGCTCGGCGGCGCCAAGAAGCATCGTTGTGTGGCCATCATGGCCACAGGCATGCATGCGGTTGGCATGTTTGGACGCGTAGGGCAGATTCGTTTTCTCTTCCATGGGAAGGGCATCCATATCGGCCCTCAGCCCAATTGCCGATGCCTGACCATCATCACTGTCCGCCCCATGGATGACGCCGACAACGCCCGTTTTTCCCAACCCGCGATGCACCTCGACGCCAAAGCTTTCCAGCTTTGCCGCGACAAAATCCGAGGTCAGGGCCTCCTCATAGGCGATTTCCGGGAATTGATGCAGATGCCGCCGCCAGGACGCCATTTCATTCTGTTTTTCTTTGAGTTCCCTGATCAACTCCATGTACGCTACCTAGCCTCGTATCTGTCCATACTGATCTCTTCACTGACAAGAGTAGCGGGACCAGCCGTCACGGCGCAAGCAACCACTGGCAAAACAGGCAAATGACAAAGCATTTCGATTTCTACAGCGACCCGGACCGCATTGCGCAGGCCATCGCGGCACTGGCCGAACTGACCGAACCAGACCGACCTTTCACAAGGCTGGTATTCAGCCCTGAATTCACCCGGGCACGGCAGTGGCTGCGGTCAAAATTCGAGGAAGCGGGTCTTGAATGCCGGATCGACACTGGCGGAAACCTGATCGGCACCCGCAAAGCGCCGGCAACAACGGCGAATGTCGGAAAACTCATCATCGGCTCGCATATCGACACGGTGCCCGCAGGCGGCCGGTTTGATGGCATTGCCGGCGTTCTTGCCGGGCTGGAAACTGTCCATTTCCTCAATCAGCAGCAGATCGACCTCCCATTCGATCTTGAGATTGTCGATTTTCTTGGCGAGGAACTGAATGTCTGGGGAACATCCTGTCTTGGCAGCCGGCATATGGCAGGGCTTCTGACAGACGATATTCTGGATCGTGTCGACAGCGACGGGCGGCGGCTTGCAGACGAGATTGAAAGGATCGGCGGCACCGGAAAACCGGCATCGGGGCCCCGCCCGGATGCACAATCCATTCTGGCCTGCCTCGAGCTGCATATCGAACAGTCGGACCGGCTGGAAACCGATCAGATCGATATCGGCATCGTCACCGACATACCCGGCATCAGCAGATACGCCATCAGTGTCACAGGCAGCGCGGGACACAGCGGCACAACCAGAATGGAGGGCCGAAGGGATGCGCTTGTCACGGCAAGCGACATCATCATGACGGTACGCGACATCGCCCGCAGCATCGCCGCGCAGGATAACCGGCACTTCGTTGCCACGGTCGGACGGATCGAGGTGTATCCCAACGGCGCCGCGACGGTCCCGGGTGAAGTGAAGATGATCCTCGATCTACGGGCTTCGAACGAGCATTCGCGGGACATGTTTCTGGAGCGGCTTCACGCAACATCCGCGGATATCGGCGGAAGGGAGTCCTGCGACATCGAGATCGAGAGGATATCGGCGGCAAGCGTCGCCTATATGGACGATCCGTTGAGGGAAAGACTGGCGCGCTCTGCCGATCATCTGCGGCTCAGCCACATCAACCTGTCGAGCGGCGCCGGTCATGACATGGCACATATGTCACGCATCGCGCCGGCTGCCATGATTTTCATCCCCTGCAAGGGCGGGCTGAGCCACTGCCCTGAGGAATTCACCACACCCGACGCCATCGCCAGGGGCAGCGCCGTCCTCATCCGCACATTGCTTGATCTCGCCGGCTGAAGCGCCGCCCGGCACCAGAGCCGCAGAGCGTCATTCGCTTGTGTTCAAATGACAGGCGGAATAGTGGCCCGGAGAAATTTCGATCAAATCCGGCCTGACGGTCCGGCATGTCTCGTTACTGAACTTGCACCGTGGATGGAAATGGCAGCCTGAAGGCGGGTCAAGCGGCGAGGGAATTTCACCACTGACAGGCTCATAATCCCGCTGCCCGATCTCCAGTCTTGGCACGCCTTCCAGCAGCGCTTTCGTATAGGGATGATTGGGCTTTTCAACAAAGGTCTCGATCGGCGCTGTTTCGACAACACGCCCCAGATACATGACAATCACACGGTCTGAAATATGTTCGATGACACCGATGTCGTGGCTGATGAACAGGTAGGTCAGATCGAAATCCTGCTTCAGCTGGACAAACAGATTGAGGACCTGCGCCTGAATCGAGACATCCAGCGCGGCGATGGATTCATCGCAGACCAGCAATTCAGGCGATACGGCGAGCGCGCGGGCAATGCCGATCCGTTGTCGCTGGCCACCGGAAAACTGATGCGGGTAGCGCCCCAGCGCTTCGGAGTCCAGCCCGACCCGGTTCAGCATCTCGAGGGCAAATGCCCGCTTTTCCGAGGCCTTGATCAAGCCATGGTGGATGGGCGCCTCGGTCAGTATCTCAATCACCTTCTTTCGCGGGTTAAGCGAGGAAAAGGGGTCCTGAAAAATCATCTGGGTCTTCAGGGCGTCGGGCCGACCATCCTGCGAACGCTTCATACTTTCAAAATGAACAGACCCCTTTGTCGGGGGCAGAATGCCGGCGATCATCTTGCCAAGCGTTGACTTCCCGCACCCCGATTCGCCGACAATGCCGATCACCTCGCCCTGAAAAACCTCGAAGGACACATCATCCACCGCATGGACAATTTCCTCCCTGTTGTCCTGACCAAGGCGGTTCAGAAATTTCGCGACAAGATCGAGCGATTTGACGAAATCGCGCGAGACGTTCGAGACTTTCAGTAATGGTGCCATGGCCAGCTCTATTTCACCCTGTTAAAGCAACGTAATACACGCTGATCATCCATCGTCACTTCGTCAGGCGCGGATTGGCGGCATTCTGGCAGCGCATTGCTGCATCGGTTTTCAAACGCACAGCCCACCGGCAGATTCAGAAGCGACGGAACAATGCCCTCGATCTGTTGCAGGGGCTCGCCTCTTCGGTTCTGGCTTGGCACGCTACCAAGCAGTCCGTTCGTATAGGGGTGCATGGGGTTGCCGATCAGCGCCTCGTTCGGGCCCTGTTCCACGACCCGCCCGGCATACATCACGCAGATCCGGTTTGATATGCCGGCAACGACAGCCAGATCATGGGTGATCCACAACAGGGCTGTCTTGGTTTTCTTGCACAGTTTCTGCATTTCGTGGATGACCTGCCCCTGAATGGTCACATCAAGGGCGGTGGTCGGCTCGTCGGCGATGATCAGGTCCGGCCGGTTGAGCATGGCAATCGCAATGGATACACGTTGCCTCATCCCGCCCGAGAACTGGTGGGGATAGGCACGCATCCTCTCCTCGGGCGAGGAAATCCCGACAAGCCCCAGCGCATCGCGCGCGCGCTCACGCGCCTCGTCCTTGCTGACACTGCTGTCATGCGTCTGAATGGCCTCGATCATCTGTGTCTCGATGCGAAGCACCGGGTTCAGGGTCATCATGGGATCCTGAAAAATCATCGCGATACGACTGCCACGCATCTTCTGCATGTCGGCCGGCGGCATTTTGGTGAGATCCGTCCCCTTGAACAGGATCTGGCCACCGACAATACGGCCGGGCTCGTCAACAAGCCCCAGAATCGAAAACCCGGTGATGGATTTGCCGGAGCCCGATTCCCCTACAAGACCGATGATTTCACCTGCGCCAATCTCAAAGCTGACACCGTCCACCGCCTTCAGAACACCGGCCTTGGTGAAGAAATGCGTCTGCAGATTCTTGACTTCCAGAATTGGCGACATTGATGGCTCTATCTTTGCAGGCGGGGGTTGAACATGTCGCGAAGCTGGTCACCGACAAGATTGATCGAAACAATTGTGATGAGCAGCGCGATGCCGGGGAAAATACTGATCCAGTAATCGCCGGTATACATGTACTCAAACCCGTTCCCGATCAGAAGCCCGAGCGACGGTTCGGTGATGGGAAGACCAAGCCCGAGAAAGCTGAGCGTGGCTTCAAGTGAAATCGCATGCGCGGTCTGCAATGTCCCCACCACGATGAGAGGGGCCATGCAGTTCGGCGTGATGTGGTTCAGAATGATCCGCCTGTCTCCAAGCGCGAGGCATTTCGCGGCCTCGACATATTCCTTGTTCTTTTCAACCAGCGCGCTTGCCCGTGCCGCTCTGGCGTAATAGGCCCATTGCACAAGGATCAGCGCGATGATCGTCTTTTCGACGCCCTTGCCGAAAATGGCCAGGATCACCAGGGCCATCAGAATGGAGGGGAAGCTGAGCTGGATATCGACAATCCGCATGATGATCGTCTCGTACCGCCCCCCAAAATAGGCTGCCGAGAGGCCAAGGATTGCGCCGACGATCAGGGCGATGAGCCCGGACATCGCCCCGACGCCAAGGCTGACCCTGAGGCCGTAGAAGATGGAGGACAACATGTCCCTGCCGGCCCCATCGGTACCGAGAATGTAGATGTTGCCCGCAAAATCCTCCGATCCGGGCGCCAGCCGGCTGTTCATGATGTCGACCGTCGCCAGATCATAAGGGTCTGTCGGCGACACAAATGGCGCGAATATGGCGATGAACAGAATGGTCGCGAAGACAAAGAGCGCCACAACCGCCAGCGTACTCTCCGAATAATCGGACCAGAGTTTGCGCCAGCCGGACAATGAACCGGCCTGCTGCCCGGCGGTGGTCTGGCCGCCTGTGCTTGCCTGCGCCATCAGCCCTCTCCCTTAATCCTGACGCGCGGGTCAAGCACCGAATAGGTGATATCCACGATCAGGTTCAGCGTTACAAAGATCAGGACGATGATCATCAGGTAGGCGACGATGATCGGCCGGTCGAGATTGTAGATGGCTTCGATGATCAGCTTGCCCATGCCGGGCCAGGCAAAGACCGTTTCAGTGACCGTCGAGAAGGCGATCAGGGATCCGAACTCAAGGCCGATCACCGTCACAATGGGGATGAGGATATTCTTCAACAGGTGAACATTGATCACCCGCTTTTCTGAAAGACCCTTGGCCCGCGCGAACTTTATATAGTCCTGCAGAATGATCTCTCTTGTCCCGGCGCGCGCGAGCCTGATCACGGAAGACAGCTTGAACAGCGCCAAATTCAACGCCGGCAGAAAGATATGAGACAGGCCATCAAGCGTGAAAATCGAGCTTGTTATGCCGAACACCGTGGCCACATCGCCGCGCCCGGTTGATGGCAGCCAGCCCAGATGCACAGAGAAGAACATGATCAGGATAATGCCGACCCAGAATGTCGGCATGGAAAAGCCGAGGAT
>JAYQDX010000020.1:16568-29382 GCA_038138545.1 Rhodobiaceae bacterium | reverse complement strand
AGGATATGCTCCATGCAGTTCAGCCTCTCGCGCTTCTTGTCATTGCCCTCGACAATGTACCATGGCGCCTGATCGATCGAGGTGCGCTCGAACATCTCTTCCTTGGCCTTGGTGTATTGCTCCCAGCGGATCCGGCTTTCAAGATCCATCGGCGACAGCTTCCACTGTTTCATCGGGTCGTGAATCCGCATCATGAAGCGAAGCTGCTGTTCCTCATCGGTGATCGAGAACCAGTACTTCAAAAGGATGATTCCCGAGCGGACCAGCATCCTCTCGAATTCGGTGACATCCTGGAAGAACTGCTCGACCTCGTCCTCGGTCGCAAAGCCCATGACCCGCTCGACACCGGCGCGGTTATACCATGACCGGTCAAACAGGACGATCTCGCCACCGGCGGGAAGATGCGGCACATAACGCTGGAAATACCATTGCGACATTTCACGCTCGGACGGTTTCGGCAGCGCCACGATGCGCGCCACGCGCGGGTTCAGACGTTGCGTGATGCGTTTGATGACTCCGCCCTTGCCGGCGCTGTCACGGCCCTCGCAGATGATCAGAACCTTGGCGTTTTCCTCGACGACCCAGTCCTGCAACTTGATCATTTCCGCCTGCAGGCGAAGCAGATTGGGATAATAGATTCGACCGTCCAGACTATCGGGGTGCTGTTTCTGATAGAGCTTGCGAACCTCTTCCGACAGCATCGGTTCGTTGAACTCGACCTCGAGAAGATCATCCAGCGTCTCCTCGAATTCGAGTTCCATCCATTCCCGCAATCTGTCGAACCTGTCTTCGGTCATCACCCGTCTTTCCCTGGCGACAAAGGCGCCTGTAGCGTGGGTTTCATTATAGCATGAATGTGGCCCGTCGGACCATGGAGCCGCCCTGTCAGGCAGCCGCCGTCACCGGCGGTCAGCCGGCGAACCGCGCCTGTGGCACGCCGCCCGTGCCAAGCCCGGTGATGGCAAACAGGCCACCAGCCTGCGTCTGTGCCGGGTCGTCGGCCAGACCGTCCCCCATCGAGGTGACATAAAGCGTGTCGAGGCTGGCACCGCCAAACATCACCTTGGTCGGGCGTTCCACCGGCATTTCGATGATCCGGTCGATTTGCCCGTCCGGCGTAATCCGCACCACCTGCCAGCCGCCAAACCCGGCCATCCAGTAGCACCCGTCGGCATCGACGGTGGCACCGTCGGGCCGGCCGGCAATCCGGCATGTGTCAAAAAACAGCCGCTTGGCAGACGGCGTGCCGGTTTCCAGATCATAGTCGCAGGCCCAGATGGTCCGCACGTCGCGGTTCGTGTCGGCAAGATACATCACCCGTCCGTCAGGCGAGAAGGCAAGCCCGTTGGTGGTGAACACCGGGTCGAACCAGCCTGTCACATCATGGTCGGCATCAATCCGATAGAACCGGCCACGCCGTTCCGGCGGCGATCCGTCATCGCGCATCGTACCGGCCCAGAACCGGCCTCGCGGGTCGGTCGTGCCATCATTGAACCTGTTGCCTGTCAGGCCGGGCTCCGGATCGGCCAGCAGATCACGTGCGCCGGTGTCCGGATCAAACAGATGGATCCCGCTTGCCGTGCCGACAACCAGACCGCCAGCATCACGCCGCGCCAGGCAGGCCACCGGTTCACCCCATTCAAAGCTCGCATTCTGGCCACTTGACGGGTCGTACCGGTGCACAAGACCCGCCTTGATGTCGACCCACCATAATGCCCTGTCATCAACATCCCACCAGGCGCCCTCACCAAGCCGCGCCCGGCAATCAACGACACATTCAACGGCGATGGTCATGATGTCTGTCTCCCTTGGGTCTCAGCTCTGGTTTCAAGCATGTCACCGGCAATCTGGCAACCATGATCACGCTGTCGCCATTCCGGTCATGCCCCGATCATGTCGCACTTTCACGACAGGGCGAGACGCGCCTCCTCGGAGGCCAGCTCGGCGGCGATGACATCGATGAAGCTTCGCACCTTGAGCGGCACGAAGCGCTTGTCGGGATAGACAACATAGATGCCAAGATCGGGTATCGTTTCAAATGCGGGCAGAAGCCTGACCAGGCGCCCCGAGGCCAGCGCGTCGGCACAGCTGAAATGCGGCAGGATGGCGACCCCAACCCCCTCGATACAGGCATCGAGCATCATGCCGGCGCTGTTGGCGTAGAGCGTCGGTCGCAGCGCTACCGTCGTCTGCACACCCGCCGCATCACGGCATGACCAGCTCGACGCGGCGGAGGCCAGTGAATAGATCACCGCCGGCAGCGCCGAAATATCTGCCGGACCGGTCGGCAGACCGTGATCTTCCAAAAGCCGGGGCGCGGCGCACATATATAGCGGGCAATCCCCGACCCGTCTCGCGATCAGGCCGGAATCCTCCAATACGCCGATCCGCACGACCAGATCATAGCCGTCCTCCACCAGATGAACGCGGCGGTCATCGAAATCGACATCGACGATGACATCGGGATATTGCCTGGCATAGACCGCGATGGGGCGGCGCAGGAACAGCTCGCCAAACGACATCGGCACATTGACCCGAAGTCGGCCTGACGGACGGCTCTGCGCGTCACCAAGCTCATCCAGCAAACTGCCGAGTTCATCGTGACCGCGCGCCAGCAGATCGGCAAGACGTTCAGCCGCCTCGGTCGGCACGACGCTGCGTGTCGTACGGTAGAACAGCACAAGATTCAGACGCTGTTCAAGAGACTTGATCTGCTTGCTGACGGCCGCGCCGGAAATGCCAAGCTCATCGGCCGCGCCGACAAAACTGCCACGTTTCATGACCGCGCGGAAGATATCGACTGCCGAGGAATACAACAATTTTGATAACCTGAAGTTACTTGTTTAGTGAATTTCAGGTTATTTACTTACCATATATGACGGCTCATGTTGAGACATTCGCAGATCGCCGACACAGGAGCATGGCAGATGATCACCCACCACAAATATGACACGCTTGGCGGTGCCGACCATGGGTGGCTGAACGCCAGGCATCATTTCAGCTTTGCCGGTTATCGGGATCCCGCGAAAATGAGCTTTGGCGAATTGCTGGTGATCAATGATGACGTAATCCAGCCACATACCGGTTTTGACACGCACCCGCATGCGGATATGGAGATCATCACCTATGTGCGCCGCGGCGCCATCAGCCATCAGGACAGCCAGGGCAACCGCGGGCGCACAACCGCCGGCAATATCCAGGTGATGAGTGCCGGCACCGGAATCTCACATTCCGAATACAACCACGAAGACGAGGAAACCAACATCTTCCAGATCTGGATCATGCCGCGAAGCCGCGGCATCGAACCACGCTGGGACGCGGCCGAATTTCCGAAGACACCGTCACATGACAGGCTTCCGCTCCTTGTCTCGGGGGACGGGACGGCGCCGCTGTCGATCCATCAGGATGCCCGGATTTATGCCGGCACGCTGGCCGCCGGCACCGCCCTGACCCATCATATCGAGGGCCAGGCCTACCTTCTGGTCTCCGAAGGCGAAGTCAGCATTGACGGCCTTGTCGCGACACGGGGCGACGGGCTTGCCATTTCCGGACAGGACAGCATCGATCTCGGCGCGGCAGCCGACAGCGAGGTTATGGTGATCGAGGTGCCGGGGCTGATCGAGGCGCGCTAGCCACCGGCTGACGGCAGATATCCGTATCGCTCAAGCGTCTGTGCGAATTGCATCACAAGCTTTGTCTCAACAGGGTTGAGTTCATTGACGAGCCTGTCATTCAACTCCGCCGTCGGCGAGAACATCACGCCAAGTTTCCGGTCAGCCGTCACCCAGCCGCGGTCAGCGAGCGCCTTGACATTGCGACGCACCGTTTCCTTGTCGAGACCGGTCAGCTCGGCGATCAGCGCATAGGTCAGCTTCTTGCCCTTTGCGCCGGGTTGCTTCGCAAGGGCGATCCAATTCTCTCGCGTGGCATCATAGGAGGTGTCGTCAAGTTCCTCGCTGACAAGCAGGAAATGGTGCCAGCAAACCACCTGCAGGACCAGATAGGCGTTGGCACTGCCGGCCATTTTCAGGCAATGCTGGCTGCGGATGATCTCCATTTCGAGAAATCGCCGCCAGATAAGCTGAAAGTTTTCGTCAAACGACATGACCACCAAACATCACAAACAGATCATCACTGCTCACATTGAGCGCAGAGTCTGAACTTTTCAAGAGGAATCCGGCAAGGCCAGTCTGACCGGCCGGATTCTGTAACCTCGTTCAGGATATCGGCGCCGACAAAATTGCCCCGCATGCGATCGGCGGGACGATCACGCTCACCCATATGCCATATGTTCGCCTCCATTTTCAGCCGCCGGGGACAGTCCTGCCAGAACCATCGCCTCCGGCTTCCTGTGGACGGATTTTCGGATATCGAAAGAGTATGCGACCGGCCATTGATTGATCGCGTCCCCGATGACATTCTGCGCCTGCAAAAGCTTGCCGGCGGCGCCTGAGTTCGTGGACATGGACAGGGTGCAGGCGCACCACAGCTTGATGGTCACGAGGGAAGGATAGTCAGGATTGGCACGCACACCAAAAGTGGCAGTGATCAGGGGTGACGGCATCGGCGGCGATGTCACCGACGCGACTCTGACGATTGCAGCGGCGGCGCTTGATGCTGTCGGCGCGACGGGCTTTACATGTGACGACATCGAGGCTGGCGCGGCCTGTTTCCAACGCACCGGCAAGGACATCGAACCCGGCGGCGAGGAACGCGCCGGCAGCGCCGACGCCATCTTTCTCGGTGCCATTGGCCTGCCATCCATTCGCCACCCTGACGGCACCGAAATCTCGCCGCATCTGCGACTGCGCGACCGGTTCCAGCTTTATGCCGGTGTCCGTCCGGTGCGGGCCTACCCGAACGCGCCGCAGCGGCTTGCCGACCCGCGCGCGGCGAACCTCGACCTTGTCATCATCCGCGAATCCACCGAGGGGCTGTTCTATAGCGCGGCGGTGCATGACCGCTCGCCGGTGGAGGGGGACCCGGCCGCCCCCAGCGCGGTATCCGACATCATGAGAATTTCCGCCGACACAACGCGCAAGCTTCATGAATTCGCCTTCCGTCTGACGGCGCGGCGCAGAACCCGCGGAAAGCGCGGGCGTCTGACCTGCGTTGACAAGGCGAATGTCTTCAAGTCACAAGCCTTCTTCCGCTCGATTTTCGACGAGGTCTCGACTTTCCACCCCGATATCGAAACCGGCTACAGCTATGTCGATGCGATGGCGCTCGACATGGTCCGCCAGCCCTGGGAATTCGATGTGATGGTGATGGAGAACATGTTCGGTGACATCCTGTCCGACCTTGCCGGCGGGTTGGTCGGCGGCATGGGCATGGCCGCCTGCGCTGAGATTGGCGATGACAACGCACTGTTCCAGCCGGCACACGGGTCGGCCCCCGATATTGCCGGCCGGGACCGGGCCAACCCGCTTGCCGCCATCCTCAGCGGGGCGATGATGCTGGATTACCTTGCCGCGCGATGCGGCCTGCCGGCCTATGAAGCGGCGGCGGCGCGGATTGAGGATGCCATCACGGCGGGTTTTGCGGCAAACGAACTCCGGCCGATGGAATTTGGCGGTGATATGGGAACCATCGCCATGACAGACGCCGTCCTTACGCGCCTTCACCGAACGGAATGATTCCGGAGACAGGACCATGTATGTGATCATCGTCGATTTCGAGATCAAACCCGATCATCTGGCCGCATTCCTGCCACTGATGGCGGAAAACGCTGCCGCGTCGGTGCGAGAGGAACCCGGATGCCGGCAGTTTGATGTCTGCCAGGATCCCGACACCCCGCACCGTCTTTTTCTCTATGAGATCTATGATGACCGCGCCGCGTTCGAAGCGCATCTGGCATCAGCGCATTTCAGGCGTTTCGACGCAGCAACGATAGAGATGGTGAATGCCAAGACCGTGCGGGCGCTCACTCGGCTCTGACGTGCCAGGCCGGAGCGCGGTCCGGGTGTTTCAGACAGCGCTGCCGAGGGAATAAATGCCAATCACCGCCAGGCTGCCGACAAGCTGCAGCAGGAAAATGCCGACCGACACAAGATGCAGCATCCCGAACATACGTTTCGCTGTGGCGTCACCGTCAAGGTCACGGTCACGATAGGCGTTGATCCGCGGTGTCAGGATGAAGACATTCAGCGCGAACCCGCCGGCGATCAGGATGGAGACGGCAAGCTGCCAGTCCGCGCCGACCATCAGCGCCGCCACACATGCGGCCAGCGAAAGCATAAGGCCAAACAGGAACAGACGCGGGAACAATACCCGCAGAAACGCTCCGACGGCCTTCGCCGACAGGGTCTTGAAGGCGGCCTGCGGCACGACAGCCATAAAGAACAGCATGAAGCCGGCGATCGCCGCGTGAATGAGGGCCAGAATGGCCATGCGCCACTCCCTGATAAGCTGCTTTTGGGGTTGCGCCAGAGGTAAGAGCCCGACGAGCGCACGACAAGAGGCGTTGATGCCGCATGCCGGTGTCAGCGAAGCGTCTCCATCCATCCAAGGCTGTTGTCGGTATCGCCGTCTTCAGGCTTGTATTCGGCACCAAGCGGCGCGTCATAGCCCATCTCGGCGATATGCGCGAAGACATGACGATAGTCGATTTCGCCGCGGTCAGGGCGGCCGCGCGACGGTACGCCGGCAAACTGGATATGGCCGGTTATATCGAGATTGGCGTTCAGCCGCCGGGTCAGATCGCCTTCCAGAATCTGGATGTGATAGCAGTCGAACATCAGTTTCAGGTTCGCCGCGCCGACGGACTCGATGACCCGCCGTGCCTGATCGGTATGGTTCAGGAAATAGCCCGGCGCGTCATATTGGTTCAGCGGTTCGATCAGGAAGGTGATGTCTGGCGCGGTTTTGGTGGCGTAGCGCAGATTGTCGATGAAACAGGCCTCGGCCTGCATGCCCTCGGCAAACCCCGCCATGACGTGAATCTTCGGCGTGTTGATAAAGCCGGCATAGGCAATGGCTTGGTCGATCGCCATGCGCGCCTCGTCGCGACGCCCGGGAAGCGCCGTCAGTCCGTTATCGCCAGAGGCAACATCCCCGCGCAGCGTGTTCAGCCCCAGCATGGCAAGGCCGGTGGCATCAAGCGCCGCCTTCACCTCCGCCGGGTCATGATCATAGGGCCAGTGGCATTCAACAGCCTCGAACCCGGCATCATGCGCCGCATGGATGGCATCGACAAGCGGCCGATCGGACCACAGAAACCCCAGATTGGCCGAAAATCGCGTCATTCATCCCACTCTATGTCAAAGCCTGTCACCAGATCGCGCACCTGCGCGGCGGTCAGCAGGCGCGGAGCCATCCCGCGGGTCAGCAACGCCAGCCGCGCCGTATCCTCAAGCTCCTCGATGGCGTTGCAGGCCGCCTCGACATCCTTGCCGGCGACCACCGGGCCGTGATTGGCCAGCATCACCGCCGACCGCTTGCCGGCCAGACCGCGCACCGCCTCGCCCATCGCCGGATCACCCGGCAGAAAAAACGGCAGCAGCTTCACCTTGCCAAGCTTCATGATGGCATAGGGCGTGAGCGGCGGCAGGAAATTGTCCGGGTCGATATCGGGAAGCATCGACAATGCCACCGAATGGCAGGAATGCAGATGCACGACCGCGCCGGCGCTGGACCGCGTATCATAAAAGGCGGCATGAAGCGGCATTTCTTTTGTCGGCCTGTCACCGTCGATCAGCGATCCGGCCGCATCAAGCCGGCTCAGCCGTGCCGGATCCAGCCGCCCGAAACTGGTCCCCGTCGGTGATACCAGCAACCCCCCATCCTCGGTCCGTGCCGAGATGTTGCCGGTGCTGCCACCGGTCAACCCGCGGTCGAAGATCGATTTCGCCAGCAGGCAGATCTGCTCGCGGAGTTTTGTCTCAGCCGTCATGATGCCTCCAGCCGTGCCAGCGCAGTGGCAAAGAAATCGCGGTCCCCGAAATTGCCGGATTTGAGGGTGATGGCCACCGGCGCGTCTTTGACCATTGAGAAGGTCCAGGGAACGCCGGGCGCGATCTCGGTCCCGATATCGAGTCGCGAGAGACCAAGCGCCTGCGCCACCGCGCCCGATGTCTCGCCGCCAGCGACGACAAAACGCCGCCTGCCGGCATCAAACGCCGCCTGCGCCAGCGCGGCAAGCGCCTGCTCCACGACCTCGCCGGCGCGGGCGACACCAAGCTTGTCCTGTGCCGCGCGCACCTCATCCGGCGCCGCGGTGGCATAAATCATCGGTGTGCTGTCCAGTGGCTGCGCCGCCAGCCAGTCCAGCGCCGCCGCCGACCCATCCTCGGCAAGGCCAAGCGGGTTCAGCCGCAGCGACGGGCCATTGCCTTCAAAGGCGGCAACCTGCTCATTCGTCATCGCCGAACAGCTTCCCGAAAGTACCACCGCCCCGGCGGGAAGGTCGGGTGCCTTCAGCGAGGGCGCGTCGGCAGGCAACAACCCGTGCCGGCGGTAGAGGTCCGGCAGCGGCATCGCCACCGCCGACCCGCCGGTCATCAGCACCATCTCCCGGCAGGCGGCGGCGATGATGCCGAGATCCTCATTCGCCACCGCATCGACGATGACATGCGCCACGCCTTCTGCCTTCAGCGCCGCCAGCCTGTCAGCAAGCGCCGCCGCACCCCGCGCCACAATCAGGCGGTCGGCAAGCCCGACCGGACGTGTGACCTGCTGCTGCAACAGACGCATCAGATTGCTGTCACGCATCGGCGTCAGCGGGTGATCCTTCATCGGGCTTTCGGCAAGCGGTTGCTGTCCGACAAACAGGTTCCCCATGAAGATCGAACGGCCATTTTCCGGAAAGGCCGGGCAGTAGATGGTCTGACCGGCACCGAGATCATCCATCAGCGCCTCGGCCACCGGGCCGATATTACCCTCGGCAGTGCTGTCGAAGGTCGAGCAGTATTTCCAGAAGAAGCGGCTGGCACCAGCCTGTTTCAGCCAGGCAAGCGCGGCCCGGCATTCGGCCACCGCCTCATCCACCGGCGCGGTCCGGCATTTCAGGGCGATCACCTCGAACGGCGCGGTATCCTCAGGCGGGGTCTCCGGCACGCCAAGGCGAAGCGAGACATGCACCCCGGCGCGCGCCAGCAGTCCGGCAAGATCGGTCGCACCGGTGAAATCATCGGCGATGCATCCCAGAATAGTCGCCATCTATACCTCCCCCGGCAGGTCCAGCCCGCTGTTGCGGGCATAGAGTTTGGCGATGGCGGCATCATCCTCGCGCCCCAGCCCCATGCCCGAGGCGGCCACATATTGCTGCAACGCGGTGGCGGTGATCGGCGCGCTGAACTTGTTCGCCTTCGCGATGTCGAGGACAATCCCCAGATCCTTCAGCCAGATATCGATCTGCGAATGCGGCGTGTAATCGCCCTCGATGATGTGCGGCGCGCGGTTCTCCAGCATCCAGCTTGTGCCGGCACATTTCGAGATCACCTCGAGGAACCTGTCCGGTTCCAGCCCCTGTTTCATGCCAAAGGTGATCGCCTCGGCCATCGTCGCGATATGAACCCCGGCCAGAAGCTGGTTGACCACCTTCATCACCGAGCCGGCACCGGGCGCATCACCCATGGTGAAGACACTCTCGGCGGTGGCGTCCAGGATTGGCGCGGCAGCGTCGAAGCTGGCCCGGCTGCCGGACGCCATGATGCTGAGCTGTCCGGCGGCGGCCTTCACCGACCCGCCGGAGATCGGCGCGTCGAGATACAGGATCTGATGCGCCTCGCAGGCGGCGGCCATGTCACGGGCGAAATCCGGCGGCACCGTGGCGCAGGACACCACAACCGCGCCCGAGCGGAGCATCGGCACGACGCCGCTATCGCCAAACAGCACACTTTCAGTCTGGTCGGCATTCAGCACGACAATGACGACCGCATCCAGATCAGGCGCGATGTCGGCAAGCTCACCAGACGAGCCGCCTTCGGCCCCAAAGCTCGCCATTGCCTCAGGCACGAGGTCGAATCCATGCACCACATGACCGGCACGAAGAAGCGAGCGCGCCATGCCATACCCCATTGAACCAAGGCCGAAAACGGCGACCTTTCTGACACTGTCTGCGGGCACGCTACCTGTCTCCCTTGAGCCGTGTCAGTACAATAACAACGGCCAACAGGATCACAAGACGGATAATATCCCGCTGTCACAATGCCCGGATCAGAGATTACAACTGGAAGGACCCAGTCCTGCCTGATATCCATATGCGGGTGATGATCGAAGATGAGCGCGCTGCCCGCAAGTGGCGTTGGCGCGACCGGCAGGCTGACATGACAAGAGACGATAAACCCGACCGACCCGATTTTGAATCCCCGGCATTCCTGCGCTCGCATGTCGAGAGCATCCTGGCCTTCTATGAGGCTTCGGCGTTCGATCCGGCGGGCGGATTCTTTCATCATTTTCTTGATGACGGCACGGTCTATGACCGCGACACACGCCATCTTGTGAGCTCGACCCGCTTTGTCTTCAACCATGCCAACGCCTTTCTGCAAACCGGCAAGCCGCATTACCGCGACTGGGCTGCGCATGGGCTGCGCTATCTGGAGGCCCATCACCGCGCGCCGCAAGGCCACTATCTGTGGCAGCGCAAGGCGGATGTGATCGAGGATGGGCGCGCCATGGCCTATGGCCACGCCTTTGTCATTCTCGCGGCGGCATGGGCGGCGCGGATCGGCATTGACGGCGCCGGCGCGATGCTGCGGTCATGCTGGGATTTCATGGAGGCGCAGTTCTTCGAGGCGGACCATGGCGCCTATGCGGATGAACGTTCGGCCGACCTGTCACAACTCGACAGCTATCGCGGGCAGAACGCCAACATGCATATGGTCGAGGCGCTGCTCGCCGCCTTCGAGACCACTGGCGAGGCGCGCTATCTGGACCGCGCCGAAATGGTGGCGCACAAATTCACCGTCGAGCTGGCCGCCGCCGCGGACGGACAGGTCTGGGAGCATTATGATTCCGGCTGGCACCATGACTGGCAGTACAATATCGACAGGCCGGACGATCTGTTCAAGCCGTGGGGATTCCAGCCCGGACATCAGGTGGAATGGGCAAAGCTGCTGCTGCAGCTTGACTCGCACCGGCCCGCCGACTGGCATCTGGCCACGGCGGCCCCACTCTATGACAAGGCGATGGACCGCGGATGGGATGCGGCGCATGGCGGGCTTGTCTATGGCTATGCGCCGGATGGCGGCTTCGCCGATTCGACGAAATATTTCTGGGTTCAGGCCGAGGCCATCGCCACCGCCTGGCGGCTCTACAGACGCACCGGCGAGACCCGCTATCGTGACGATTACCGGCGGCTGTGGGCCTGGTCATGGGATCATCTTGTCGATCATGAACATGGCGCCTGGTACCGTATCGTGAGCCGCGAGGGGGCATGGCTCGAGCCGTTCAAATCGCCGGCTGGCAAGGTCGATTATCACACCATGGGTGCCTGCTGGGATATATTGTCGGTGATGGACGCCAAGTGACAAACATGGCGGGGGGCGGGACATGAACATTGCAGCCATGCCGAACAAGGCACCGCACGCGGCCTATGACGTGGTGATCGTCGGCGGGGCGATCATGGGATCGGCAACGGCCTTCTTTCTGTCGCAGAACGATGATTTCGACGGTTCGGTTCTGGTCATCGAGCGTGACCCGAGCTATCAGCTTTGCTCGACCGCGCATACCAATTCCTGCATGCGTCAGCAATTCTCGACCGAGCTGAACATCCGCATTTCACAGTTCGCCGCGGATTTCGTGAAGAATCTGCGCGCTCATATGGGCGGCGACGAACGGGTGCCGGATCTGGACATCCAGAATTACGGCTATCTGTATCTTGCCGACAATGACGGCTTTGCCGAGCTGTTGCGCCGCAACCGCGACATCCAGCACGCCGCCGGCGCCGAGACCGAATTGCTGACAGCGCAGGAGATCACCGCCCGCTATCCGTTCTACAATGTCGATGATCTTGTGCTTGGCTCGATCAACCGCCGTGACGAGGGATATTTCGACGGCGGAACAGTGTTTGACTGGCTGCGCCGCGGCGCCCGGGAACGCGGCGTCGACTATCTTTGCGGCGAGGTGGCGGCGATGTCCCGCGACGGCGGGAAGGTCACGCATGTGACGCTGGCCAGCGGCGAGACCATTGCCTGTGGCGCCGTCGTCAATGCCAGCGGTCCACGCGCCGCGCGCACGGCGGCCATGGCCGGGATCGATTTGCCGGTTGAGCCACGCAAGCGCTTCACCTGGATTTTCACCGCCGAAACACCGCTTGCCCGGGAACTGCCGCTGACCATCGACCCGTCAGGCGTGCATTTCCGCCAGGACGGGCCCGAAACCTATCTTGCCGGCTGCCCGGCCGACCCCGACCCGGCTGTCGCCTATGATGATTTCGTCATGGACCATGACCGGTGGCAGACCCATGTCTGGCCGATCATCGCCGCGCGCATTCCGCAATTCGAGGCCATCCGCGTGGTCACCGAATGGGCCGGGCACTACGCCTTCAACACGCTCGACCAGAACGCCATTCTGGGACCGCATGACGAGGTTCGCAATTTCATCTTCCAGAACGGCTTTTCCGGCCACGGGCTGCAGCAGAGCCCGGCCATGGGGCGCGGCATCGCCGAGCTGATCACCTATGGCGAGTACCGTTCACTCGATCTGTCACCATTCGCCTTTGACCGGATTCCCGCCAACCGCCCAATCGTCGAGACCGCCATCATCTGATCAGTCGGAATCCGGCAAGCTGGCGGAATCCGGCAAGCGGGGCGGTCAGGACACCGGCATGGATGGTGCCGGGATTGCTCTCGACAACAACGGATGCGTGGCAGGC
>JAYQDX010000020.1:6940-16468 GCA_038138545.1 Rhodobiaceae bacterium | reverse complement strand
CACCGGCATGGATGGTGCCGGGATTGCTCTCGACAACAACGGATGCGTGGCAGGCTAGATCCGCTTGCCGGCACGGTCGAAGCAATGCCGGGCCTGCGGGTCGAACCGCAGCCCCACCGTCGTGCCGGTGACAAGTTCCTCGGCCGGATCGACCCGCACGGTGATCATCTCGTCAAAGCCGCAATCAACATAGGCGAACTGCTCCGATCCGAGATATTCGCAAACGCTGAGTGTTCCGGTGATCATGCTGTCATCCGCGTCATCTGGCGCGCACAGAGTGATGTTTTCCGGCCGCACGCCGAGCCAGGCGATATCCGGCGGCATCGAATCACCACCGAAAGTCCGCTTCGTTCCGGCCAGAAGGCGAAGCTTGCCATCCGTCATTTCGGCCGGCATCAGATTCATCTTCGGGCTGCCGATGAATTCGGCAACGAATTTGTTCTGTGGCAGATTGTAGAGATCACGCGGGCTGCCGGCCTGCATGATTTCGCCCTCGTTCAACACCACGATCCTGTCAGCCAGCGTCATCGCCTCGATCTGGTCATGCGTCACATAGATGGTGGTGATGCCAAGCTGTTCGTGGAGGCGCGAGATTTCCAGCCGCATATTCACCCGCAGCGCGGCGTCCAGATTGGACAGCGGCTCGTCGAACAGGAAGCCTTTCGGTTCGCGGATGATGGCGCGGCCGATGGCGACACGCTGGCGCTGACCACCGGACAGCTGTTTCGGCAGCCGGTCAAGAAGCGGCTCCAGACGCAGGATTTTCGCCACCGCCCTGACCCGCTCGTCAATCTCGGCCTTGCCGACACCCGCCGTCTTCAGCGCGAACCCTATATTCGACGCCACATCCATATGCGGATAGAGGGCGTAGGACTGGAATACCATCGAAAGGCCACGTTCGGATGGCAGCCGGTCGGTCACATCATCGCCATCGATCAGGATCGAGCCGACGGTGGCGTCCTCGAGTCCGGCAAGGATTCGCAGCAGGGTCGACTTGCCGCATCCGGACGGACCGACAAGAACGATGAACTCGCCCTCGCCAATGTCAAAATCGACACCCTTGATGACCTGCAGGTCATCGAACCATTTTTCAATCGCCCGAAGCTCAATCGACGCCATGTGACAGATCCCCTCCCGCAATTGTCCCGTGCGGTTTGTCTAAGCTGTTTCTTTATGCAGCGCGGCGACCTCGTCGCGGCACAGATCGAGATAGATGGCGGCGGTCCAGGAAAAATCCATGCCGCCAAGCCCGGTGCCGTCGAGGGGGTCGAAATATTCCGCCATGCCCTGCGTTTCAACCAAGCCAAGGGTATCGTTACTGATCCGCGCCGACAGCTCTGCCTCGCCGGCATCGGCAAGACCGGTCCAGACCATATGGTTCATGATTGCCCAGACCGGCCCGCGCCAATACCGCTTTGATTCAAAATCGGCATGTTCCGGATCCCAGCTCGGCATCCCGTAACGGCAGGCATCGAGGATCCGCCGGCAATGCGCCGCCATGCTGGCACGCTGTTCAGCCGATCCGGCACCGGCATAGAAGCTGAGCATCGACGCGTTGGTGATGGCGTTGCTGAAGGTGCCGCTGCGGATATCGCGCGCGCAATAGCCGCCAATGCTGTCGTTCCACAGCCAGTCACAACCCGTGGTCAGCCGGTCGATCCATCCCCGTATCTCGTCAAGAGCCTGATCCATATCGAGCAGGCGCGCCAGCTCCAGCAGATCGCGGCAGGCGCGAAGCAGAATGAACTGGACCCCCGGATCGGCCATCAGGAACGGCCCCCTTGCATGGATGGCGTGATGGTCCCAGCCCACCTCGCGTCCGAACTGGACGATGGTGATGAAGCGGTCATACTGCGACTGTGTCGGTCGCTGGTCGCTGTCGACATGCGAGGTGTCGCGGCGGTGGTAGCTCATCAGGTTCTCGGGAACGGTGATGCCCTCCATGCCGATATCCCAGTCGGGGCAGTTGTCGCGGCCGGACTCCCAAGGATGAATGATGCCGATCACGCCGGTTCCGTGCGGGTCACGGGCATTGCAGAACCAGCGATGATAGGCCATCAGGCGCGGGAAGACCTCGCGCGCCTTGCGGCTGTCATAGGCGGTTCCCATGCGAACCATCCGCAGAATCACGCTGGCCAGAACCGGCGGCTGCGAATGGCCGCTGGTCGAGGGTTCGGTATTGGTCTGCCAGACACCGGGGCCGGGGAAATAGTCCGGATCGTGCTGCCGGAAGACGATATGCGGCACCATGCCATCATCCCATTGCGCATCGAGAAGCGCCATGATTTCAAGCCAGGCCCGCCATTTGTTGAAATGCCAGATACCGAGCGCGGTGAACCCGGAATCCCAGTTCCACTGATAGGGATAAAGCCGGTTCGTGGGCACCGTGTACCCGCCGCGGTCATTCACCCTGATGGTCCTGATGGCTTCTTCGATTCGGCTTGTCATCCTCTATCCTCTGTTTGCGGACATCTGTCCTCTATCCCTTGACGCTTCCTGCCGTCAGCCCCGTGACAAGGAACCTCTCGAACCACAGGAAGAGTATCAGAACCGGCGTTGTGGCGATCACGGCGCCGGCCATCAGATGCTGGCGCGGCACCTCCGAAGAATTCAGCGATACAATACCACGCGACAGCGTGAACAGCTTCACATCATCAAGGAACATGAAGGCGAAAAGGAACTCGTTCCAGGCGATCATGAAGACATAGAGCGCGACCGAGGCGATCGCCGGCATCGACAACGGCATCGCGATCCGCGTGATGATCTGCAGGCGTGACAGGCCATCCATCAGCCCGGCGTCATCAAGTTCCGATGGCAGGCCGGCAAAATAGCCGCGAAGCATGTAGAGCGCGACCGGAATCGTCGTCGCCGGATACACGATGCACAGCCCCAGAAGCGAGTTGCGAAGCCCGAGCTGGCTGAACACCGCATAAAGCGGGATTACCAGGATGATCGCCGGAATGAGATAGATCAGCAGCACCGACCCGGACAGCCATTTGCGGCCGGGAAAGCGAAGCTTGGCCACGGCATAGGCCCCCGGCACCGAGAACAGCAGCGTGATCAGTACCGTCGCCACCGAGACAATCGCCGAATTGAGCAACAATGTGCCGAAATCATATTCGGTAAAAAGCTCGATATAGGACCGGAACAGGACCGTGCCCCCGACAGCCGGGTCAATCGAGAAATCCAGCGGGTTGGCAAGCAGGCTCTGCTGGCTTTTCAGGCTTGTCATCACCATCACATAGAACGGGATGGCGACGATCAGCACGAACATCATCAGGCCAAGGCCCCATAACAGCCGCAGATAGAATTTTTCGGCGGCATAGCGGGCCTGCATCGCCGGCGGCATCGCGCCGATGGAGGCGCTGAGGCTGAGCCAGCCTGCCGCGGCGGCGATGATCATGGCCACCACGCTTTGCCAGCGCGGCAGCAATCCGTTCGGGTCAAATGGCGCGCCAAGGGTGAAACCCCAGAGAAGCGCCGCCATCACCGCGATGCCGATGCCATGCCGCAGCAGACGGCCCGGCGGGCGAAACAGGATGGCCACCGGGCCGGCGACCATACCGGCAAGCAGGGCCGGGCCGGCCTGCAGCGTCAGTCCGGCACCTGTGGTGACAATCAGCGCCATCGTCACGATGATCTGCCAGATGGCGACCCAGATCCCGCCTGCCAGGACAGCGCCGAACATGCCATGCATCCAGAACTTCATCAGCTGGCATCCTTTGGTGAAAAGCGGATGAAGATCACCGAGAAGACAAGAAGCAGCGCGAAGATCACCACCGCCACCGCCGCGCCGGCACCAAGGTTCGAGATCGCGAAAGCCTGCTCATAGACATTGACTGTCAGCGTCCGCGTGCCGGCATTGCCACCGGTCAGCAGGAAGATGTCATCGAACTTGTTGAAGGTCCAGATGAAGCGGAGAAGGAACAGCACCGCCAGAATACCGGCGATATAGGGAAGTGACAGGAACCAGAATTGCTGGATCGGCGTCGCGCCATCGATTTCCGCCGCCTCGTAGATATCCGAGGGGATCGACTGCATGCGGGCCAGAATGAACAGGAAGGACAGAGGGAAATACCGCCAGACCTCGAACAGGATGACCATCGTCAGCGCCATCGGCAGGGTCAGACCGAACCCGAAGACATCGATGGTGACCGATCGCTGGCCAAAGAAATTGATCGGTCCCTCGGCGACATCCATCTGCAGCAGCATGGCATTCACCGCACCGGAGAACGGATCGAACAAAACCACCCAGGAAAAGGCGACGGCAATCACCGGCGCGACATAGGGAAACAGCATCAGCCCGCGGATCACCGGCCGGCCAAAGAACGTCTTCTGCAGGATCTGCGCTGCGAACAGGCCAAGCAGCAGCGCCCCCGCCGTCCCGAAGACGGTGTAGTAGACCGACACCTTCAACACGTCCCAGAACTCCGCCGCCGAGAACACTCGTTCAAAATTCGCCAGCGTGAAATCGAACGACGTCATGACGTTGTAGGCGGTAAAAGTGGCTGCCGGCGTGCCGGTCTTGAAGCTGGACTTGTCGCCGGTGAAACCGTCGCCGGCCCTGATGCCGATGCGGATCTTGCCGCGCGCCTTGCCCTCCAGCATGCCAAGCTCGCATCGCAGGGCGGCCCCGCCGGACCCAAGGCGGCAGGCCGGATCAAGCGACATGACCTCGACCCCGGCCGGAAGGCTGTCGGTGAAGACAACATCCTCCAGCGGATATTTGATCGACGAGTTGCGATAGCGATATTCAAGGCGGGCTTCGTCACCGGTGGCGGCGAAATCGCCCCGTACCTGTTCTTTCAGGATCAGGGAAGGCGGGCGTAGCTCGGCAAGGGTGACCGGCTTTACCGAAATCCAGAAATTCGCGACAAGCGGCAACAGCACGACCGCCAAGACCAGGAGAAATGTCGGCAAGAGCAAGGCATAGGCAAGCCGCCTTTCGCGGCGTGCTAGCGCGCCCTCGCGTCGGCGATCTGGCTGGTTCATGCGATTCATCTGCTGTCTTTGTATCTGAAATGAAATGCACCGGCAGCCGCCACATGGCGGCTACCGGGCGGATTATGACGGATTACTGGACGGCACCAAGCTCGGCATTGAGCTTGGCAACAGCGTCAGCAGCGCCGATTTCGTCATCGATATACTGACGAACGACGCGGTTGATGGCCTGCGTGTTGATCATCTTCGACGCAAGCGAAAGCTGGCCTTCTTTGACACCCCAGCGATTGGCGGTCTCGAGACCGCTGACAATCCGGCGGATGGTGGCCTGATCATACAGCTCCGACAGCGGGGCCTTACGGTCAACACCGACAGGCAACTTCGACCATGCCTTTACATAGCGGGCCGTGTCGGTGACTTCGCCGCGACGGACCGGGAACTTGCCCTCAGGCGCGATCGACAGGGTGGCGGTATAGCCATCCGTCATCGAATAGGTCACGAATTCGGCCGCGACATCGATGTTGGCATCGCTGGTGACACCGAAATAGCGGATGTCGGCCCAGGCGGCGCCGCTCGGGTTCGACGGACCGCCAAAGGTCGTCACGATGCCGGTCTTCGAAGCCAGCTCGGGCGAGGTCGGATCGTCATTGATGGTCGGCGGGGCCGAGTCACGAAGGCCTGCCAGCTCGTCGAGGATGAAGGGCGACCAGATGATCATCGCCGCCTTGCCGGCGAAATACATCTCGCGCGACTGCTTCCAATACAGTTCACCCGGAGGCGATGCCTTGGCGATCTTCTTGTAGAAGTCCAGAACCTCGGTGGTCGCGGTGGCGTCAAGCGGCGCGAAACCGCCCGCGCTGACCGGCGAGACACCATTGGCGAGGAACACATGCTCCAGAACCTGGCTCATGAAGTTCTCGTCGACCTTGTTCGGCGCCACGAAACCATACATCGACGGCGGGTTGTGAAGCGCGTCAACAGCCGCCTCGATCGCCGCATAGCTTGTTGGTGCGTCAAGACCGGCGGCCTCGAACAGATCCTTGCGATAGACAACCATCTGCGTCCAGCCATCGACCGGAACGGCCGCCGTCATGCCGTCGAACTGCGCCATGGTGATGGCACCGGGCGCAAAAGTGTTCTTCTGCAGGTCGTCAACGATGTCGGCATTGGACTCGACATCGAGAATGCCGGCTTCGGCCCAGGGCAGCACATATTGCAGCGGGTGGTAGATGACATCGGGAAGCGCACCGGCGGCAAAGGCAGCCGTTGCACGCGTGCCGAGGTCTTTCTCCTCAACCGGGATCACCTCGACCGTGTGGCCCGTCTTCTGTTTGAAATCCTCAGCCATCGCCTGCTGCTTGGCAAGGCGCGCCGGCTGGTTTTCGGTCGTCCAGAAGCGAATCGTGTCCGCCTGTGCGACGCCCGCGACAAGGGTGGTGATCACCGCCGTCGCTGCCGTTAGGAAAAGTGGTCTCATGAGTCAACACCTCCAGAGTTTGCTCTTGTTGTTTGCCGGACTGCCTGCCGGCTTTCCGGCCAACCCGAAACGGGTGGATTGGCCGTTCCCCGACGCACGAGTGACGCGCGCACGAGTTCCTGATTGTCGGCGGGCCCGGTGGTGCCCTCGACAAGACTGATCAACATTTCTGCCAGTTGGCGCCCGGCGGAGCGCTGCGGCTGGCGCATCGTGGTGAGTGGCGGCTCGATCCAGGCGCCGATCTCGAGCCCGTCATAGCCAACAAGCGAGATTTCGCGTCCCGGCACCAGCCCGGCGTCGCGGATCGCCTGCATCGCGCCAATGGCGACAACATCCGACACGCAACAAATGGCGGTTGGTGGCGGGTCGAGCGCCAGAAGCCTGACCATCGCAGCCTTGCCACCTTCGAAACTGAGCTCGGTCTCCTCAAGCGGTGCGCTGTCCGGATCAAGCCCGGCCTCACTGATGCCGCGGCGCCAACCGGCACGGCGCTGACGGGCGAAATTATAGACCTCCGGTCCGGCGATATGCGCAATCCGGCGGTGTCCGAGGCCGGCGAGATGCGCCGTCATCTCGGCAAAGGCGCGTTCATTGTCAACATCAAGCCAGGCCGTCTCGTCACTGTCATTGGACCGGCCATGCGACACGAACGGGATCTGCAGATCCCGCAGAACACGGAACCGCGGATCGTCGCTATAGGTCCGGGAGATCACCAGCCCGCTGATATGGCGTGTGCGGGCGATTCTCTGGAACAGCTCCAGCTCTTCGGCAACACTGTGGGGGACAAGCACCGTCAAGTCCCAGCCATAGCCGGCCAGTGCCTTGGCCATGCCGGCCATGAGTTCGCTGAGGAAGGATTCCGTCACCTGGCGATCCTGCCAGGGCATCACATAGCCAAGCGTCTCGGACTTGCCGAGCGCAAGCCGTCTGGCATGCATGTTCGGCTGGTAGCCAAGCTCGTTGGCCGCCTCACGAACAAGCCGCTTGGTCCGGTCCGAGATGTCCTGATAGTCGTTCAGAGCCCGTGACACGGTGCTCTGCGACAGGTTCAGCCGCTCGGCAATGACCTTTAATCTTGCTGGTCCCCCCATGCCGATACCTTTTCCGAAAGCGATTTCGGTGTCAACCGAAAACGCTTTCGGGCATCATTTTATCGTCCTATCCTGCGACAGCATCATGCGGTTCGCATGGGAATCACGGCCAATCTGTGCCGCATGTCGGGCGAAGGGAGACTGGAATGACGGACGCCACGGACGCAACCGGCCGGATCACACGCGGCCTTTCCGCAGCGGGCGACAGGCTGCTGACCAGCGATGACTGGCCGGCGCTCAGCCTTGACACGGCGCCTGACGATCAGGCTCGGCTTTGCCGTGCCTGGCTGCTTCGTGGACTGACCGCACATCCCGATCACGCGGCGGCAGAGGCACTGGTGAAACAGGCCGAAGCCGCGACATCCGCCAGTCCCGACGGTATGGTGACACGCCATCTGGTATCCTTTCTGGAACGCAGTCTCGCTGATTTTGTTATCGACCCCGAAGACCGGCGCCATCCATGGGACATCTTCTGCCCACCAGCCGCCGCCGCCAGCGCCGCGCCCGATGATATGGCCGAAACCATCCATGCCCGGCGCCGGTTGCATGACCTTAAACCGCCATCAGCGCCGCTTCGCGCGCCGGCCGCAGAACTGCTGTTCACGGCCAACGCCCTTATCAGTCCGCCGCTCGATCCTGATTCACCCGATGTCCCGGCGGATCACCGCGCGGCCGGACACCGCTTCGCCGAAAGCCGGCAAACCTTCTGGTATGATCATCCCATCCCGCTCGATGCGCGGCCGGAGGAAAACGAGATCCTCTATGGGCTTGCCAGCCTCGACCGGGCGCTGGCCGCGGAATGTGAGGCTGGCACATTGCCGCCCGCGGCGCGGATGGATCTTGTCATGTCGGTCTCGGTCACGCACCCGGGCATGGAGGAAACGGGGTTTGCCTATGTGCGGGACATCATCACCCGCCATCTTGATTTGCGGCATTTGCGGGTTTTTGTGTTTGACGAGGACCGGTGCCGCGCCATGGCGCGGTGCCTGTGCCCGGGCGACGCGGCGGCAGCCGATATATTCGGTGTCAATGGCGCCTATGGCCGGCATTACAGCTTTCTCAAGGTGATCCTTCTTGTCTGGCAGATGGTGGTCAATCCACGCGTAAGATTCACCTTCAAGATCGATCTTGACCAGATCTTCGACCAGACGGCGCTGAAGTCGCATACCGGGCGCACCGCCCTGCAGACCATCGCCAATCCCCTGTGGGGTGGCACGGCGCGTGATCATGAAGGCAGGCTTGTCGATCTGGGCATGCTTGCCGGCGGGCTGGTCAATGAGGCGGACGCCGCGACCGGATTGTTCATCCCCGATGTCAGGCGGCCCGATACCGAAGCGCTCACGGCACCGCTGACTTCGCGTCGGCTATTCTGCCCGCAATGGCCGCAGGCGATCTCCACCGAGGCTGAAATCCTGCAACGGGCACCCGGCTTTCAGCGCGTTCATGTGACCGGCGGCACGACCGGCATCACCGCCGACGCGCTTCGCCGCTGGCGGCCCTTCACCCCGACCTTCATCAATCGGGCCGAGGATCAGGCCTATGCCATATCGGCATTCGGCGAGGCGGAATATCTCGGACATCTCCATGCCGAAGGGCTGATCATGCGGCATGACAAGCAGGCCTTCGCCGCCCGCGCCATCGCGCATGCGAGCGACGGCAAGGCTATCGGTGACATCGAGAGATTGCTGCTTTTCAGTCGCTATGCGCAGCTCCACCCGCAGGGATTCGAGACGCTCCGCGACCATCTCTGGCCCTTCACCGCCTGTTTCGTCTCGCCGGACCCGGCGGCGCTTGCCGGTCTGATCTTCGCCATTGACGGCGCCGCGAAGGGCGGCAGCTATGTTCGTGACGGCGCGGCGCGGCTTGCCGCCTGCCTGTCATTCTGCGAGACCGATATGGCGGCGCGGCTGGCGCATGAACGGGCGGGATGGGAGGCCATCCATGGCGCGCTTGGCGAAGGTCGCGCCGCCCCGGCCGGCCTTGCCGATATCATTCGCCGATCGATGGTGGATTCTGCAG
>JAYQDX010000020.1:0-6840 GCA_038138545.1 Rhodobiaceae bacterium | reverse complement strand
CCGGCCCCCTGGCAACCGGCCCCTTGGCAACCGGCCCCCGATGCGTCATCCGGCCCGCCCGACCATCGGCCACACCACCTGCGTGCGCGACGGCGTCAGCATTTCCTGATTGTCGGCCTCGACAGCACGCCGCAACCGGTATCCAAGATCGGGAATGGCCGAATTCACGCGTGTCCAGGAAGGGATGAAAGGCGTTTCCATCGGCGTGTAGGTGAAGTCATCGCCAGCCCGCATGATGTTCTCGGCGAACAGCTCGACAGCACGTTCCTCGGCATTGATGTCAAAGGACAGCCCGTTCAGTTCGGCGTCGCTCTGATAGAAGCTGACCATGTCCAGCGCGATCCGGAAATAGGTGGCCTTGATCGTCCGGAAGGTATCCGAACCGAAGCAGTGCCCCTGCGTCGCCAGCTTGCGGATCAGCACTTTTGAAATATCGATCGACATGCGCGACAGGCCGGAGGTGCTGTCGGATTCCGACAGGTCCTGGTGCTTGTGATCATAATTCGCCGCAATATCGACCTGGCAGATCCGGTTGCTTGCCTGATTGCGCTGCATCTCGGACAGAACACCGACCTCAAGCCCCCAATCCCACGGGATCCGCAATTCCGGGATCAGCGAGCGCCGGAAGGAAAATTCGCCGGCAAGCGGATAACGGAAGCTTTTCATGAAGCTGATATAGTCGCTTGGCCCCAGAACGCGTTCCATGGCCAGCAGCAACGGGGTAACAAGAAGCCTCGACACGCGGCCATTCATCCGCCCCTCGGCGACGCGGGCATAATAGCCCTTGCAGAACTCGAACTGGAAATTCGGATTGGCGATCGGATAGAACAGCCGTGCCAGCAAACTGCGGTCATAGGTCAGAATATCGCAATCGTGAAGCGCCACCGCCTCGGCCTTGCCACGGGCGTTCGTGAAGCCGATGCAGTACCAGACATTGCGGCCCTTGCCGGCCTCGGTCGGACCAAGCGACCGTTCCTCGAGCTCCTGCTGGATGGCGCGCAGGCGCGGCCCGTCATTCCACAGGATCGAAAACGGCGTGTTCAGCCGCGAAAAGAAGCTGTGGGCGCGCTCGAAACCGTCACGATCCGCCCTGTCGAGCCCGATGGTGACATGACCAAGGTAGTCGACCTTGGCGATCTCATCGACAATATGGTCAAGCGCCGGTCCGTCCAGCTCCGAATACAGGCTTGGCAGGATCAGCTCCATGGGCCGATAGCCGGAAAACAGCTTCAGATCCGCCTCAAGTTCCTCAAGCGGCTTGGTGTCGAAATTATGGAGTGTGGCGACCACGCCGCCCTGCTGGAAATCACCCATGTTGGTCTCCCCTCTTGCATTCCAGAATTGAAAGCGCCTGCCGCGCCGCTTCCAGCCATCCTTCCGGCGCCGCGCGCCGGGCAGTGATGACCGTTGGCGGCGGCGAGGCCAGCGTCAGTGGCGGGTGGCCCGGTCGCGGCACAACACAGGCAATGTCGGATGTCTCGAGCATGCCGATGTCATTGTCACCATCGCCAAACCCGACAATGACAAGCTCGCTGCCGGCGGCCTGATATTCCGCGCGTAGTGACTGCGCGAATCCCGACTTGTCATGGCCGGCCGACAGATTGCAGACCCGGCCACCCCGTTTAACGGCCAGCCCGGCCGTGGCGGCCTGCTGCCGCAAGCCAGCAAATGCCGGTTCCGGACCAGTGAACACAAAGGGCACCGAATAATCGCGCGCCATCGCCTGTTTCAGCGCGGCACCGCGAAGCCCGAGATGCCAGGCCTGCTCAGCCTCGGGAAGATCAGCCAGAAAATGGCAATGACGCTTCAGCGAGGCCTCGATGTGATGGTCCCACAACGCCATCAGGCGATCCGGCGCGAGGCCGACGACATCCGCGCTGGCCGGGGTCGGCGGCAGATCGAAAAGCTGCCTGTTGACCAGAGCCGCGCCATTCTCGCAGATGAACGGAAGGCTGGCGCCAAGTTCATCACAGAAAACGCTGATCTCGCGGCTTGTCTTGCTCGAATTCGGGACAATCGTGACACCGGTGCCGAGCAAGGCCAGAATGTCATCTCGGATCGACGCAAAGCTGAAATCGTCATGGCCCAGCAATGTGCCGTCAAGATCGGTCATGAACATCAGTCCCATTACTATGCCCCTTCCCTTGCTCGCGAGTGCATCAGCCTGCGGTGTTAAGGCGGGATTGCATATACTGAAAGGGCTGTATTTGACCGGCAGCGATGCAAATTTTGCATCAGCAGATGATGGTCCGAGGCTGAAGGCGGTCTGCTGCCGGCGCCTTTGCTATCTTACCCGGTCCGGGCGGACCTGCTTCATGGCGGCGCGTTTGCGCTCACGATGAAAGACATAAAGCCCCGACGCCATGATCACGAAGGACCCGGCCCAGGTCCAGATGTCGGGAAACTGGCCAAAGATCAGATAGCCATAGAGGCTCGCCCAGATGATGATGGTATAGTGAAGTGGCGAGACAAAGACAGCCTGCCCGATTTCGAGCGCGCGGATGACAAGGAATTCACCAAGCGCCGCCATCAATGACATTGAGGTGATGATGGCAATGACTTTCAGCGAGCCGACCGGCTGCCAGATGAAAGGCTGCACAACGCTCAGCATCAGGAAGGCCGTCAGCGCCGTATAGGCCAGCGTTGTCTCGGTACGGTCACGCGACCCGATATGGCGTGAGATGACCTGCCTGACGGCAAACAGGATTGCCGCCATCAGAGGCAGGAGCAGGCCCGGATGAAAACCCTCCATCCCGGGCCGGATGACGATCAGGGCGCCAAGAAATCCGATGATCGTGGCAGCCCAGCGATGCAGCCCGACATGCTCGCCAAGCAGCAGCGCCGCCATCATGGTGACGACAAGCGGGGCCACGAAGGTGACCGCCACGGCGTCCGCCAGCGCAACGAAATTCAGCCCGAAGATAAAAAAGGTCGCCGACAGGGCCGCCGCCACCCCGCGGCCGACCTGCAACATCGGAAAGCCGGTCTGCAAGACTGTCCGGCCATGCCAGGCAATCAGCATCAGAACACCCAGCACAAGTCCGATCTGACGGACCCAGACGATCTGCAGCGCCGGCAAGTGCGAAGTCAGATATTTGGCCTGCGCATCGACAGCCGAGAACACAAACATGCCGGCAAGCATGAACAGCGCACCCTTGACATTGTCGCCAGCTTGCAGGGCCGGGCGCGGCGGCACCCCGCCTGCTATCGGGATGGTCATGCCGCACCGGCGTTCACGGAGCGGGACCGGCACGTCGGCGGTGACAGCAAAGGCATGCGCTGGCGGATATATCTGAAGATGGCAGCTCTCCCTGAGGGCGACGATCACCAATGCTCTTCAATGGCAACACTATCTATGTTGCCGTGTCGGTGACACGCCGATCTCTCATGGTGGCGCAGAATGGCCGCTGAGACCAGCCTTGAAACGGTGTCGGGCCTGAACCGTGTCAGGCCAGCGCCGATTGCACCGCCACATCCAGCTTGTCACACATCTCCCCGATCTGGTCATCACTGATGATGAAGGGCGGTGCCAGCATCACGTGATCGCCCCGGTGGCCATCAAGGGTGCCGCCCATCGGATAGCAGATCAGCCCGGCCTCGAATGCCGCCGCCTTGAACGCCCGGTGCCGCGCCTCGGCCGGGTCAAACGGGGTCTTCGTCGCCCGGTCGGCGACAAATTCCATGCCGAGGAACAGGCCGCGGCCCCGAATGTCGCCAATATGCGGATGCGCGCCGAAACGGTCATCAAGCGCGGCCTTCAGCTTCGCACCCTGAACCTGGACACGGCCAATCAGCTGTTCATCGAGAAGCGTCGTCACCACCGCCAGCGCCGCCGCGCAGGCTGTCGGGTGACCAAGATAGGTGTGGCCATGCTGGAAGAAGCCGCTTCCGGATTCGATGGTGCGGTAAATGTCACCGCTGCACAACATCGCGCCGACCGGTTGATAGCCGGCGCCAAGCCCCTTGGCGATGGTCACGATATCGGGACGCACATCATCCGCCTCGCTGGCGAACAGATACCCGGTGCGCCCCATGCCGCACATCACCTCGTCAAGGATCAGCAGCACGCCATGGCGATCACAGATATCACGAATCCTGGCGAAATATCCTGTTGCCGCCGGCACCGCGCCAAGCGTGGCGCCGACAACGGGCTCGGCAATGAAAGCCATCACATTGTCCGGGCCAAGGCGCTGGATTTCGGTCTCGAGTTCATCGGCGACACGCTCGCCAAAGGCGCGCTCGCTTTCATCATCGCGCATCTCGCGATAGGCGTAGCAGGGCGCGATATGGCTTGTTTCGACCAGCAGCGGCGCAAAGGCCCGGCGGCGCCATTCATTGCCGCCGGCGGCCAGCGCACCAAGTGTGTTGCCGTGATAGCTCTGGCGGCGCGCGATGATGTGCCGTCGCTCCGGCATGCCGCGCTCGACAAAATATTGCCGTGCCAGCTTGATCGCCGCCTCCACCGCCTCGGATCCACCGGACACGAAATAGACATGGTCAATACCCGCAGGCGCCTGCGCGGCAAGAAGGCTGGCCAGGGATTCCGCCGGCTCGGAGGTGAAAAACCCGGTATGCGCGAAGGCCAGCCTGCCGATCTGGTCGCGCACCGCATCAATTACCGCCGGATGGTCATGGCCAAGACAGGACACTGCCGCGCCGCCGGACCCGTCGAGATAGCGCTTGCCGGTGGAATCGACGATGTAGCACCCCTCACCGGCCACGGCGACCGGCGGGTCGGTCTTCATGCTTCGCGGAAATACATGTGACATTGCCAAATCCTTCCTTGCTGTCTCGATGCCGGGGCTGTCTTGATGCCGGGGCTGTCCGGATGCCGGGCGGCGAATCCGGTCACCCGATCAGGGGCAGCTCCGCCTCGGCGCGGCGTGTCAGCAATTCAGCCCCGTCTTCACGCACCACGATATTTTCCTCATGAACCATCATCAGGCCGTCACCATAGGACAGGGACGGCTCGATCGTCAGCACCATGTTCTCAGCAAGCTCGGTCCGGTCGAACATGGCGTGCGAAGGCTGTTCGGTCAACTGCATGCCAAGCCCATGACCAAGCCGTCCGACATCACCGCCGCTGTCATCCATCTCGGCAATCACTTCGGACATGGCGATGAACAGGTCGCGACAGCTATTGCCCGGCCGCGCCGCGGCGATGCCGGCCTCGGTGGCGCGCCACAGCACGTCATGCACCCGCCTTGCCATGTCATCGGCAGAGCCGATCGCCCAGTTACGGTCGAAATCACAGAAATAGCCGTCCCAGACACAGCCGGTGTCGAGCATCAGCACATCACCTGGCTGCAAGGGCCGCGAGGTTGGCGGCGAGATCACATCCGCATAGCCACCCTGACCGGCCCCGCCAACGACATAGGGGGCATCATCGGCGCCAGACCCGATGGCGGCACGCCTGAAGGCACGAAACACATCGTCGAGCGGCTGGCCAGCACCGGCGATTTCCGGCACCGCGTCAAAGGCCGCCGAGCCGATGGCGCAGATATGACGAAGCTTGTCGATCTCGGCCTCGCTCTTCACCATGCGCAGCCCCTGGACAAGGCTTGTCGCATCGGCGGTCTCGAGCCCGGGCAGCAGCGTCATCAACCGCTCCCAGTCGCCGAGCGGCATGCGAAGATGCGTTTCATGCCCCTTCATGACACCGAGTACCGCGCCGCCCTGCGCCAGCGGCGTCAGCAGATCGGCCAGCAGCCCGATACCGTCATCGGCGGGGGCCGGCGCGCTCCAGGTCCGGATGTCATCAAGCCAGGTCCGGCGCATCAGCGCGGCGCCGATCTCCGGAATCACCGCAATGGGCTTGCCGGTCGCCGGCACGAACAGGAACCAGGGGCGGGTCGGGCTCTGCCAGAACAGCGTCTGGAAACCGCTGAAATACCGCACCTCCGGCTCGCTCATCAGCAACAGCCCGGCGATTCCCGCCAGCGCCATCTCTCGCTGCGCGCGCGCCGTGCGCGCCGCGAATTCGGCTTCGTCAAAGCCGCGTTCCGGGGCGACCGGGGACAGGGCAGGGTTCATGTCGTCAATTCCTCACCTTGGCCGCGAAGGCCTATTCCTGATCCTGGGCCGCACGGCGCGTCAAATCAAGCCGGTCGACAGCCATCAATCTGCAGGGGCTTTGGCATGTCGGTAACGTCTTGAAATCCGTTCGGGGTTAAACGCTCGCCAGCTCTTCACGCCATGGCGGGTTGCAGCCCGACCTGCCGCAATTGATGGCCGCGGCGGCACCGGCGCGGTGGATGGCGGCGCGAAGTGTATCCTCGTCAATGGCGGCCAGCGCGGCGCGCGTGACAAGGCCGCTTTCCACCACCCAGGACAGGATGGTGGCCATGAAGGTGTCGCCGGCGCCAACCGTATCGACAAGATTTTCGACAGCCGGGGCATCGGCCTGTATCTCGATTCCGCCAAGAAAGGCGCGTGATCCCGCCCCGCCAAGTGTCAGGATGAACAGCACGGCATCGCAATCGGCGCGGCAGGCGGCGAGCGCCTCGTCAAGCGATCTGTCCGGATAGAGCCATTCCAGATCCTCATCACTGAGTTTGAAGATGTCGACATGGCGCATCATCCGCCTGATCCGCGCGATATAGCCGTCACGGTCCTTGATCAGGCCGGGCCGTACATTCGGGTCCATCGACGTCATCAGGCCGCGCGTCTGGCAGTCGACAAAGAATCTCTCCCAGCTGTCCGCATCATCGCCGTCGATCAGCCCGAGTGAACCGACATGGAACAGCGTGGTGGCAGCCGGCATGTCGCGTTCAAGACTGTCGATGCTGACCTCGCGTTCGGCCGTGCCATTGCGGTGAAAGGCATAGGACGGGATGCCGT
>JAYQDX010000019.1:15472-29448 GCA_038138545.1 Rhodobiaceae bacterium | reverse complement strand
GCGAGCATCCGAAATTCCCCGGCAAGTCGGCGGTCGAGGTGATCCTGACGACGCTTCATGCCGGCGGCAAGTTTTCCGGCAAGGCCTATGCCACCTCGGGCGGGTTGCACGGGGTCGGCGCGTCGGTGGTGAACGCGCTGTCATCCGATCTGCATGTCGAGATCGCGCGCGAGAAGAAGCTGTACCAGCAGCGTTTCTCGCGCGGGCTGCCGGCCGGACCGCTGGCCGAGACGGGCGCGGCGCCGAACCGGCGCGGCACCGCTGTCAGCTTCACCCCCGATCCGGAGATTTTCGGCGAGAGGCCGTATTTCCGGCCGGCCACCCTCTATCGCATGGCGCGTTCGAAAGCCTATCTGTTCGCCGGCGTCGAGATCCGCTGGCGCTGCGATCCGGCGCTGCTGGCGAATGATGATCCGGTGCCGGCCGAGGCGACGCTGCATTACCCCGGCGGGCTGGCCGATTTCCTGACCGACGCCACGAATGACACGGCGCTGCTGATCTCCACCCCGTTCGCCGCGCAGGTGGAACTTGACGGCCAGAAATTCGAATGGGCCATCACCTGGCTTGGCGCCGGCGAGGACGGGTTCTTCCATTCCTATTGCAACACCGTGCCGACACCGTCCGGCGGCACGCATGAGACCGGTTTCCGTCAGGCCATCACCCGCGCGCTGCGAAGCTTCGGCGATCTGGCCGGTAACCGCAAGGCCGCCGACATCACCGCCGATGACGTGTTCGCCGGCACCGCGGTGATGCTGTCGGTGTTCCTTCGCGACCCGCAATTCCAGGGGCAGACCAAGGACCGGCTTGTCTCGGCCGACGCCACCAAGCTGACCGAACAGGCGGCGCGCGACAGGTTCGAGCAATGGTTGTCGGCCGACGCGGCGCGGGCGCAGTTCCTGCTGGATGCCGCCATCGAACGCGCCGAGGACCGCAAGCGGCGCAAGAAGGAACGCGAGGTGGCGCGCAAATCGGCGACGCGGCGGCTGCGCCTTCCCGGCAAGCTTGCCGACTGCACGGCGAATGACACCGATGTGACCGAGCTGTTCCTTGTCGAGGGGGATTCGGCCGGCGGGTCGGCGAAACAGGCGCGCAACCGCAAGACCCAGGCGGTGCTGCCGCTTCGCGGCAAGATCCTGAACGTCGCCAGCGCCAGCACCGAAAAGCTTGGCGCCAATCAGGAACTGTCCGACCTCGCGCTGGCGCTTGGCGTGCGGCCGGGCAAGGATTTCCGGATCGACGATCTGCGCTATGGCCGGATCATCATCATGACCGACGCCGATGTCGACGGGGCGCATATCGCGGCGCTGCTGATGACCTATTTCTATCGCGAGATGCCGGCGCTGATCGAGGCCGGCCGCCTGTTCCTGGCACAGCCGCCGCTCTACCGCATGACACAGGGCGGCACGACACTCTACGCGCTTGACGACGCACAGCGCGAGGAACTGACGGAAACCGGCTTCGACCGGCGCGGCAAGATCGAGATCAGCCGCTTCAAGGGGCTTGGCGAGATGCCGCCCGGGCAGCTGAAGGAGACAACGATGAACCCGGCCAGCCGCCGGTTGCTGCGGGTCGATCTGCCGCGCCGCGACAGCGCCGGTGCCGATGCCCGCCGCGGCGTCGACCAGCTTGTCTCGACGCTGATGGGCAAGAAGGCCGAGCTGCGCTTTGGCTATATCCGCGACCATGCCGAGGAGGTATTGGCCGACCTCGACGTCTAGCGCCTAGACATCAAGGCTCGCCAGAAACGCATTCAGATGCGCGGTGACCCGCTCCGGCGCCTCCATCGTCGACAGATGCCCGACCCCATCAAGGATCACCAGTTCCGCCTGCGGGGCGAGCGCCGCCATCTCGCGCGAGATGTCCGGCGGCGTCAGCGTGTCCAGACTGCCGCACAGCACCAGCGCCGGCACCGCCAGGCCGCGCAGCGTGTCCGACTGGTCACGGCGGTTCAGGATGGCCTGCTGCTGGAGCACGAAATTATCGCGGCCGACCGCCTCGGCCATCGCGATCACCCGCGCCACCAGCGCCTCATCCGCCATCGCCGCCGGCGACAGGAAGCTTTTCATCAGATGCCGGGTGACGCCGCGGAACCTGTCACTCTTCGCCATCTCGATGGTGGCAAGCCGCTGCTGGCGCTTGGCGGGGCCGTCGGAGCCGTAGGCGGTGTTGAGAAGCACCAGGCCGGCGATGCGCTCCGGCGCCTGGCGCGCCATCTCCAGCGCCACATAGCCGCCCATCGACAGCCCGACCGGCACCACCGGCCCGTCCACCATGTCGAGCGCCGCGTCTGCCATATCGGCAAGGCTGTCACGGCCAAGCGTGTCGGCGACCAGCGGCGCGACGGGATGGGTCAGGCCGGCATGCTGGTCGGCGAACAGATCGGCCGTGCAGACAAGCCCTGGAATGAAAATCGGGGTTGGAATTGCTGTCATCCTCGAGAAACCGGACCACTACTAACAGACGCGGCCGCATTATCATTGACCTTTGGCCGGGAAGTCTGTACATCTCTGCGCAGAATAGCCCAGCGTTGGACCGCCGATCAACAGAACGAGACCGTTCACCACATATCGATCAGGGTCACTGTAAATCGTTTGGGGCCTCTCCCCCGTGCACATTGTTGAACAAATAAACAACCACGTTGCCAAAGGACGCTCCCGTTGAATTTTTCTGATCTTGGCCTTTGCCCGGAACTCAGCCAGGCTGTCGCCGATCTCGGCTATACGGCCCCCACTCCGATCCAGGAAAAATCCATCCCCTATGTGTTGATGGGTCGCGATATCCTTGGCTCCGCGCAGACCGGCACCGGCAAGACCGCCTCCTTCACGCTGCCGATGATCGAAATCCTTGCCTCGGGCCGCGCCAAGGCCCGCTTGCCACGATCACTGATCCTGGCGCCGACGCGCGAACTGGCGGCCCAGGTCGCCGACTCTTTCGAAAAATTCAGTACCTATCACAAACTGTCGATGGCGCTGCTGATCGGCGGTGTCAGCTTTGCCGACCAGAATGCCGCCCTCAGCAAGGGCGTCGATGTGCTGATCGCCACGCCGGGCCGACTGCTTGATCATTTCGAGCGCGGCAAGGTTCTGCTGACCGATGTGAAAATCCTTGTCATCGACGAGGCCGACCGCATGCTCGATATGGGGTTCATCCCGGATGTCGAGCGCATTGTCGGGCTGCTGCCGCCGCTTCGCCAGACGCTGTTCTTCTCGGCGACGCTGTCGGATGACATCAAGAAGCTGAGTGACAAGTTCGTCTCCAACCCGAAAGTGATCGAGGTGGCCCCGCCGGCATCGACCGCCGATACCGTTGCCCAGCACCTGACCTGGACCAGTCCGCGCGGCAAGCGCCAGGCGCTGCGCGACCTGCTGAAAAGCGAGGATGTGAAGAACGCGGTGATCTTCTGTAACCGCAAGCGCGATATCAGCACCCTTGTCACCTCCCTGAAACGCCATGATTTCAGCGCCGTTGCCCTGCATGGCGACATGACCCAGTCGGCTCGCCTCGAGGCGCTGCAGAAATTCAAGGATGGCGAGGTGCCGCTGATGATCGCTTCGGATGTCGCGGCGCGCGGCCTCGATATCGTTGGACTCAGCCATGTATTCAATTTCGACGTTCCCGGCAATGCCGAGGATTATGTCCACCGCATCGGCCGCACCGGCCGCGCCGGCAAGTCCGGTCGCGCCTTCACCATCGCCGCCGGCGAGGATGACCGCAAATATGTGGGCGCCATCGAAAAGCTGATCGGCAAGGCCATCCCGCTGACCGAAGGCGGCGAGGCCGCCCCGGCAAAGGCGGATGACAGGAAACCCGGCAAATCGGACCGTCCGAAGAAGGCGAAGACGGCCGACAAGACGCCTGAAAAGACAGCCGGCAAGACAGCTGGCAAGACCGCCGACACTCCCTCCGAGTCCAACTCGGATACGAAATCTGTTGCCAGGCCTGATGCCAAATCAGAGAACCGGGCCGAACCGTCCGGCAAGGGCCGTGGCCGCGGGCGCCGTGGCAAGGAAAATGTGGCTGGCGAGCTGCCGGCACCGCCCGATTGCAAGGGCAACACGCTCGAGGATACAGGGCACGTCCCCGCCTTTCTGCTTCGCTAGACGGCCAATGTCGGGACCGGCAATGTCGGGGCAGGTGCCCTACAGCGCCTTGTCGACAACCTCTTTCAGATCATTCGACCCCGCGCCGGCCCTGATCGTGACCAGCGCCGCGCGCATCAGCTCCTGGCGCGACCCGTCATAATTCGCCATACGGGTCATCGGCAGCGCCATTCGGGCTGCGATCTGCGGATTGCGTTTGTCGATCTCGACCAGCCGGTCCGCCATATAGCTGTAGCCGGACCCGTCGGCAGCATGGAAGCGCGGCGTATTACCAACCATGAAGGCCCCGAGGACGGCGCGGATCTTGTTCGGGTTCTTCGGGTCGAACCCGGGGTGCCGCATCAACTCGTCAAGCCGGTCCAGCGTCCCGCCGACCGATGACGTCGATTCCATCTGGAACCATTTCTCCATCACCAGCGGGTCCGCCTGCCAGCGATCATGAAACACCTTCAACGCCTGTTCGCGTGCCGGATCATCACTGTGGATCAGTGCCTTCAATCCGCCCTGCGAGATGGTCATGTTGCGGTCCGCCACCATGTCGGCGGCAGCGGTGACGGCGTGCGCGTCACCGGCGGCGACGCCAAGCTCGACAAGCTGCGTCAACAGCGCGCGGCCCCCGGCACTTTCCGCCATCTTCCCGCGGGCCTCGATCACGGCGGCGATCTGCGATGCCAGCGCCCGCCCCAGCGAGGCCAGCAGGCCGCGGCGCGCGCCGAACAGCGCCACCGGGTCGGCCGGGGAACGTGCCGCCTCGAGGACCGCGATCCCGGGAAGCCGCAATGTGCCGGCCTTGAATTCATCCAGAAGCGCGCCATCATCCAGGATCCGGCGATAGCCGGCTGCCAGCGGTTCGACCGCCACCGACTCGCCACCCGCCAGTGACAGGATGGCGCCGGTTGCCAGCATCTGTGCCGAGTCCCACCGGTTGAACAGGTCACTGTCATGGGCCATCAGATGCAGGCGTTCCTCATCACTCAGATCATCAACAAGGCGTACCGGGGCCGAGAGCCCGCGCAACAGGCTTGGAATCATCGGGCCTGAACCCGCCTCACCGATAAAGCGGAATGCCGCCGCCGCCCCGTCAAGCAGAAGCACATGCTCGTCGCGCGCCTCGCTCTCGCCCTCAAGGCGTGTCCTCACCGGCTGTCCGTCAGCGCCGATGAACCCCAGACGGACCGGCACCGGCAGCGGCTCGCGCGGGGTACCGGCGGCTGTTTCCGGGGTCGCCTGCGCAAGGTCAAGGGTGATGCCGTCGGACTCGACCCGCCGCGAGACGCTCAGCGTCGGCGTGCCGGCCTGGCTGTACCATCCCTGGAAGGCCGACATGTCGCGGTCATTGGCATCGGCCAGCGCGGCCACAAAATCGTCACAGGTGACAGCATTGCCATCATGGCGCTGGAAATACAGATCGGTCCCGCGACGGAACCCGTCACGGCCCAGAAAGCCCGCCATCATACGGATCACCTCGGCACCCTTTTCATAGACGGTGGGGGTGTAGAAATTATTGATCTCACGATAGGATTCAGGGCGGATGGGGTGCGCTGTCGGGCTCGCATCCTCGGGAAACTGGGCAGCCCGCAGCATGCTGACATCACCGGCGCGTTGCACGCCCTCATCATGCATGTCGGCTGAGAAACACTGGTCCCGATAGACCGTCAGCCCCTCCTTCAATGTCAGCTGGAACCAGTCCCGGCAGGTCACACGGTTGCCTGTCCAGTTGTGGAAATATTCATGCGCGACAATCGACTCCACGCGGTCGAGATCCTCATCCGTCGCCGTTGACGGGTCGGCCAGCACGAATTTGCTGTTGAAGATGTTGAGACCCTTGTTTTCCATCGCGCCCATGTTGAAATGGCTGACCGCGACGATCTGGAACAGATCGAGGTCATATTCCAGGCCATAGCTGTCCTCATCCCACTTCATCGACCGCTTCAGCGATTCCATCGCGTGGCCGGTCAGATGCGTGTTGCCTTTCTCGACATAGATATGGAGATCCACATCGCGTCCCGAGGCGGTGGTGAAATTGTCGGCGGCAAGATCAAGATCGCCGACAACACAGGCAAACAGATAGCTTGGTTTCGGGTGCGGGTCATGCCACAGCGCGTAGTGACGCTCATCGCCAATCTCGCCGGTCTCGACCAGATTGCCGTTGGACAGGAGCTGTGGAAACTCGCGGCCAGCCTCGATCCGGACAGTGAAGACCGTCATCACGTCGGGGCGGTCGGGGAAAAAGCCGATGCGGCGGAACCCCTCCGGCTCGCACTGCGTGCAATACATGCCACCGGACAGATAAAGCCCCTCAAGCGCGGTGTTGCTTTCCGGGTGGCATTCGGCGCGGGTGCGGACGACACATTTCGCCGGCAGTCCTTCAAGGCTCAGCCCGGCCTCGGACACCGGCCAGTCCGCCTCGTCAAGCACGCGTCCGTCAATGCTGAGTTCATGCAGCGTCAACTCGCGGCCATTCAGCAGGAACGGATCATCGCCGACACGTTCAAGCTCAAGCGTCGTGGTCACGAAGGTCCGGTCATCGAAGATGGAGATGTCGAGGCCGGCCGAGATGACCTTGCAGGAGGCCGGCCGGTAGTCAGCACGGTATTTCAGCATCGGGAGAACTCCGGCCCGGGCAGGACAGGATTCATCACCCGGGCGGTAGGGATTAACGACTGTCACGCGAGGTGGTGTAGGCCTCCTCGCAATGTTCCAGACAATAGGGCTTGCCGGGAACCACACGCGCCCCGCAGAAGGAAAACCCGCTCAGCTTGGGATCCCCTGTCGGCCAGCAGCATTTGCTGCGTGACCATTGCAGTTTGCGAAGCTCGAGCCGCAAGGGAAGATTGACCGGCTCGGCCGGCGCCTTTGGCTTTGCCGGCTTCTTCGCCTCGGAAGCGGCCTTGGAAATCGGTGATGGCCGCTTTGGCAGACCCATCCGGTGCGCCTTGCCGGCGATGGCGTTGCGCGAAACACCGAGCGCATCGCCGATCTGCGAAATCGAGAGCCCGTCATCCCACAGCTTGCGAAGCTTTGCGAGTCGGTCCTCGGTCCAGGCGTTGTCCGTCATGTCACCCTCATTCGCTGTCACGCCCCCGCTGTCACACCCCCACTGTCATGCCTTGGGGCGCCGACGCGGGCACGATGTGCCACTGCGTCATCGGCAAGAAACCATCGCCAAGATATAGTGTCCGGAACACAGAAACTCAATCGGCAATTGGCCGCGCCGCCCATCAGGGCAGCGTCTCAGAGCGCGCCGATGAACGTCCCGATCAATTCAACCTGATAGTCCAGCATGTGGTGTCCGTAATGCGTCGTCAGCCCGCGCGACTCGGCCGCCGCCAGCCAGTCTGTGCGTTCGGGCACCATGATGATCTCGGCGATCAGGGTGTCAGAACCGACAGCATCGAGAGCAATGGGAAGATCCTCACCCTCATGCAGACCAAGGCTTGTCGTGTTGACGATCATGCCGACATCGCCGCCATCATGCCGGGGCGCGCTCTCGACCTGGTGATAGCCTCCGAGCCGCGCCAGTTCTTCGGCGATCGCCTCGGCCTTTTCAGGCGTCCTGTTGCGGATCAGCAACCGCTCCACACCGGCCTCGCACAGGGCCAGCGCGATGGCGCGCGCCGCCCCGCCTGCCCCGACCATCAACACCGTCCTGCCGGCCGGATCATGGCCCTGCCGGCGCAACCCCTCGACAAAGCCGGCCCCGTCGAAATTGTCACCATGGATTGTCCCGTCGGGATCAAAGCGCACCGCGTTCACCGCGCCGGTCAGCTGCGCCGTCGGGCCAAGCGTGTCGCACAGTTTGGCAAGTTCCATCTTGTGCGGGATCGTCACCGCCATGCCACCGAAATTGCTCATCCCGCGAAGCCCGTCAACCGCCGCCTTCAGCGATTCCGGCGGCACGCTCATCGGCACCATCACCTGGTCCAGCCCACGTTCGGCGAAGATCGGGTTGAAAACCATCGGCGCCCGGACATGATCCGCCGGGTTGGCGATGGTCGCAAAGAAACGGGTCCTGCCTGTCACCCACGGCATCTGGCCGGTCATTACACGCTCCCTGCTGCTGAAAATGTGGCAGGCGCTGCCACAAGAAATCCCAGAATCATCATCACCATGCCTGCTTTGTGCCGTTTTCGGCGCCGAGAACGGGATGTGGCGCCGGTGCGCTGGGCACGACCACCCACCGCAGGCCAGTGTACCGGTGTCACACCACGCCTTGCAACCTCCACCAACAGGAAAATCACGATGAAAACCCTCAGTAAGACAATGGTAATCGCGGGCGGGCTCGCCCTGTCAGGAATGATTATCGCCAGTCTCGCCGTCGCCGGAAATTTCGGTGACCACCACAAGCGCGGCTATATGTTCAGCGCCGCCTCGCTTGACGCGGATGGTGACGGCACCCTGACGCAGGATGAAATCCTGGCACATAACCGGGTCCGTTTTGACAGGCTCGACAGCAATGCAGACGGTGCGATCTCGGCTGACGAGTTCAGCGCCAGGCTTGTCGCCATGTTCACCCGCATGGATTCCAACAATGACGGTGTGCTTGCCGGCGATGAACTGCCCCGGCGGATGGGCCGCCACGGATATCAACGCTCCGGCCACCATCATGGCGCGACCGGCACGGAACAGAACGCGAATGCCGGGTGATACCGGGCACCGGCCTGCCGGCAATTCGAGGGCGCGCGGACCTAGTCCTGCGCGTCCCGGAAGCTGAGCGAGGCTGAATTGATGCAGTAGCGAAGGCCCGTCGGTGCCGGACCGTCGGGGAATACATGGCCAAGATGCGCCTCGCATCGCGTGCAATGCACCTCGGTCCGCCGCATGAACAGGCTGTTATCCTCACTCTCGCCGACCGTATCGCCGTCAAGCTTGTCATAGAAGCTTGGCCAACCACTGCCGGAATTGAACTTCGTTTCGGATGAAAACAGCGGCGCATCACAACAGATACAGTGATAGGTCCCGTCATCATAATGCTTGTCGAGCGCACCGGTAAACGCCCGCTCGGTGCCATGTTCACGGGTGATGTAATATTGCTCGGCGGTCAGCTGGTCACGCCATTCCGCCTCGCTTTTCACGATCTTGTCACTCATTCCGCCGCCTCCGATGCCGCCGCCTGCGATGCGGGTGAACCATGAAGCGCCTCCCAGATCGCCGCCGGTGTGGCGGGCATCTCGATATGGGTCACGCCAAGTGCGTCGGTCAACGCCGAAATTACCGCCTGCGGCGCGCCGATGGCGCCGGCCTCGCCAGATCCCTTCACCCCGAGAACATTGTTCTTGCAGGGAATGTTGCGGAAGCTGATATCGAATCGCGGCAAATCATCGGCACGCGGCAGCGCGTAATCCATCAGCGAGCCGGCGACAAGCTGGCCCTGCGCGTCAAAGGCCGCATGTTCATGAAGCGCCTGGCCGATCCCCTGCGCGATCCCGCCATGCACCTGACCTTCCAGCATCAGCGGGTTGATCACCGTGCCGAAATCATCCACCACCGTATAGCGCAGGATATCGACCTTGCAGGTACCCGGGTCCACTTCAAGCTCGACCACATGGGCGCCATAGGGATAGGTCGCGCCATCGGTCTCATACTGATGCCTGATGTCGAAGGGATGCGGCCCGTCATCCGGCACCAGCCGCAATACCAGATCCTCGATGGTGATTGAATGGTTGGTGTTTGGCGCCGAGAACACGCCATCGACAAGGATCAGTTCCTCGGGATCGCATTCCAGCGCCTCGGCGGCGTGCGGGCGCGCCGCATCAAGTGTCAGCGCCGCCACCTCGGCGACCGCCGAGCCGAGGATCGCCGTCATACGCGCACCGCCGGTTGTCCCCGGCGGGCAGATTGCCGAATCCCCCTGCACCACCTCGATCCTGTCGGCATCGAACCCCAGCCTGTCCGACAGGATCTGGGTCAACGTCGTGCGGTGGCCCTGACCGTTTTCCTGCTGCCCGGCAAGCACCAGGATGGTGCCATCCTCGCGGAACCGCACATCGACGCCGCCATCCGTGCCGCCGCCGCATTGTTCAAGATACATGCCAAGCCCGAACCCGCGAAGCTTGCCGCGCGCCTGTGAGTCGGCGCGACGCGCCGCGAACCCGGCATGATCGGCGCGAAGAAGCGCCTCATCCATCAATTCCGGCATCTCGCCGCCGTCAATGGCGCCGCCAAGCACCATCTGGAACGGCATCTGGTCAGCGCGGATCAGGTTGCGACGACGTATTTCAAACCTGTCGATTCCCAGATGCGCCGCGACATGATCCAGCAGACGTTCCATTACATAGTTGGCCTCGGGACGACCGGCGCCGCGATAGGCGTCCACGGCCGGCGTGTTCGTCATCACGCCGAGCACGCGCAGACTGGCCGTCTCGATTGCGTAGGTGGTGGTCAGGGCACGGCTTCCCGACAGGGTTGGTATATAGGTGCTGAAGTTCGAAAGCCATGATCCCATATTGGCGTGAACCGTGACCGCCAGCGCATGGATTTTCCCATCCCGGTCGATGACGGCACGCGCCTTTGTGCGGTTGTCACGTCCATGCAGGTCGGAAAGGAATGAATCGGACCGCGCCTGCTGCCAGCGCAGCCTGCGGCCAAGCCGGCGCGCCGCCCAGGCGATGATCAGCTGTTCCGGGTGGAGGAAAATCTTGAAGCCAAAACTGCCGCCGACATCACCGGTGCGCACACGAACCTCGGCGGTTTCCATGCCAAGCGCCTCGGCAAGCTGTTCGGCGATGCCAACCGGCCCCTGCGTGCCGCACCAGATATCGAGCGTGCCCTCTTCCGGCCCGGGACCGGCAATCATCGGCCGGGTCTCCATCGAATTGATGATCACACGGTTGTTGATCACATCGATCTCGAAGACCTCGCGACCGTCTGCCGCCGCCGAAGCCAGCATGGCATCGGTGCCGTCATGGTCACCTGCCACCCAGTTGAAGGCAATGTTGTTCGGATATTCGGCGTAGAGTTGCGGCGCCCCGTCCGCCATCGCCGCATATACATCCGTCACCGCAGGAAGGCTGTCATAGCGGGCATCAATCAGTTCCAGCGCGTCATGCGCCGTCGTCGCATCCTCGGCGACGACCACGGCGACGATATCGCCTGCCGTGCGGTTCACATCACGCACCATCGGCGGGTGCGAGACCATGGTCATCTGTTGGCCATCCTCATTTGTCAGCCTGTGCCGGCAATGGATTTCACCAACGCCGTCGGCATCGAGGTCGGCCTGTGTCGCGACAAGATGAACACCCGCAAGCGCCGCCGCCGCGCCGGTATCGACCGACAGCAATCTTGCATGCGCCAGCGGCGCGCGAAGAAACGCCACCGCAAGACCGGTTCCCGGATCGATATCATCGGTATATCGCCCCTCGCCGGCGATAAGCCGCGAATCCTCGATACGGGGAATGGCCTGACCAACACCGAATTTCATTTTCAGTCTCCTGTTCCGTTGTCCGCCGAGCCAGAAAGCCGGCGCACCGCATAGCTGATACGTGTCGCTGTCGTGATCCAGCACAGCGCCCCGAAGACCCACGCCAGGGGCGTAAAGAAGGAAGGTATGATGACCACCGTACACAGGAAAATGATGGTCTCCAGCCCCTCGGTCAAGCCACCCAGATAGAAGAAGCTCTTTTTCCCCCTGATATCGGTCGAAATGCCGCGCTTTTGCGCGATGATGGCAAAGGCAAGAAAACTTGTTCCGGTACCGACAAAGCTGAAGATCAGAAAGGCCGCCGCGGTGGCGTTGTCAGGATTGGCGACGACGAAGGCGAACACCAGACCGCTATAGACAATGAAATCAAGCGTGATATCCAGAAAGCCACCAAGGTCGGTTGGCCCCTGCGCACGCGCCACTGCGCCGTCAAACCCGTCACACAGCCTGTTGGCGGCAAACAGGGTCAGCGCGACCATGCCCGCCTCGAAGGCCACCGCCACAGCGGCGCCTACTCCGAAAGCAAAGCCGACAGCGGTCACGAGATTGGCACTGATACCGGCCCCGGCCAGCAGGCGGCCAACAGGGTCGAGAATCCGGTCGACAAGGGGTCTGAGGGCCGCGTCGAACATCAGTCCCGGCGATCAGCGTCTGGCAAGAATCGTCTCGCCGGCGACAACCGTCCTGCCTGTCTCGATCTCGACCCTGTAGCCGGCCGGGATCACAAGATCGGTCAGCCCGCCAATCCGCGCCATGCCAAGCGGCGCGCCGGCGGCAAGAAACTTGCCCGGGCCGAACCGGCAGACAAGCTGGCGCGCCGTCGCCGTGCCGATCATCGCCAGAAGAAGGCGCGCACCGTCCTCGGTCTCGATACTGATTTCGCGGCGTTCATTGTCGCGCCGCATCAGCGCCAGCTCCTCACCGCCGCGAAACAGACCGGGAATCAGGAAATTGTCGATGACGCGGCCTGCCACCGGGCTGCGCAGAAGCTGCGTATCGGCAAGGCCGGTGCGGATCGTCACCCGGGTGGCGCCGGCCATTTCCGGATGCGCCGCGCTCTCATTGGCAGCGCTCTCATTGGCAGCGCTCTCGTCGGGAGTGTCCGAGACCTCAATCACCACCCCGTCGGCCGGTGCCACCACCAGCCCGAGGCCCTCCGGCGTCAGTCGCCACGGGGCGCGCAATGTGTGACGAAGCCACAACATGACACCAAGCGCAAAAGTGCCGAGTGGCAACGAGATCAGAGCCAGAATGATGGTGACAATGCCGGCGATGGCCAGCGCCGCCCACCCGTCGGCGGCGATCCATCCATTCTCAAAATCGGTGTTGCTGTGATGTGAATTCATGATGTGATACCAGACCGGTCAGATTTCGATCATGGATCTTGGGGAAGCGCAAAAATCTGATTCGGGAAAATCAGGTCCGGATCATTGATCGCGGCGGCGTTGCGCCGCACGATATCGACATATCTGATCCCCTCGCCGTAAGAGCTGTAGGCGATGCGCCACAGCGCATCGCCGCGCTGCACGATGACCATGCGGCTGCCGTCCAGACCCTGCGACAGGTCACGGGTCGCGACCGGCAATTCATAGGTGGCGACTGCACCGTCATCACTGTCACGCAGGGTGAACAGCATCGTCCGGCCCGGCTTTGTCATATCCACCGTGCCGCCAATCTGCCAGCTGCCATCATCCGTCACCGCGCCGCTGCCAAACGGCATGCCGTCGGCAACGGCGTCGACGCGAACGCCGCCTCGCGAGGCACCGGCAACAACAAGCTCACCGCCGGCCTTCCACGACAGCGACCGCGGCGCGAGGGCCGGGACCATGGGTTTGTCCTCAGCGGTCTGTGGCTGTTTATCATCGGATCTTTCCACATCCACGGTTGTGGCCGGCTTGTCATCCGGCGATTGCAGCAATTCCGGTATGTCCGACCCGGCCTGCGGCAACAGCGCGACCAGCGGGCGTTCCTCGGTTGTCTCGCCAACCTGGATCGCCATGGTGATATCGGCAACCGAAGACGTGCCATCCTCGGACACCGCCCCGACCGACACCAGATGCTCACCGGGTCCAAGCGCCGCTTCGGGAATGATCACCCACTCACCATTTTCATCAGCTTTGGTACGGCCAAGGATGACCTGTCCCTCGAACACCGTCACCTCGGCATGGGGGGCGGCCTTGCCGGCGAACACCGCATTGCCATCCGGCCTGACCTGGGCTAGGTCGATCGACACGGTCGGCGCCGCGGCGTCTACAGCGGCAGCTGGTTCTGCAGCGTCACCAGCTGCAGCTGTCGGCGCCTTGTCCGGAACTGTGGCAGGTTGCTGCGCCGCGGTGGCACCGGTTGGCGCACCATCCTCGGCCCCGGATTGCGCTGGCGTCTGCGCTGTGGACGGCGCTGTCGTCTGCGCTGTGGACGGCGCTGTCGTCTGCGCTGTGGACGGCGCTGTCGTCTGC
>JAYQDX010000019.1:0-15372 GCA_038138545.1 Rhodobiaceae bacterium | reverse complement strand
CGTCTGCGCTGTGGACGGCGCTGTCGTCTGCGCTGTGGACGGCGCTGTCGTCTGCGCTGTGGACTGAGACTTGGCAATCACCGCCGACGACGCCTCGGATTGTGGCTCAATCGTTGCCTGCTCGCCATTGTCAAGAAGCGTAACGGCAAGCGCAATAACGGCTATGGCCGCCCCGGCGCCGACGAAGATATAGGTCAGGACCCTCACGCGGTATACCTTTTCACTGGCGAAAAACGGTTATCAGCGTAATGGTATCAACATGTTCTTTCAATCACAGGATACATCATCACCATGAAAAAAATCTGTGTTTTCGCTGGCGCGTCGGCTGGCCACAAGCCGTCCTACGCCGACGCCGCCCACGACCTTGGTGCCATGCTCGCAAGTTACGGTCTGGGGCTGGTCTATGGCGGCGGCAGCAGCGGGTTGATGGGCCGGGTGGCGGATGGGGCCGTTCAGGGTGGTGGCACCGTCATCGGCATCATTCCGAAATTTCTTGATCGTGTCGAGATCGGGCATGCCGGCGTGACCAAGCTCCACATCATCGACACGATGCATCAGCGCAAGGAAATGATGTATGCCGAGAGTGACGCCTTCATTGTCCTTCCCGGCGGCCTCGGCACCCTCGACGAGACCATGGAAATCACCACCTGGCGGCAGCTGGACCTGCACAAGAAGCCGGTCATCATCCTCAATATCGACGGCTATTGGGACCCGTTGCTGGCGATGCTGGACAGCGTCGTCGCCGAGGGCTTCATGCATAACGGCCATCTCCAGCATTTCGAGACGGTCAGCTCGGTCGAGGCGCTGAAACCCCACCTGAAAGACCTCACAGGCGCCTGACGCGCCACAATCACACAGCTTGGTCTTGCGCAAACCCGGCTTGGACAGTACAAAACCAACGACCCGACCAGTGGGGCGTCGGTGCCAGTCAGTTGATGTTCCCAGACGAGCCGGAAACGGCGGGCCATGAGCAAGGTGTCAGTGCTCGCGCCCACCGCTTGTTCATGCTGTTCGCAAGGGCCGGACAAGGGCCGGCGGACGCAATGTGAAAGGTGAAGGAAAGCCATGTCCAGGATCAAAGTAAAAACCCCGGTCGTCGAAATCGACGGCGACGAGATGACCCGCATCATCTGGCAGAAAATCAAAGACAAGCTGATCTTCCCCTATCTTGATATCGACCTGAAATATTACGACCTCGGGATCGAGAAACGGGACGAGACAAACGACCAGATCACGATCGACAGCGCCAACGCCATCAAGGAATATGGTGTCGGCGTGAAATGCGCGACCATCACCCCCGATGAGGCGCGGGTCGAGGAGTTCGGCCTGAAGGACATGTACCGGTCGCCGAACGGCACCATCCGCAACATTCTTGGCGGCACGGTGTTCCGCCAGCCGATCATCTGCCAGAACGTGCCGCGGCTTGTGCCGGGGTGGACACGGCCGATCGTCATCGGGCGCCACGCCTTTGGCGACCAGTACCGCGCCACCGATTTCGTCGTCGAGGGCGCTGGCAAGCTGACCATGACCTTCACCCCGGCCGATGGCGGCGCGCCGGTGACCCGCGAGGTCTTCGACTTTCCCGATGGCGGGGTGGCGATGTCGATGTACAACCTTGATGACTCGATTCGCGGCTTTGCACGGGCCTGCATGAATTACGGCCTCGACCTCGGATGGCCGGTCTATCTGTCCACCAAGAACACCATCCTGAAAGCCTATGACGGGCGCTTCAAGGACCTTTTCGAGGAAGTCTTTGAAAGCGAGTTTGCCGACAAATTCCGTGACGCCGGCATCACCTATGAGCACCGCCTGATCGATGACATGGTCGCCTGCGCCCTGAAATGGGATGGCGGATTTGTCTGGGCCTGCAAGAACTATGACGGCGATGTGCAGTCCGACACCGTGGCGCAGGGATTCGGCTCGCTTGGCCTGATGACATCGGTCCTGATGACCCCCGACGGCAAGACTGTCGAGGCCGAGGCCGCGCACGGCACGGTGACACGCCATTATCGCCAGCACCAGCAGGGCAAGCCGACCTCGACCAACCCGATCGCCTCGATCTTTGCCTGGACACGTGGTCTGAGCTACCGCGCCAAATTCGACAATACGCCGGATGTGGCCAATTTCGCCGAGACGGTAGAGAAAGTCTGCATCCAGACGGTCGAGCGTGGCCAGATGACCAAGGATCTGGCACTGCTGATCTCGAACGAGCAGCCCTTCCTGACAACCGACGCTTTCCTCGATGCGCTGGACGATAACCTGAAGGCGGCGATGAACGTCTGAGCGGGCCACGGGCCCAGCCGGCTGTCAGTGCCGGTGCGCGCCCGTGTCTCCGGCAGAACCCACAGAAAGGAAGGGCATGTCGCGCGCCGCGATGTGCCCTTTTTTCCGGTCAGGTGTTGCGAATTAAAGCGCGGCTGATACGGCCTCGATAGCGGCCGCCGCGGCATCGGCGTTCGGGCCGCCTGCCTGCGCCATGTCGGGGCGACCGCCGCCACCTCCACCGCCAAGCGCGCCGGACCCGATCTTGACCAGATCGACGGCATTGCGACTGTCCGTCAGGTCGTCCGTCACGGCGACGACAATCGACGCCTTGCCGGCATCCGTCGCGACAAGACAGATCACGGCATTCGTCAGGTTCGCCTTGATCTCGTCCGCCATCGATTTCAATTCGCGCGCCGGTGTGTCCTCGAGCAGTCGCCCGACAAAATTGACGCCATTCACCATGGTCGGCGCCTCTCCGGCCCCACCGCCGGCGGCCAGCTTGCGGCGCAGGCTGGTGATGTCACGTTCCGCCTTCCGGTTGTCCTCGACAAGCCGCGCCACACGGTCGGCAAGCTGTTCCGGCGCGACCTTCAGCATCTCGGCAGCCCGCAGCAATGCCTGTTCACGGCTATCCAGCCATTCCAGCGCACCGGCCTCGGTGACCGCCTCGACCCGCCGAACCCCGCCGGCGACCGCCGATTCAGACACGATGCGAAGCAGGCTGATATCGCCGGTGCGGCCGACATGCGTGCCGCCACACAGTTCGACCGACCAGGCACCGCGCCCCGCGATATCGGTCTCGCCACCCATCTGAACGACACGCACCTCATCGCCGTATTTCTCGCCGAACAGCGCCAGCGCGCCAAGCTCAATCGCCGCGTCGGGCGTCATGATGCGGGTCGACACCTCGCTGTTCATCCGGATGCGTTCATTCACGATGGCCTGCACGCGCGCCAGTTCCTCGCCAGACACCGCGCGCGGGTGCGAGAAATCGAAACGCAGCCTGTCGGGCGCCACAAGCGAGCCTTTCTGCGCCACATGATCGCCAAGAACATGACGGAGCGCCTCGTGAAGAAGGTGCGTCGCCGAATGGTTGGCACGAAGCCGGCGGCGGCGGCCGGCATCGATATCCATGCGAACCGCCTCGCCAACCGCGAGCGTCCCCTCTTCCACCTCGGCCTTGTGAACAAACATGCCGGCCGGCGTCTTGAAAGTATCGGAGATGGCCGCACGCCCGCCGTCCCAGGCAATCACGCCCCGGTCGCCCTGCTGGCCACCGGACTCGGCATAGAACGGCGTCTGGTTGGTGATCACCGAGACCGCGCCGCTGGCGCTTTCGGCCTCGGCGCCGTCGATAACAAGCGCGGTCACCTGCGCCTCGGCACTTTCTGAGGTGTAGCCGAGGAATTCCGTCGCCCCCAGTCGCTCGCCAAGGTCAAGCCAGATGGTTTCGGTGGCGGCATCGCCGGACCCGCTCCAGGCGCGTCGCGCCGCCGCTTTCTGCTCCGCCATCGCGGCGTCGAAGCCGTCAGTATCGACGCTCCATCCATAACCGCGCATGAAATCCTGCGTCAGGTCGAGCGGGAACCCGAATGTGTCATACAGCCTGAAGGCTGTCTGCCCGTCGAGCGTGCCACCTGCCTGCTTGCCCTCGATCTCCTCGTTCAGCAGGCGCAGCCCGCGGCCAAGGGTTTCCTTGAAGCGCCCCTCCTCAAGCTTCAGCGTCTCGCCGATCAAGGACTGCGCGCGGCCAAGCTCCGGATATTGCGCGCCCATCTCGGTAACAAGCGCCGGCACCAGCCGGTACATCACAGGTTCCTCGCAGCCAAGCTGGTGAAGATGGCGCATGGCCCGGCGCATGATCCGGCGCAATACATAACCGCGCCCCTCATTCGACGGCAGCACACCATCGGCAATCAGGAAGGAACTCGCCCGCAGATGGTCGGCGACCACCCGGTGCGAGACATTCTTCTCGCCGTCGGGGTCGGTGTTCGAGGCATCGGCAGACGCCTCGATCAGCGCGCGCATCATGTCGATATCGTAATTGTCATGCTTGCCCTGCAACACCGCGGCGATGCGCTCCAGCCCCATGCCGGTGTCAATCGACGGTTTTGGCAAGGAGATACGCTCGTCCGGGAGCTGCTCGAACTGCATGAAGACGAGGTTCCAGATTTCGATGAACCTGTCACCATCCTCATCCGGCGAGCCCGGCGGTCCCCCCGGAATATGATCGCCATGATCATAGAAAATCTCGGAACAGGGGCCGCACGGGCCAGTATCGCCCATCGCCCAGAAATTGTCGGAGGTCGCGATCCGGATGATCCGGTCATCGCCGAGCCCGGCGATCTTCTTCCAAAATGAGGCGGCCTCGTCATCCTCATGATAGACGGTGACAAGGAGCTTGCTGCTGTCGAGGCCGAATTCCCGCGTCACCAGGTTCCAGGCAAGTTCGATGGCGTGTTCCTTGAAATAGTCGCCAAATGAGAAATTGCCGAGCATTTCGAAAAAGGTGTGGTGTCGTGCCGTATAGCCGACATTTTCCAGATCATTGTGCTTGCCGCCGGCGCGAACGCATTTCTGCGATGTGGCGGCGCGGTTGTAGCCGCGTGTCTCCAAGCCGGTGAACAGGTTCTTGAACTGCACCATGCCGGCATTGGTGAACATCAGGGTCGGGTCGTTCTGCGGCACCAGCGGGCTGGAATCGACAATCTCATGGCCATTGGCGGCAAAGTAATCGAGAAAGGCCTTCCTGATATCATTGACGCTGCTCATCTCGGGGTCCTGCGCTTGTCGATTGAATGTCGCTGTGAATGCCGGTCGCCAGCCAGTGTTGATGTGGAGCCTCGCCCATAAAAAGTCCCACCGGCACAGCGTCGCCTGTTTTACGCGCGCCGCTGGTCGTATGTCCAGCCAAACATATCGCCCGTGGGGCCCGGTTGACGCATCTTTGGGGCGCAGTTGGCTTACAATACAAAACCCCGCCGGGCGGGCGCCGGGCGGGGTTCGTCAGTGGTTGTCTGCCGTGCCGGCGCAAGATGCCGGCTGGATATCGCCTAGGCGCCGGGGGCCGCGCCCGAACCATCACCGGGAGCCGGTGGTTCATCCGGTGACTCAGGCACCGCCGCTTCGGCTGACTCGGCAATCGACTGGTCAAGCATCTGGTCGCCGACCAGCCCCGCATTCTGGCGAATGGCAGCCTCGATCTCCTCGGCAAGGGCGGTATTCTCGCGCAGGAAATTCTTGGCATTTTCACGCCCCTGCCCGATCCGCTGGCCATTATAGGAAATCCAGGCACCGGATTTCTCGACAATGCCGGCGGCAACACCAAGATCGAGAAGCTCACCCATCTTCGAGATGCCCTCGCCATACATGATGTCGAACTCGATGGTGCGGAACGGTGCCGCCACCTTGTTCTTGACCACCTTGACGCGGGTCTGGTTGCCGATCACCTCGTCACGATCCTTGATCGCGCCGATACGGCGGATATCAAGACGAACCGAAGCATAGAATTTCAGCGCGTTGCCACCGGTGGTGGTTTCAGGATTGCCGAACATCACACCGATCTTCAGACGAATCTGGTTGATGAAAATCACCAGACAGTTGCTGCGCGCGATCGACGAGGTCAGCTTGCGGAGCGCCTGACTCATCAACCGGGCGTGAAGACCGACATGGGTGTCCCCCATCTCGCCCTCGAGTTCGGCCCGCGGCACAAGCGCCGCCACCGAATCGATGACCAGAACGTCAATCGCGCCGGAGCGCACCAGCGTGTCGGCAATCTCCAGCGCCTGCTCGCCGGCATCGGGCTGGGAAATCAGCAGCTCGTCGATATTGACACCAAGCTTGCGCGCATAGACCGGATCAAGCGCATGTTCGGCATCGACAAACGCACAATTGCCGCCCTCCTTCTGCGCCTCGGCCACGGCATGGAGCGCCAATGTCGTCTTGCCCGAGGATTCAGGGCCATAGATCTCGACGATCCGGCCTTTCGGGAAGCCGCCGATGCCAAGCCCGATATCGAGCCCGAGCGATCCGGTCGAGATCGCCTGGACATCGGCCGCCGCCTCGCGCTGGCCAAGCTTCATTACCGAGCCCTTGCCGAACGCCTTTTCAATCTGGCCAATGGCAGCTTCGAGCGCCTTCGCCTTGTCGTCATTCTTCATTTGCAGGTCCACCACGACTCCAGCCATGTCAGTCCTCCTTCTTGCACAGCCGCCGAACCCTGTCCATGCGGAAACTCTCCTGCGGGAAAGTCACCTTGTGAGCAGCTCCGGCCAGATGGGCACCGCCTGTCGCGGCCCCGGATGATCCGAATGCGTGCCGGCCTTCTTGCTGACCTGTGACATTGCAGCCCTGAAGCCACACACCGCCGACACCGGATGACCGGACCATGACACCTGTCTTCATGTGCTGTCCGATCATCAAAACTGACGATAGTGTGTACCTGTTTTGTTCCTATTTCAAGAACATTTTCATGTTTTGTTCTAATTTTCGGTGCCGTGTCCCGAAAGAGGCGCTTGGTTTGTCGGCCAGCCGTCTGAAACCGACGGTCCGATCCGGCATGGCCATAACGGCAGACGGCTCACCGACGGGGCCGGTGAGCTGTCATGATTTCGATATGAGTCATGATTTCGATGTGAAAGGCCGGATCGGGATGTCAGTCGCACAGGACCGACACCTTCGGATCAGTCGTCGCGGTGAATGCGCTCCATCCGTTCATGCTGTTCCTGGGCATGAAGGCTGAGCGAGGCGATCGGGCGAGCCTCGAGCCGGCGCAGATTGATCGGTTCATCCGTTTCCACGCAATAGCCATAGCTGCCTTCATCGATCCGCCGCAGCGCGGCCTCGATCTTCTGGATCAGCTTGCGCTCACGGTCACGGGTGCGAAGATCGATTGCGGCGTTGCTCTCGATCTGCGCCCGGTCCATCTGGTCCGGCCGGTGCAGGTTTTCCTGCGACAGGTCGGTGATCGTCTCGGTGGCTTCCGCCAGCAATTCAGCACGCCAGTTCTCGAGCTTCTGCCTGAAATAGGCAAGCTGCATCGGGTTCATGAATTCCTCGTCCTCGCTGGGACGATACCCTTCCGGCAACAGGATCGGTGTCGCTGTCATGCCGCTGGCCTTCTTGCCGCCAGGTTTTTTGCTGACCGACTTTACAGATTTCGTCGCCGTTTTTTTTGTCGTGCTGGCACCCGGGGCGGTCTTTTTGGCTTTTTCGGTCATTTGATCATCCGTTTCAAAGACTGAATGTCCGCTACGTTTTTGTTTCGTCTGTCCCCAGACCTGATTCCCGATAAACAAGGCTGGGAGCCAATTTCACGAATCGCCGGGGACGTATCGGCATGGGATTACACAAAAATCAAATGCCCTTCAAGCGCTGTTTTATCATGCGAATTCTAAAAAATAGCTTTTAACTCATCGTTATTATTACTAAAAAGTAAATCACGCATATGTGAATTGAGGCTTTGGACAAGGTACATTACGGTTTGCTTAACGATCAAGACGGGCCTTTCGGCGGGCTGATCCGCCGAAAATTCCGTCAGGGGAATCGGAACAAGACTGTCCAATTTTGATGTTAGGAATCACGCCATGCATATCCTGATTGTAGAAGATGATCCTGTTGTCGCCGATGTTCTGGGCATGACGCTTGAAGAAGCAGGCCATTTTCAGTCGACGGCGCACAACATCGAGACCGCCCTTGCGGAACTCAAGCACAACAATATCGATGCTGTGCTGCTCGACATCAACCTTCCGGACGGTGACGGCACCAGGCTGGCGCGCCTGATTCGCAAGAACCACATCCCGGTTCCCATCCTTGTCGTGTCAGGCAACGCCAGTACGGACGACAAGATCGCCGCACTTGGCGCCGGTGCCGATGGTTATCTGACCAAGCCGTTCGACAGGTTTGAACTTCTGGCCAATCTCGATGCCATCATCCGGCGCACGCATGGCCACAGTTCGGCAACCGTCTCTGTCGGCAATCTCGAGGTCGACCTGAACCGCCATCTGGCGCTTGTCGAAGGCGAGCCGCTCTCGCTGACCGGCAAGGAATTCCGGATTGTCGAGTTTCTCGCGCTTCGCAAGGGATCGGTCCTCAGCAAGACAGCCTTCCTCGGCCATCTCTATGGCGGCATGGACGAGCCGGAGCCGAAGATCATCGATGTGTTCATCTGCAAGCTTCGTCGCAAGCTGGAAGTGGCCGGCGCCCGCGGTGTCAGCATCGACACGGTATGGGGACAGGGATATATCCTGCGTGAGACAGAGGCGATGGGTCATGTGCCGGCCGATCTTCCCGACAGCATTACTGGCGTCGATGCCGACGAGCCCCCTGCCCGCGCGGCTTCACGCCAACGTCGCCAGGTGGCCGAGCAGAGATTGACGGCCAGCTGAGGGCCACCGGCCCGGGCTGACCACTTCGCAAAAAGGGGGGCGTGACGCCCCCTTTTCCTTTGCCGTTACTCGACCGTCCCGGAGAAACCACTCTTGTGTGGCGAAGCCGGATCAAGCACCTTCAAACAGACAGCAGCGGAGTGGGTCATGCTCTATTTCAGCCTCGGCGATTTCGTATCGCACCCCGACCGCCCCGAATGGGGGGTGGGTCAGGTGCAGTCCATCGTCGGCGACAATGTGACCGTCAATTTCACGCATGCTGGCAAGCAGATGATCAACTGTGCCATCATCGAGCTGGTGAAGACCGACCTGCCCGAACGCGAAAGACGGGAATGACGTCCGGCGGGAAATCCGTCAGACCGGGAATTTCATCCTGTATCCGTCACGCCATGGCGCAATTGGTGATGTGGAGGGCAAGGCAAGCGGGGATAGTTGGCCGGTGGGTCACGACATGAACCTGGCCACCACGCCTTTTCATGCTGACAACACTGCTGGCTGTGATATCACCGGCGGCGTTGCGGAAATGGTGTTTTGACGGCGATTGTCCGGAGAGGCGGGCGTCGGCTTGAGTGACAGTGGGGGATACATCGGATGGACGAAGCAGGCGTTCCGTCGGACCGGCAGCAGGGCAGCAAGTCCAGCCGCGGCCGCGGCAATTACAAGCCGAAAGGCCGGCTCACCGACCCAGCCGCGCTGGCGGAAATCGAGGATCTCCTCGGCCATGACGCGCCACGACGTGATCTGCTGATCGAATATCTGCACCGCATCCAGGACCGGCATCATCATCTTTCGGCGCGCCATCTGGCCGCGCTGGCCACTTGGATGGGCCTGCCGATGGCGGAAGTCTGGGAGGTTGCCAGCTTCTATGACCATTTCGACCTTGTCCGCGAGGGTGAGGATGCCCCGGCCCCCTGCACCGTCCGCGTCTGCACCTCGCTGTCCTGCATGATGGCCGGCGGCGAGGACCTTCTTGCCAGGCTTCAGCCCTATGCCAGTAACAAGGTACGATTTGTCGCCGCGCCCTGCATTGGGGCCTGCGACAAGGCCCCCGCCGCCGCCATTGGCCACCAGCTTCTCGCGCCAGCCAGCCTCAACGACCTGACCGGTATCGACAGCGCGCCGCACCCGGCACCGCCAGCCGACGCGATCCGTTTCGAGGCCTATATGGCGGCCGGCGGTTACGCTGTCCTTCGCGAGCTTCTTGCCGGTTCACGGTCGTCGGATGAAGTGCTGGCCATCATGGATGAGGCCGCGCTTCGCGGGCTTGGCGGCGCCGGATTCCCGACCGGCCGCAAATGGCGCATAGTCAGCGGCCAGCCCGGCCCGCGCGTGATGGCCGTCAATGGCGATGAGGGCGAACCCGGCACCTTCAAGGACCGGCATTACCTGTCAACCGACCCGCACCGCATGATCGAGGGCATCCTGATTGCCGCGCATGTCGTCGGAATTGACCGCTGTTTCATCTATATGCGGGATGAATATCCCGAAATCATCGCCCTGTTGCGCGCCGAGATCGAGGCTGTGCAGGCGGCCGGTCTTGCCGATCATGTGGCGCTGGAGCTGCGGCGCGGTGCCGGTGCCTATATCTGCGGTGAGGAATCGGCGATGATCGAGTCGATCGAGGGCAAGCGCGGCCTGCCCCGTCACCGTCCGCCCTATGTGGCCGAGGTGGGGATTTTCGGCCACCCGACGCTGGTCAACAATATCGAGACGCTGCACTGGGTCCGCGACATCGTCGAGAATGGCGCGGACTGGTTCAACGAACAGGGCAAGGACGGGCATCCGGGGCCGCGAAGCTATTCTGTCTCCGGCCGTGTGGCGCGCCCTGGTGTGGTCCTCGCGCCGGCCGGATCGACGGTCAATGAGCTGATCGCACTGTGCGGCGGCATGGCCGAAGGGCACAGTTTCAGGGGCTATCTTCCCGGCGGCGCGTCAGGCGGAATTCTACCTGCCGGCAAAGGTGACATACCGCTCGATTTTGGCGGGGAACTGGCCGAGGAAGGCTGCTTCGTCGGGTCTCACGCTGTTGTCGTGCTGTCCGACCGGGACAATATGTGGGACGCGGCGCTGAACCTGATGACATTCTTCGCGCATGAAAGCTGCGGCCAGTGCACGCCTTGCCGCAACGGCACCGAAAAAGCCGTCTCGATGATGGGTGCTGCCGCCCCCGACATCGACCTTCTTGGCGAACTGGCGGTCACGATGGCCGATGCCAGCATCTGCGGTCTTGGCCAGGCGGCATCAAACCCGCTTGTCAGCGTGATGAAACACTTTCCCGAGGACATCAGCTCCCGGGACAGGAAGGAACACGATCATGAGTGACCATGACAGCGGCAGCAAGGCCAGCGTGACCTTCACCCTTGACGGACAGTCCGTGAGAGCGCGCGCGGGCGAGACAATCTGGCAGGCGGCGGCGCGTCACGGCACCGATATCCCGCATCTGTGCTACAAGGATTCCGACGGCTACCGTGCTGACGGCAATTGCCGCGCCTGCATGGTGGAAATCGAGGGCGAGCGTGTGCTTGCCGCAAGCTGTATCCGCACACCGAGCGAGGGCATGGTCGTCACCAGCGACAATCACCGCGCCAGAACCGCCCGCCGGATGGTGATGGAACTTCTGGTCGCCGACCAGCCGGACCGCGACAACGCGCATGACCCGGACTCCGAACTGTGGCGCTATGCCGAGGCGCAGGATGTCGAGACAGCGCGATTCCCGGCAAAGCCCACCGTCGCCCCGGACAGCAGCCACCCGGCCATCGCCGTCAACATGGATGCCTGCATCCAGTGCAATCTGTGCGTTCGCGCCTGTCGCGAGGTGCAGGTGAATGACGTGATCGGCCTTGCCGGCCGTGGCGCCGAGGCAAAGATCGTCTTCGATTTCGATGATGATATGGGGGCCTCGACCTGTGTCGGCTGCGGTGAATGCGTCCAGGCCTGCCCGACCGGCGCGCTGATGCCGAAAACCCTTCTCGATACCGACCAGACGCTGGCCATCACGCCCGACCGGCAGGTCGATTCCGTCTGCCCCTATTGCGGCGTCGGCTGCCAGCTGACCTTCTCGGTCAAGGATGAAAAAATCGTCGCCGTCTCCGGGCGACAGGGCCCGGCCAATCAGGGGCGGCTCTGCGTCAAGGGGCGCTATGGATTTGACTATATTCACAACCCCGAGCGTCTGACCACACCGCTGATCCGCCGTGATGATGTGCCGAAATCGGCCTCGATGCCGTTTGATCCGGCCAACCCGCTGACGCATTTCCGCGAGGCAAGCTGGGACGAGGCGCTGGATCTGGCGGCCACGCGTCTGGCCGCCGTTCGTGATCAGCACGGTCCGGCGGCGATGGCCGGATTCGGCTCGGCGAAAGGCACGAATGAAGAGGCCTATCTTGTCCAGAAGCTGGTCCGTACCGGCTTCCGGACCAACAATGTCGATCATTGCACGCGGCTGTGCCATGCCTCGTCGGTCGCCGCGCTGTTGGAGAATATCGGCTCCGGCGCCGTCACCGCCTCCTTTGCCGAATGCCGCAATGCCGAGGCGATCATCGTCATCGGCGCCAACCCGACGGTGAACCACCCGGTCGCCGCAACCTTTATCAAGAACGCCGCGCAGCGCGGCGCGCGGTTATATGTTCTGGACCCGCGCGGCCAGCATCTGGATCGCTATGCGACAGCCTCGTTGCGGTTCACGCCGGGAAGCGATGTGGCGATGCTGAACGCGATGATCAATGTCATCATCACCGAGGAGCTGTATGACGCCGCCTATGTCGCCGCGCATACGGAAGGGTTCGAGGATCTGAAAGCGCGCACCGCCCACACCACGCCCGAGGCGATGGCGCCGATCTGCGGCATCGATGCCGAGACATTGCGTGAGGTGGCGCGCGGCTATGCCGGCGCGAACAGCGCGATGATCTTCTGGGGTATGGGAATCTCGCAGCACACGCACGGCACCGACAATTCGCGCTGTCTGATCTCGCTGGCGCTGCTGACCGGCAATGTCGGGCGGGCCGGCACCGGCCTGCACCCGCTTCGCGGCCAGAATAACGTCCAGGGCGCGTCGGACGCCGGGCTGATCCCGATGTTCTTTCCCGACTACCAATCGGTCACCGATGACGACACGCGCCGGCGCTATGCCGAATTCTGGGGCGCCGAGCTTGACCCGGAGCGCGGCCTGACCGTCGTCGAGATCACCGACGCCGCCTATGACGGCGATATCAGGGCGATGTATATCATGGGCGAGAATCCGGCGATGTCGGACCCCGACCAGGCGCATGCCCGTGCCGCGCTGGCCAATCTGGAGATCCTGGTGGTGCAGGACATCTTCATGACCGAGACCGCCGCCTTTGCCGATGTGATCCTGCCCGCCTCGGCCTTTCCTGAAAAGGATGGCACGGTGACCAACACCGACCGGCGGGTGCAGATGGGACGCGCCGCCGTCGCGCCACCGGGCGCGGCACGGCAGGACTGGTGGATCATCCAGGAACTGGCCAATCGCATGGGGCTGGACTGGACATACACCCATCCGCGCGACGTGTTCGGCGAGATGCGACTTGTCATGCCTTCGCTGACCGGCATCACCTGGCAGCGGCTTCTCGACGAGGGCGCGGTCACCTACCCCTGCGCCGACGAGGACAGCGCCGGCCACGAGGTGATTTTCGGCGACGGCTTCCCGACGCCGAGCGGGCGCGGGCGGATGACTCCTGCCGAGGTCCTGCCCCCCGACGAGACGCCGGATGAGGAGTTCCCGATCGTGCTGACAACCGGCCGGTTGCTGGAACATTGGCACACCGGGTCGATGACCCGCCGGTCGACGGTTCTCGACGCCATCGAGCCGGAGCCGGAGGTGCATATGGCACCGGAAACATTGCAGAGCCTGCAAATCGAGGCCGGGGCGATGGTGCGGGTCGTCACCCGCCGCGGCGAGATCGAGCTGGCGGCGCGGATGGACCCGAAACTGCCAAGCGGGCTGATCTTCGTTCCCTTCTGCTTTTACGAGGCGCCGGCGAACTATCTGACCAACCCGGCGCTCGACCCCTATGGCAAGATCCCGGAGTTGAAATTCGCCGCCGCGCGAATCGAGATTCCCGCCGCCGCCGAATAGGCCGCCAAACAGACTGGCGAACGGATGGGCGAACGGACGGCCGGGCGAACCGGGCCGGGCCGGGCCAGCCGGGATGATATCATGGCGCATTTCGTCACATCTGTGTGACCGGCTGTTTCCTTTACCGGTTATCTGACCTATTTTGACGCCAGTCAAACGGTGCCAATTACTGACAAGTCAAGTACAGACAGAATGACCTTCGACGGGGACTACACCGCGCGCTTTGCCGCGCAGCTGAACCGCCTGAAAAGCGAGAACCGGTATCGGCATTTCGTCGAGCTGGAGCGCATTGCCGGGCGCCACCCGGTCGCGCGCCGCCATCATGATGGCGAGGTTCGTGATGTCACCGTCTGGTGCTCCAACGACTATCTGGGCATGGGCCAGCATCCCGACGTGATCGCCGCCATGCGCGATGCGGCCGGAACCTGGGGCGCCGGCGCCGGCGGCACCCGCAACATTTCCGGCACCAGCCACGCGCTTGTCGCGCTCGAGGCCGAGCTCGCCGCCCTTCATGGCAAGGAACGGGCGCTGACCTTCACCAGCGGCTATGTCGCCAACGAGGCCAGCCTGGCGGCGCTGGCGGCGCAGCTTCCCGACGTGCTGATCCTGTCGGACGCGATGAACCACGCCTCGATCATTTCCGGAATCCGCATGGCGCGGGTCGAGAAGGCGATCTTCCGGCATAACGACGTCGCGCATCTGGAATCGCTGCTTGCCGAACAGCCGCGCGAGCGGGCCAAGATCATCGTCTTTGAATCGGTCTATTCGATGGATGGCGACACCGGCCCGATCGCCGAGATCGCCGCGCTGGCCCGCCAATACAACGCGCTGACCTATCTCGACGAGGTCCATGCCGTCGGCATGTATGGCGCCGAGGGCGGCGGGATCGCGCAGATGCGCGGCCTGCAGGACGAAATCGATGTGATCCAGGGAACACTCGGCAAGGCCTATGGCGCCGCCGGCGGCTATATCGCCGCCAGCGACCTGATCTGCGATACGGTGCGAAGCCATGGCTCCGGCTTTATCTTCACCACCGCGATGCCGCCGGCCACCGCCGCCGCCGCGCATGCCGCCATTCGCCATCTTCGCGCCAGCGGGTCCGAGCGCGCCGCGCAACAGCGCCAGGCGAAAAGGCTGAAAGAGGCGGCCCGCGCCGCCGGCATTCCGATTCTGGAGGGCGACACGCATATCGTGCCGGTGATGGTTGGCGACGCCGCGGCGACGACACGGATCTGCCGGCTGTTGCTGGATGAGCATGATATCTATGTGCAGCCGATCAACTATCCGACCGTGCCGCGCGGCACCGAGAGGCTGCGCCTGACGCCGGGGCCCTACCATACGGACGCGATGATCGACCGGCTTGTCACCGCGCTGCGCGAGGTCACCGACCGCGTGATGAGCGAGGATTCAGGCACCCAGGCCGCGCAGTAGCGGGGAGGACCATGGGCCTGCTGGGAACCGGGTTCAGGATTTCAACGCTGCTTCGGGCTGGTCTTGCCCTTCAAAAGGTCACTTAGGCGAATATCACCCAGACGAATATCACTCAGGCGACTGTCACTCAGGCGACGGGCGGCAATAACGTGCCAGCCTGTTTCAGGATCAATAGCTTGATTTCCCGAACGTCAC
>JAYQDX010000018.1:28543-32398 GCA_038138545.1 Rhodobiaceae bacterium | reverse complement strand
TCCCGCAGGATGAATTCGATCGCCGCGCCAAGATAATGCCCGAGAACCGAGACCTGGGCCGGCTGCCCGTGGGTATAGAGCAACACCGTCTCGTCAATGCCGCTCTCGGCGCGGGCCAGAAACTGGTCCGCCATCACCGCATAACGCTCAAGAAGACCGAGAAGCCGGTCACGAAGTTGCATCCGGAACATGGTGTGTTCCATGTCATTTCGCGAGCGCCCCATATGCAGCCTGCCGGCCGTGTCCTCGCCCACCTGTCGGCCAAGCTCCTGCTCGATCAGAAAGAAGAGATCCTCGAAGCTGCCGTCAAACGGCCGGTCTGCCCATGGGCGTGTCTGATCGATGCTGATCAGGGTCTCGAGAATGGCGGATGCATCGCCGCCCTCAAGCAATCCCCTTTCGGCCAGCATCACACCATGCGACAGATTGATGGCATGCAGTGGTGCCGAGAAATGCTGCCTGTAAATATCGAGATCCGGCGCCAGCACGCTTTGCGCGTAGATCGGCGCGGGGAAGGTGTCATAGTCGGAACACATCTCAACTCATCCCTTCAGACCAGCGAGCATGATCCCGCGAATGATGAATTTCTGCAGCAGCAGGAACACCAGCAGCGTTGGCAGGGTGGCAAGGCAGGACGCGGTCATGACAATTTCCCAGTCCATCTGGAATTCACCATTGAATGAGGCGATGCCGACGGGAATCGTATAGATATCGGGGTCGTTGGTGACGATGAGCGGCCAGATGAAGGCTGTCCAGTTGCCCAGAAAATGGAAGATCGCGAGAGCCGACAGTGCCGGAATGACAAGCGGCATCGCGATCCGCCACCAGATGGCGAATTCGGACCAGCCATCGATGCGCGCCGCCTCGATAAGCTCATCGGGAAGACTCATGAAGAACTGCCGCATCAGGAATGTGCCGAAGCCGGTCATCAGTCCGGGGAAGGCAATGCCCCAATAGGTATCGATCCAGCCAAAGCTTCGCGACATCATATACCAGGGAATGATCAGCATTTCGGTCGGAATCATCAAGGTGCTGAGGATCGCGATGAAGACGATCTGGCGGCCGCGAAAATCGAATTTCGCCAGCGTGTAGCCGACCAGCGAGTCGAAAAAAAGCACCGAGGCCGTGCTGAAGGTGGCCACCCACAACGAATTCAGCATCCACCGCATGAATTTAGATTCCTGCAGGATAAATACATAGTTTTCCAGCGTCGGCCGGTCAGGAATCACACTGAGCTCGAAAACCTCCTGGCCCGTCTTGAACGAGGTGGACGCCATGAAGACGATCGGGGTAATCATCACCACCCCGCCGAGGAACAGCAGGGTCCAGAGGATGATCTTGCCGGGCCGCGCGCGTTCGAGGCGCGCCATTGTCGCGTTGAAGTCGCTCATTTGTGTTTCCGCATCAGCCAGAGTTGAACAAGGCTGACAACAAGCAGGATCATGAACAGAATCACGGTCAGTGCGGAGGCCCGTCCAAGCTTGAACTCATCGAAGGCGAATTCATAGATCATCAGCACCAGCGGCTTGGTAGAATTGAGCGGCCCGCCCGCGCTGTCGGCGCTCATCGTATAGACCTGGTCGAAGATCCGAAGAAAGCCGATGGTCGATACCACGGTCAGAAAGATCATCGTCGGCTTCAGCGCCGGCAGGGTGATTTCACGCAGGATCTGCCAGCGGCCGGCGCCATCGATCTCCGCGGCCTCGAAATAGCTTCTGGGTATCGCCCTGATGCCGGCAATGAAAATGACGATCTGGAAACCGAGTCCGGCCCATACAGCGGGTGCCATGATGGCATAGAGCGCCTGGGTGACCGATTTCAGAAAGGGTTGCTGCGGCATGCCCACCCAGGACAGCATGATGTTGAAATATCCGATAGGAAGCGGTTGATAGAACCATCGCCATACCCAGGCCATCGCCACCGCGGTGGTCAGGAACGGGATGAAATACATGGCCCGGATCATGTCATGTCCGAAATGAATTTCATTCAGCCAATAGGCGATGATGAAGGCGATCAGCATGCTGACAGGCACCCCGACAAGCGCGTATTTGATGGTGTTCCAGAGGACCAGCCAGAAATCCTCATCCGCGAATATCTTGATATAGTTCTTGAAACCGATGGCCTTTTTCGCCCCCAGCAGGTTCCATTTCAGAGTTGATACGTAAAATGCCTCGAATGTCGGATAGAAGCGAATCGTGATATAGAATACCAGAGGGATCGCCAGAAAAAGCCAGGCTGTGATGGCCAGTTTCTGCCCGATGGTCAGTCTATTCCAGAAATCGGTCATGAATTCGATTTCGCCTCACCGCAGGAATATGGGCAGATGGCAACGGAATGCTGCCATCTGCACGGGGTTCGGGTGATTACCCTCAGTTGTCAAAGAACTCGTCAAAGACCTCCTGCTCGGCCTTTGCGACTTTTTTCAGCGCGGCCGCAGGATCGGCACCTTGCAGAACAACCATGTCATAGGCGTCGATCAGCGATTGGCGCTGCGGCTTCTCGGATACGAAGGCTGTCGCATTGGCATAGCCGAGGCCGCGGATGAACGGTCCGTAGAGCGGGTGTGTCTTGTTGGCATCGACGAGCGCCACCGCAGGCTTGGCCGGCAATTCGCCAACCGTATCGAGCCACAGCTGCATCGCCTCATCCGAGGTCAGATATTGCAGGAACTTTTCTGCCGCGGCCTTTTTCTCGCCCTCTGCTTTCGAGCTGATGCCGTTCACCCAGTAGGAAGAGAAATTATAGCGCTTGCCATCATGCCCCGGCAGTTCCGAAATGGCGAAGTTCAGGCCATCCTGCTTGACGAATTTCGAAATCCTGAAGGAGCCGTCAAGAACCATGCCTGCCTTGCCGGCGGCAAAGGCATCCTGGCCGCGGTTCATGAAGCCGTTGGCGCCGACCTTGTGAACCGCCTCGAAGTCCGTCACATATTTCAGCGCCTTGGCCCCGGCGTCGGTTGTGTAGGCGACCGTCTTGCCGTCATCGGAATATGGCTGGCCGCCATAGAGCCTGATGAGAACCTCGCGCCACCAATGGTGGTCCTGACCATCCGTATCCACGGCAAAACCGACACTCAGATAGTTACCATCGGCATCCTTCTTGGTCAGCTTCTTGGCGTAATCAACCATCTCGTCCAGCGTTTCGGGCGGACCCGACAATCCTGCTTCGGCAAACATGTCCTTGTTCCAGAACAGCGCCAGCGAGCGCACCGCCGTCGGAAGGCCCCAATATTCGCCATCAACCTTCATGGTGCCGACCATCGGAAAGAAATCCTTTTCGATGGTGGCATGGGGAAAGGCCGAACTGGACAGTGGCTGGATCAGGCCACCTTCGCGATAGTCATTCAGCCAGCCGTAATAGAGCTGCACGACATCGGGCCCATCACCCGCAGACACCGCAATGGCGACCTTCTTGCGATAGTCGGCATATGGGAAGTGCGTGTGCTTCACGGTGACGCCGGGATTGGCTGCCTCAAAATTCTGGATAAGCTTGTCAATCGCCTCCACCCGGCTTGCATAGGTATATTGCCAATACTCAATCTCGACAGCCTGTACCATGCCGCTCCACAACAGCGATGTTCCACCGATGGCCAAGGCGAAAGCTGATTTCAACCACTTCTTCATGCGTCCCTCCATTGCGATGTCATTGATGAAAGGTATTTACCTTTTCTAATGTAAAAACCTATGATAGCAATTTAAGGGTTGTCAAAGAAAAAGCGGAAAGTCGTCACAGTAACCGTCGTTGGGAGTGCACCTACGGCAAAAGCGCGGGACACAAGAGGCGGGGCACGAAAAGCGGCAGGATCATTTCAGGCATGCCCACCGCAGGCATAACCACCGCAGGCATAACCACCGC
>JAYQDX010000018.1:0-28443 GCA_038138545.1 Rhodobiaceae bacterium | reverse complement strand
CCACCGCAGGCATAACCACCGCAGGCATAACCACCGCTACCAAGATCACTGATTGGGTTACCGAACTTGGAAACACGCTACGCCACCCTTTCGAACCAGTTGACCAAGAGAATTGGAACCGGCGAATACCCGGTCGGCGACTATCTGCCAAGCGAGAAGCAGCTGGCCAGCGAATTCGGTGTCAGCCGTCCAACCGTGCGCCGTGCACTGGAATATGTCGAGGCGTTGGGGCTCATCTCCAGGCGCCGTGGCGATGGCACCAAGGTGCTGGCACGCAAGCCATTCACCGATTATCGCTACACCACCCGTCCGGTTGACGATCTGCTATATGGCCGAGGGGCCGAGCGTATTGTCACCGGCATCAATGATGTCGTGTGCGACGAAGCGCTTGCCGACCGGCTGAAATCCGCGCCCGGAAAAAGCTGGGTCCACATTTCACAGCATCGCAATGATCTGGCGACAGGTGACATGCTGGTCTGGGGCGATGTCTATATCGACAGCAAATTCGGCAGCATTGCCCCGCGCCTTGCCGATTATCCGGGATTCATCTGCGACCTGATCGAGGAAGAATACGGCATCGCGGTCAGCGAAATTCATCAGGAAATCAGACCGGTCGCGATCACATCCAAAATCTGCCAGGCGATGAAACTGCCGCCAGGCTCTCTTGGTCTTGAGATGACGCGCCGGTATCTGAACAATCAGAAGCAGCCGGTGGAAGTGTCCATCAACATCTTTCCCGAGGCGCGGTCAGTCTACAGCATCACGTTGAACCGTACACAGGAGCGGGGTAGCACTCGATGAAAAAGGACTTCATCATCAGGCAGGAGCAGCGCCAGCCACTCCAGCAGCTCTATATGTGGCTGAAATCCCTGCAGTCCACCGTGATCTTCATGCAGACCGGCGCCCATCCCGATGACGAAACATCGCGGATGCTCGCCCGCCTGTCGCTTGGTGACGGCATGCATGTTGTCTATGTCAACGCGGTACGGGGACAGGGCGGACAGAACGCGCTGGGTCCGGAACGCGGCGATGCGCTGGGATATCTGCGGACCGAGGAGCTGTTCGAGGCGATGCGGGTGATCAGGGCCGATATCGGATGGCTTGCCGAAAGGCCGGACGACGCCATCCGTGACTTCGGATTCTCGAAGTCGGCAGAACAGACCTTCGACCATTGGGGGCGCGACCACACGCTGCGTCAGATGGTCAAAATGGTCCGTCTGTTCAGGCCGGACATTCTGATCCCCACCTTTCTGGATGTTCCCGGGCAGCATGGCCATCACCGGGCCGTCACGCAGGCAACCATCGCCGCCTTTGACGAAGCGGCCAATGAGACGGCGTATGCCGATCTCGGACTTGCCGGCTGGCAGGTCAATGCGCTGTATCTGCCGGCCTGGGGTGGTGGCGGCGGATCCTATGATGACGAGGTTCCGCCACCGAACGCGACGCATGAAATCCTGACCGGCGCGTATGATCCCGTGCTGGGGGGAACCTACGCACAAATCGGCGAATGGTCACGCGCCTGTCACGCCACCCAGGGCATGGGAAGATATGTCGATGAGGAGGAACGTCCGGTTCCCCTTCACCAGCTGCGCACGGCAGGTGGCGAGGCCGTTCTGAACGGACTGACCGAGGGCGTCCCCAAGACCCTTGCCGAGCTTGCCAGCCAGTGCCAGGACAGCAGCGGGCACGAGGCCGCGATACTGGCCCAGCAGGCCGCCGATGACGCCCTTGCCGCCTTCCCCGATGGCAAGGCTGTGCTGTCGGCGCTATGCCGTTTGCAGGCTGCCCTGCTGAAACTCGAGACAGGCATCGGGGCAGCACATCTTCACCGCGTCCATCTGAAACAGCGCCAGGCGGCGATGGCCGCCAGCCAGGCCGCCGCCCTGCAATTCCACCTGGAGGTCACGCCATCGGTGCCGGTGATCGGACAGACAGCCAAGGCACGGCTGAGCTGGCATGTCGCCGATCCCGGCGATGCCCCGACCATCTCGGCACAGCTTGTCGGACCGGAACAGCTTGGCTGCACGGAGCTTTGCGAGACAGAGAGCGGTGAGCGCCGACGCGCGATGACCGCCGATCTGACCATTTCGGGCCCGCCACTTGATGCCATGATGGGCTGGCATGGCGTGATGATCAGCCCGCCCACCCTTCATGCCGAGGTCAGCCTGAAAATTGCCGGCACCGAATTTGTTCTGCCGCTGTGCCCGGACACTGTGTTTTCGACGATGCCGCACCGGACAGGACGAATCACGCCTGCAAGGACCTTGCTGCGCCGCGGCAAGGACACGAGCCTTGACATGCAGCTGCAGCTGGATGCGCCCGCGAGGCCGGGCCAGGCATCCCGGCTGGTTCTGCCGCCAGAGTGGGAGTTCGATGCCGGGGCGGACACATCCGAAACCGCAATGTCAGGGCAGGTGAGGATTCCGCCTTCGGCACGGCAGGGTCATTACCGGATCAGCGCGCGGATCGGTGACGACGAGGTATTCACGACACAGAGCCTTGCCTATGCGCATATACGGCGGCAGACACGCTGTTCGACAGCGATATCCGATATCGCGCTGGTAGACACGGCAGGGCTCGAGGGGCTGACCATTGGCTGGATCGATGGCGGTGTCGACGAGGCGCATCACTGGGCTGGCCAGCTTGGCGCCCATATCATCCAGCTTGATGACAATCATCTGCTTTCTGGCAGTTTCGAGAATCTTGATGTGATTGTCGCCGGAGTGTTCGCCGGCGGAACAAGACCCCTGAACCGGTCGATGCGCCATATCAGGCCCTGGATCGAGGCCGGCGGGCATTATGTCAGCCAATATCACCGCCCGATTGATAACTGGGACAGGACACGGAGCGCGCCGCTGCCGCTGCAACCGGGAAGCCCGTCAATCCGCTGGCGCGTCACCGATGCCGCGGCCCCGGTGCGCATGCTGCAACCGGAGCATAGGCTGTTCGCCGGCCCGAACAGGATCACCACCACCGATTTTGACGGCTGGGTCAAGGAACGCGGGCTGTATTTTGCCTCGGAATGGGATCCTGCCTATGTCCCGCTACTGGCAATGGCGGATGGCGACGAGACACCGCTTGAGGGCAGTCTTCTGGCCGCATCTATCGGGTTCGGAAGCCATATTCATTGCGCCCTGAACCTGTTCTATCAGATGGATCATATGGTGATCGGGGCGTTTCGCCTGTTCGCCAACCTGCTGACACCCGTCGACCGGAAATGAACGCCTCATCATCCGATAATATGGGTGGTCTTCGCTTTCTGGTGCTGAACGAGGTTTTCACCCTCAGTCATCTTGTTCTGGTCAAGATGCTCGGTGTTGAATTCTCGTCTGTTCAGATTGTCTTCATCCGCTGCCTGAGCAGCGCCATGCTGCTGGTGCCGTTGCTGATCTGGAAGGGGTCGTTTGCGGATATCAGGACACAGTTTGGCCTGAACAGCCTCCGTGTCCTGCTCTCATCGGTGGCGATCACCGTCAATTTCTTCACCATCTCGCAGATCCAGCTGGCGCAGATGAGCACCATCGGATATCTGCGGCCTGCCGTGACCTCGCTGATTGCCTATTTTTTTCTGAAGGAAAGCCAGACCTGGCATCGCTGGCTTGTCATCGTGATCGGCTTTTCCGCGGTGCTGTTCATCTTCTCGCCGGAGGAGAGTCAGTTGCAGCTTGTCGCACTGCTGGCCCTTTGCGGCATGTGTTGTGGCAGTTCGGCAACCATCCTGCAGAAATACCTGTCACGGGACATGTCCGACCTGCCGCTGATGGTCTGGTATTCGGTTGGCGTCGCCATTGTCACCGCCCCGTTCGCCATCTGGTTCTGGGCGACGCCGGCCCCGCAGGAACTGCTCATGATGGTGATGACCGGCCTTCTGGCGACAATGGCGCAGTTCTTCTTCATCCGGGCGTTTCGCAAAGCAGACGCCAGTTTCCTCGCGCCTATGTTCTATTTCCATATCGTACCGACCACACTGATCGGTTTCTTTGTATTTTCCGAGGTGCCTTCACTCAACACCATCTCGGGGGCATTGATCATTCTTGCCAGCCTCATCGGCATGACTCTCCTTGAACGCAGGAGGTCGCCAAACAATGCCTCCATGTAATATCCTGAACTCAAGACCGCCCCGGCTGGCGCCGCGACAGGGGGCTCTGTCCCGACCCGGTCATGATCGCCATATTTTTTCCGAGCACAGAATGGGAGTTCTCCATGCGCTATCTTCACACAATGGTTCGTATTTCCGACGTCGACGCCTCGCTGCATTTCTATTGCGATCTGCTGGGCCTTGAACTCGTCAGGACAATAGAAAGCGAAAAGGGGCGCTTCACCAACTATTTCCTGTGTACCCCGCAAGACAGGGCAGGCTACGAGGAGACGCGATCACCCGCACTTGAACTGACTTATAACTGGGACCCTGAAGACTATGCCGGTGGCCGGAATTTTGGCCATCTCGCCTATCGCGTTGATGATATCTACGACTTGTGTGAAAGACTGATGGCTGCCGGTGTGACCATCAACAGGCCGCCCCGTGACGGCAACATGGCCTTTGTCCGGTCCCCGGACGGCATATCCATCGAACTGCTGCAGGAGGGCGATGCGCTGGCCCCGGCAGAGCCGTGGCAATCCATGGGCAATACCGGAAGCTGGTAATCAAGCCTTAGAGCCGCCCGGTCGCTGCGGTTGCACCCGGTATCTTCGGGACCGGGGCCATGCCCGCCTATCTTTCCAGCCTGCGGTGCGCCAGATGGGGGTTGGCGAGTGCCGCCCGCGCGCCCTTCAACCCGGCATCCGGGTCCGTTGCCATCCACACCGGAATTCTGGCCAGAACAGATGTCATCTCGCCAGCGGAGCGGAAGCGCTGCTCAAAAGAGCTGCCGGCAATCAGAGGTGCCAGACGAGGCATGATGCCCCCGGCAATGACTGCCCCGCCCCAGCAACCCATCGTCAGCACATGGTCCGCCATCACCGCGCCCAAGATGCCAATCATCATGTGTACCGCATCACGGCATACGCCCTCATCCTGCAGGGCAGTCGCGCCAATCCTCTCGGCAGGCAAAACCGGCACAGTACCCGCCGCATCAGCCAGAAAGCTGTAGATGTTCTCCAGCCCCGGGCCGCTGACAAAATGCTCAACCACAACATGGTCTGTATGCTGACGCATATATTCATCAAGCTCCCGTTCAGCCCCGGTTCGCGGCGCGAAGCGGATATTGCCACCCTCTCCCTCTACCGGCAGCGGCCCTTGCGCGCCCGGGATCAGGGCGGATACACCAAGCCCTGTCCCCGGCCCAATGACAAGCAGCGGCGCGCTGATATCCTCAACACCGTCAAGAAGCTGGCTGCGGTTACCATTGGTGCCTTCATACTGCGCCAGCGCCTGGGCGGTGAAATCATTGATCACCAGCAGTCTATCCAGTCGCAACCGATCCAGAAGCTGATCCTTTCTGAACTGCCAGGGGTTGTTGGACACCTTGACGATCCGGTCATTCACCGGACCGGCCACAGACAGGCTCAACTCGTGATTGTCATCTTGCTCATCAACGGGCAGCCGGACCAGAAAGCTTTCAAAAGCATCTTGGAAACTTTCGAAATCCGCACATCGCAGATAGGTAACGTGGCGCAGCGACGGATCACCCTGCCTTGACAGAGCAAATCTGGCATTCGTGCCGCCAACATCGGCAAGGATGATACCCATGACATAAAACCCTTACATCTTCGCACGGGCCAGCCGCGACAAACGCTCTGGCCCGTCCCATGCGTCAGTGAACCGGTATTATAGCCCGGTTTGAAAGGCGTCATGATTTACCAGTTACTTCACAAACTTACCAACAGCAGAAACCACATGTCATCACCATGCAAAAAAACCGCCATCCGAAAGGATAGCGGTGTTGATAGGGTCTTCATGGTTGCGGGGGCGCGCAACCACCATTACTTGCATCTCGATTTTGTGAATTTCCACTTCCAGGTCGCCACTGCACATACGAGCCGTGACAAGGGCCGCGCTTACACTTCGTCAGACCGTTGAGGGCTTGCGTCTTTCGCTGGCGACCAGCCCACAAATGACGATGATCACCGCACCGGATATTTCATAAAGGCTGACTTTCTCAGCAAAAAGAAAATAACCAGCGCCAAGGGCAAACAAAATCCGTGTATATGGGAATGGGGCCAAGGCAGACACCTCGCCAAAGCGATAGGCTTCGACCGTCAAAAGCATGCCAAATGTACCAAGCGCCCCGGCAAGGCACAGAAGAACCAAATCCTGCATGCTGACAAAAGTCCAGCCAAGAATAGCCCCTGGTGTGGTGCCGATGGTTGCGACCATCCCGATCCAGAACATGATGGTTGCTGTATGTTCTGTTTTGACCAGCAGCCGATTTTGAAAGATCAGTATCGCCGCGGCAAGCGCTGACCCAAGTCCCAGCAACACGCCAACATCAACACCATAACCATCAATCTCACTTGCCAGAACCACACCGATGAAACCAAGGATGGTCACAATCACCCGTTTTGACCCGATCTTCTCGCGCAGCACGAACGGGGCCAGCAAGACAACAAAAAGTGACGTCGTGAAAGTGAGGGTCGACGCAAGCGCCAGATCCAGTTTCCTGAAGCTCAGATAGTACAGCCACCAACAGACGAGGCTGGTAATCCCCCTCGTAACAAGCATCGGCCAGCGCGGTGACATGAATGGAATATTGGCCTGCATTCGTATATAGGCCGTGACAATCAAAAGCTGTAACAGTGACCGAAAGAATATAATCAGAACAAAAGGAACATCGGGGCTGAGATACCTCAAAACCGTGACATCAGCAGTGAATATTGCCGCCGACATGATCAGCAGGATCGCACCACGCCGGTTGTCTACCATTCCTCAGTTGCTCATCTCTGCCTGTATGGCGCGTAATCGGCCACATCAGACTCTGCTATTTCACGCAGGATTCTGACCCATGCCGCAAGCCCGTCAGATATCGAATCAAGGCGAAAAAACTCATTTGGCGCGTGAAAGTTTTCATCTGAAAGCGCGAAGGAAAACATAATCGTATGCAATCCCAGCAGGCGATGCACAATTTCTGTCAGAGGTAGCGATGCCCCTATCCGGACGCGCCGGGGCACCGTGCCTGTTGTGGCCTCGAGCGCGTTCGATGCCGCTTTCAATAGCGGGTGGTCCGTCGGCACTGTATAGGCTCCTGACGCCCCACGCTCACCTGTGAATTCCAGCCTGACCCCCTCCGGCGTGTTTGCTTCAAGATGCCTGATGACGGATTCCTGCGCGGCCACCGGGTCCTGCCCTTCTACAAGACGCATGGTGATCTTTGCAGATGCTTCATTGGCAATCACTGTTTTCGACCCGGCGCCGGTATAACCGCCCCACATGCCATTGACATCCAGCGTTGGGCGCAGCCACAGCCGCTCGAGGGTTGAATAGCCCTGTTCCCCATGGGGAACCGCTCCGATTTCCGACAGCAGTCTGGAGCCATCATAAGCAATGGATCGGATCTCAGCGCGTTCATGTTCACCAGGCTCACAAACACCATCATAAAATCCTGGCGCAGCCACGCGGCCGTCTGCGTCGTGCAGACCGCTTATGAGTCTGGCCATTTCATGCAAGGCGTTGCGGACAATCCCACCATAGCGACCGGAATGCAGGTCCTGAGATGCTGTGATGAGTTTCACCTCGAACCCCGCATTCCCCCGCGATCCTACATTCAGGCTAACAAGATCAGGTCGCCAGCGCGCGCCATCAGCTGACAATACAGCATCAGCAGAAAGCAATGACCTGTTGGCCTGAAGAATGCCCGGCAAGGAGGGAGAGCCGGTTTCCTCCTCTCCTTCGATGAGTAATTTGACATTGACTGGCAATGCTTTTTCAACGGCTATGAATGCTGCCAGTGTTTCCAGGGCGATCATCATGGGGCCCTTATCGTCTGAAATGCCACGCCCATAGATCCGGCCATCCTTTTCGACCGGTTCAAAAGGCGGCGTGTGCCACTTGTCTTCTGGGTCTGGTGGCTGCACGTCATAATGAGCATAGATCAGCATGGTGGGCTTATCAGCTGCATCAAGCCGTTCAGCGTAAATGGCAGGTTGACCCGCGCCATCGTCAGGCACCAACCGCTGACGGTTCTGAAAACCCATTTCATCCAGCTTTTGTTCGATCAGCTGTCGCGCCTTTTCCATACCGTCAGCCATCGCCGGATCAGCGCCGACAGAAGGACAGGCGACAAGCTGTTTCAAAGCGTCAATCAACGAAGCTCTTTTGTTCAGGGCATATTCAAGAACAGCATCAGACATGGCGTTCAATCCTCTTGTCAGGCAATGCCGCCATCAACACTCAGGATCTGACCGGTGATCCAGCTTGCTTCTTCCGACGCCAAGAAAGCGGCCGCAGCGGCGATGTCTTCCGGCTTGCCAAGACGGCGTGTGTGAATGCGGTTCATGATTTCAGCCTGGCCATCCTGTCCGTAGGCTTGCCATTGTCGTTCGGTTGCCGCATTCGACAGAATGAATCCAGGTGCAATCGAATTTACGGTTATGCCATGCTGTCCCAGCTCGAGACTGAGCTGTTTGGTCAATCCGACCAGGGCATGTTTCGCTGCTGTATAGGCATGAATGCCAGTCAGACTTGGTCGCAGCCCGGCCCCGGAGCTGATGGTGATCACCCTGCCCCACCGATTGGCTTTCATTGCAGGAACAAAGGATTGAGCAAGATGAAGAGCGGAATCAACATTGGCCGCAAAAATGCTTTTCCAGCCAGACGGCTCCACCTCTTCCAAAGGTGTTCCAATCTGATTGCACACCCCGCCGGCAGCGTTGACAATGATGTCCGGATTCCCATGCTGGGCGACCAGATGATCTTTCAAGTTGCTGACCGACAGAGGATCACCGAGATCAGCCACGATCATCGGCAGTCGCAACCGGTCTGCGGCAGCCACCACGGCCTCTCCAGGCAGATCAGACACAATCACCTTTGCCCCATCCGTCGCAAGTCTCGACGCGATGGCCGCCCCTATGCCGCCAACAACGCCTGTCACAAGCGCTGTTCTTGTGGTCATGGCATCACCCTCGTCAGTTCGTGGAAGGTGGAAACCGACATGTCACGGCGGCCTTCCTCAATATCATGGATCAATTCGATCAGGCGGCGCAGCAGCGGCGTGTCGACACCGTGACCCGCCGCAATATCAACAATGACTCCCAATTGCTGATCGACTTCCGTTTTGCGCTTGCGCACAGCAAGATCGCGGTAAATTCCAGTGTGTGTTTTGGCCGTTCGGGAATTGAAGTCCGCCAGGTCAGCAAGGCTTTTCAACGCAGATGCATCGGCCGCATCAGGCATGAATGCCTTTGGCTCAAATCCATTGAACGGTCTGGGAGTTACACCCTCGGCCACCGCGGTTCGCATGACTTCACGGGCCAGTCCCATCAGCGCCGGACCTCGGTCCAAATCAGCAAAATTTGCAGTCATGCTGTCAGATGTCAGCGCGGTTGCAAACAGCATCGCGCCATAGCCCATTTTACCCCAGAGATAACCCCAGATGTCATCCGTAAGCACCGCATCTGGCTCGAATATCCGAAGCAAATTATGCATGCGTTCGGTTCGTTCACGAATGACGTTGTCTATTTCACCGACGACAACGGCGCCCCGATTGCCGAAGAGGATCCGCCCCGGTTCAATCCAGTCAGCGCCATAATTGACGAAAGCACCCATGGTTCTGTGGGCGCCGGCAAGATCCGCGATCATCTTTTCGTTCAGCCCGTTCTGGGCGGAAAGAATGAACCCATCTTCCCGCAAGTGCGGCAGAATCGATGCCACGGCAGCCTCTGTGGCCTGCGCTTTCACGGCAAGCACGACACAGCTGTAAGTCCCGGCAAGATCCTCCGGCAGAACTGCATCGACAACCTGCGTGAATTCTTCAACAGGGCCTTCAATCTTCAGCCCTTCGGTGCGGCAGGCGGTGACATGGTCTGCGACGATATCGACCATCGTTACCGATTGGCCGGCACGTGCCCAGTAGGCCCCCAATACCCCCCCTATGGCACCCGCGCCCCAGATCAGAATCTCATTGTTCATGCAGCACCTTTCAACTCGGGCCAGGGTCCTTCGAGGGCTTCACGGGTTTCGTTGATGCCGGTTTCCCAGATGGCCGCCATTTCTTCATCCTGCCGTTGCCAGGGCCCGCCAAATGATCCATCACCAAGAATGTCACGCACTGTTTCGGGAGGGGAGGCTTTCATCAATGCCATATCGATCACCGGCTTTTCACCCTTCGGTGCCGGCGCATGCGCCAGTCTTGTCCATGGAAAATTTTCCATCCAGTTGGCATGCGAGCCTGTGGAATCAATTTCTTGGGCCATGGCCCAGGTGGCCGGTGCATTCCACCAATTATGAAATTTGATCGAAATATCGCCATATTCAGCCATCAATTCCTGCGCCAATGCCCCAACCGGGTTATTGCCACCATGGCCGTTGACGATCAGAATTTTTCTGAAACCTGACTGATAAAGCGATGCGACAATATCTCTGATGACCGCCATAAGCGTTTCGACACGAAGGCTCACTGTGCCCGGATACGCCGCAAAATAGGGAGCAAGACCATATGGCATGACTGGGAAAACAGGAATATTGAGAGGCTCCGCCACATCCAGTGCCATTTTTTCAGCTAAAATCATGTCAACGCAAAGCGATAATTGCGCGTGCTGTTCGGTGGACCCGATTGGCAGTATGCAGCGCTGATCCCTTTCAACAGCTGCCTCCATATCAAGCCAATTCATGTTAGCGACCTTCACAACTTTAGTCCTTTCACTTCTATTACGAATGTTCCGGTAAGCTGCCTGACCAATCCTCGGCATGAATGACAACCTTGGACAGCAGTTCAAACAGCATCTGGCGCTCACCATCAGTCAGCGTTTTCAGCATGCGCTTTTCCTGTTGTTCGAAGGCAGGCTTGGTCTTGTTGATGATCTCCCATCCCGTTTGAGACAAGTGCAACGCCTGCTTTCGCCCGGTGCCGGGCATCTTTTTACCCTTCTCTATAAGCCCGGAGGATTCGAGCAGCTTTATCGCCCTGCTGAGGGTGTTCTTTGGGAAGCCGGACGTTGTGGAGATGTCACGGGCGCTGCTTCCGTCGGCCAAAGACAGTGAATACAGCACCACATATTCTGGCCGTTTCAGTCCGTAAACATCCTGCACCCAATTATAAAGAGGAGTGTTATAGAGCAGGGCAAGATAGTTGATGCGAAAGGTAAACGGGCATGGATTCGCCCAGAGTTTTGCCTCCAGCATATCGGGGGCCATATCTTGGCCATCGCTAGGATAATTTTCATCAAGCGCGACCTGTGTGGCTGGCATTGCAAAAATTCCTGTGCTGATTTGTTACATTAAGTTCCAAATTGAACTTGACTGCCAGAATAAGTCTTCACATTCTGCAATGACAAGTCCCAAATGGGACTGAATATAACAATAACTCGTTGGGGCACGCCGCCTCTTTTGATTTTGGGAGGAAAGACAATGCGAAAACAAAAATTCCTGGCAACTATGGCATTGGTGCTGGGATTAACTGCGACCAGTGTGGCCTCAGCGCAAACGCTGACGATGGGTGTTCGTGGTGGGCCTGAGTCAATAGACCCGCATTATTCGGCACTGGGTCCGCATGCCGAAGCGGCGAAGCATATCTTCGACACGCTTGTCTGGTCAGGTACCGATCTTCAGATTGAACCGGGGCTGGCCACAAGCTGGTCTCCTGTGGATGATGACACATGGGAATTCAAGCTTCGCAAGGGAGTTAAGTTCCATGATGGCTCGGACTTTGACGCCGAAGATGTAAAATTCTCGATAGAGCGCATCCCGGTTGTATCTGGCCCAACCACCACAACAATCTATGTTCGCCGAGTGGCCGATGTTGAAATCATCGATTCGCACACCATCCATATTCACACGGATGGTCAGGCAGCAACTCTGCCCAATGATTTCATCCGGCTCTTCATCGTCTCATCAGAAGCTGCCGCAAATTACTCCACACCGGAAACGGCTGCTGAAGGGTTCAATTCAGGTGCGGCGGCTGTTGGTACCGGCCCCTATAAATTTGTCAGCTGGGAGCCGAAGGGAGACCTTGTGCTGGAACGAAATGACGATTACTGGCGCGGCAAGGGGTCATGGGAAAAGGTTATCCGCAAGGAAATCCCGAATGACAGTTCACGCCTTGCGGCGCTGAAAGCCGGACAGGTTGATGTCATCAACTATGTCTCCTCTGTTGACTATCTGGCACTTGAAAACGATGCAAATATCGATGCTGTAAAGGGTGATTCGGTCTACATCATGAACCTGCAGCTTGATCAGCGTGAAAAGACACCGCTCGTCAGGGCTATTGATGGTTCGGAACTGGCCGAAAATCCGCTGCGTGACTTGCGTGTCCGCCAGGCGATTGACCACGCAATCGATCGTCAGACCATGGTCGATATCGTTCTTGAAGGACTTGGCAGACCGGCAAATCAAATGATGCCTCCGGGCTTCTTCGGCTCCAGTGAAGACATCCCAATGCCTGAATATAACCCTGCCAAGGCAAAGCAACTTCTTGCTGATGCAGGTTATGCCAACGGCTTTGAAGTTGACCTTTACTGCACCGCCGACCGTCTTCCCGGTGATGGCGCGATCTGCCAGGGTCTTGGCCAGATGTTCACGCAGGTTGGCATCAAAACCAATGTCAACGCGATCTCCAAGACTGTTTATTTCCCAGCGCAAGCACGCCTTGAATACTCGATGTTCATGAATGGCTGGGGAACATTGACTGGTGAAGCATCCTACACGCTTGGGGGACTGGCACATTCCAATAACCCGGATGTGAAACTCGGCGCCTACAACCGCATCGAATATAAAAATGATGATGTCGACCGGTTGTTGCAAACAGGGGCGCGGATGATGGATGAAGATCAGCGCCGCGCCACTTACGAGGAAGCGATGGAAAAGGTCATGGCAGACAAGGCCTATATCTCGATCGTCCAGCTTCAGACTGTCTGGGGCGCAAAGGCGGGGAGTGTCGAATTCACACCTCGCTATGACGAAGACACGCTTGCCTTCTTCATCAAGAGCGCCAACTAGAACACCATCTCAGGGGACCGGGCAACATTCAGGTTTGCCTGGTCCCCAATTCCCGGGGATTGCCGATGCTTGGCTTCATAATCCAGCGATTTTTGCAGGCTATTGGCGTCATGGCTGTTATGTCCCTGATTGTTTTCTGTGGCGTTTACGCTATCGGCAACCCCATTGATATTGTCATTCCGCCAGAGGCCACGCAGGATTTGCGCGATGAGGTCATTCGCCGCCTGGGATTAGACCGTCCACTTTATGAACAGTATTTCATCTTTCTGATGAATTTGCTGAAGGGCGATCTGGGACGTTCGTTCGTCTACAACATTCCTGTTCTCGAATTGATTGGCGGCCGCTTGCCGGCGACGTTGGAACTGGTTCTGATTTCCGTTGTTTCAGCCTCTGTCATCGGGGTCAGTCTCGGCATCTATGCCGGTTATCGGCCCGAAAGCTGGATAGCAAAGACGATAATGGCCGTTTCTGTTCTCGGCTTTTCAGTGCCATCATTCTGGGTTGGCCTGATCCTGATTTTGACATTTGCGGTGAACCTGGGCTGGCTTCCGGCGGGCGGGCGTGGGCAAACCATAGATATCGGGGGTGTCGCATGGTCATTCCCAACACTGGATGGTCTGTCACATATCATCCTGCCGGCAATCAATCTGGCGCTGTTCAAACTTGCCATGATGATCCGTCTGGCGCGGGCAGGAACGCGTGAAATCATGCTCACGGACACAATCAAATTTGCCCGTGCTGCCGGCCTTTCCGAGATCACGATACTGCGCCAGCATTTGCTTAAACTCATTTCCATCCCGATCATTACTGTCTTTGGCCTGGAACTGGGCTCAACACTGGCTTTTGCTGTGGTAACAGAGACCATCTTCAGTTGGCCTGGGGTTGGTAAGTTGATCATCGACAGCATTGCCGTGCTGGATCGGCCTGTTATGGTTGCCTACCTTATTCTTGTGGCCTTTCTTTTTGTGACCATCAATTTCGTGATTGATCTGATCTTTGCGCTCATTGATCCCAGGGTCAGGCGCGGGGCTGCGTCATGAACAGACAAAGCTCGCCATTCGCCCGATTTTGGAACGAGTTTCGAGAAAACAGGATTGCCGTTCTGGCACTGTCTGTTGTTGTTCTTCTGGCACTGCTGGCACTCTTTGCATCTTTTGTATCTCCTCAAAATCCATATGATCTGGCCAATTTATCGCTGATGGACAGCCGTCGCCCCCCGGGCTTTGTCGGCACAGGCGGATACACCCATTGGCTAGGCACTGATCCACAGGGACGGGATCTCCTCTCGGCCATATTCTACGGGTTGAGAATATCAATCCAGATTGGTCTTGCTGCCGGTTTTGTTTCGCTCAGTATCGGAGCCGCATTGGGTATTCTGGCTGCCTATATCGGCGGCCGTGTGGAAAATTTGATCATGCGGCTGGTCGACCTCCAATTGTCCTTTCCCGCGATCCTGCTGGCGCTGGTGATTGTGGCATTGCTTGGACAAGGCAAGGTGCAGTTGATCAGCGCTCTGGTTGCTGCACAGTACGCCTATTTCGCCCGCACAGCATATGGCGCAGCCAAGGCTGAGAGAGGCAAGGATTACATTGAGGCCGCTGTCGCCACTCCTCTTGGAAGCCGGCTTGTTATATTGAAACATCTATTGCCGAATTGCACACCGCCGCTGATCGTTGTGGCAACAGTACAGATTGCCAACTCCATTTCACTTGAAGCGACACTAAGTTTCCTTGGTCTTGGCCTGCCGGTTACGGAACCTTCACTTGGCATGCTGATCTCCAATGGCTTCCCCTATATGATGAGTGGGCGCTACTGGATTTCTGTCTATCCCGGTGTGGCTTTAATCATCCTCATCGTTGCCATCAACATTGTTGGTGATCAGGTGCGTGACCAGTTCAATCCAAGGTTACGCAGATGACCGAAACTGTCCTCAGTGTAAAAAATCTCACCACCCACTTCTTTACCCGTACAGGGGTGGTCAAGGCGGTCGACAATGTCAGCTTTGATCTTGCCAGGGGTGAAATTATGGGCCTTGTCGGTGAAAGCGGTTCAGGCAAAACCGTCACCGGATTTTCACTTCTTGGTCTTGTTGATGAACCCGGACGCATTGTAAGCGGTTCCATTACGCTCAAAGACAAGGATTTGACCAGCCTTTCAAACGCGGAATTGCGCGGATGGCGTGGCCGTGAAATCTCGATGATTTTCCAGGACCCCATCGCCACCCTCAATCCGGTCCTGACCATTGGCCGGCAGATGCGACTGGCCATTGCCGCGCATGAAAGAACAAGCGCTCGTGCCGCTGAAGATCGTGCAACTGATCTGCTGTCAAAGGTTGGCATTCCTTCGGCGCGCGCAAGGCTGGACGCCTACCCCCATGAATTTTCCGGAGGCATGCGACAGAGAGTTGCTATTGCCATCGCGCTTCTCCATCGGCCGTCAGTTATCATTGCTGATGAGCCCACAACTGCGCTTGATGTGTCTATTCAGGCACAAATCCTTCAACAGATGCGTGTTCTCGCAGCCGAAACAGGAACGGCAATGATTTGGATCAGCCATGACCTTGCCGTGGTATCAAGCCTCGCCAGCAAACTAGCCGTCATGTATGCAGGCCGGATCGTCGAACAGGGGCCGACGGCGACCCTGCTGAGAAACCCCCGCCATCCCTATACGGCCGGCTTGATGAATTCCTTACCTGCCATGACCACACCCGGTACACCTCTTAAGCAGATCCCGGGAACAACCCCGTCACTTTTGTCTCTTCCCCCTGGATGCCCGTTCGCGCCCCGATGTCAACGCGCGACCGCGCGGTGTCAGCATGAACCCGAACTCACCATTCATGGAGACAGAGGATGGCGCTGTTTCGACCCGGTCGGTCATATGGATGAGGTGTCATCATGACTGATTTTGTCAGCCTCGAAAATATCAGCAGGGTCTTCGGCCCAAACCTTACCACCGGGGAAAGGATCGCATCGAAACTCGGGGCGACAGTTGAAACCCGTTCCATTCATGCCGTATCCAACGTGTCACTGTCTGTCAGCAAAGGAGAAACGGTAGGTCTTGTTGGCGAATCCGGCTGTGGCAAGTCAACATTGGGCCGCCTGATTGCCGGAATATTGCCGCCAAGCTCCGGCACCGTTCTGATAGATGGCAGCCCGGTAATCAAGGACGGTGTCAAGGCAACAACCCGGGTACAGACGGTGTTCCAGGATCCCTTCGCCAGCCTTGACCCACGCATGAAAGTAGGGGAAACGGTTGCCGAAGGGCCCATTGCCCATGGGCTTGCCAAGAAAAGTGAGGCCAATGCCTATGCCGCGAAGTGGTTTGAGCGGGTTGGTCTCGATCCTGTCTGGCTTGACCGATATCCGCACCAGTTTTCAGGCGGCCAAAGACAGCGGATCGCAATTGCCAGAGCCTTGGCCATGCAGCCTGATGTCCTGATATGTGATGAACCTGTCGCGTCACTTGATGTGTCCATTCAGGCGCAAATTATAAACCTGTTTCTGGAACTGACCCGTGACCTTGAATTGACAACAATCTTCATCAGTCATGATCTATCTATTGTGCAGCATGTCAGCGACAGGATTGCGATCATGTATCTTGGCCAGATTGTCGAGCTGGGGCCGGTTGATGAAGTTTTTGAAAATCCTGCCCATCCCTATACAGCGGCGCTGTTCGGATCGGTGCCCAAGCTGGTGCTGGATGATGATGAGCTTGTCCGCTTTGATACAATTGAAGGCGAAGTCCCGTCGCCTCTTTCACCACCATCAGGCTGTTTCTACCATCCCAGATGTCCGCTGGCCGGCGCGCATTGCGCCATAACAAGACCCGAGATGACCAGTATCTCGACCAGCCGCAGCGTGACGTGCCATAACTATCAACAGCAGCTCAAACAAAAGTAACTCCATCATCAAGAGCCAAACGCAATATCATGATGGCCTAGGCAAGAATGCGCGCCAGATCATGGTCGCTGTCTGATCTCACCCCATATCGGATGTAATGAGTCGCAGGTTTCATGTGCCTTGATTCCTAAGCTCTTTTACCGCCGCAGGAAAATCGGTGTTCATATAGTCAACGTTTTCAGAAATGGCCGACTGGAAGACGGCTTTGTCATCAAGCTCCGTGTAGATCATGATTTCAAGGCTATTTTCGCGTGCCGTCACAAGTCGGTCTGGCGTCACGTCCGGGGCATGAAACTCCATAATCTTGTAGCCCTGCGCACGCGCCACAGCGCAATCCGGGATGTCGCGCCAATTCACCATGCGTTTAATCCAAGGAAGGGCTTTGGCGATCGCGTTACGCTGATCAACTGTTTCTGAATAGACAAAGACCCGGTCACAAAGGTCGAGCCGGGTGAGAATGTCGCCCACAGCAACCGGGTCGGCCTGCTTGAATTCCAGGTAGAAGTCCGCTTCTTCTCTTATCGCCTCGAGGAAGTGTTCAAGCCTTGGCAATCTCTCACCTGCGTATGCGGGTCCAAACCACCCACCTGCGTCAAGGGTATCGAGCACCTCACTCTCCGTCTCGGCAACAGGCCCATCACCATTGGTGGTGCGATCGAGGAGGGCGTCATGGATGACAAAGGGAACTCCATCGGCAGAATCCCGGATATCAAGTTCAATGATCTCGCCACCTTCGGCGACCGCCCTCCTGGCTGAAGCCAGAGTGTTTTCTGGCGCAAGACGGCACGCGCCGCGATGACAAACGATCCTTGTCATAAGAAAGACAGACGCCCCGCTTCCATCTCTTGGTCAGAAAGATAATTGCCATTCCCCGAACAGATAGAGATCACGGCCGGCAGTTCAGGAACTTCATCCCGCCCGTTACTGGCAGGGGCGGCGTCAGCCAGCTGATCTCCGCGCTCAGCAGCTGGATCATCAGCGCTAAGCGAAGATTGGCGCCCGGCATAGGCGGCCGACCGATCTGGAACGTTAGGGTTTCGCTGCCGGCAAAAGTGACCACAAGCATCGTCGCAGCAGCCATGTTCTACATGATGGCGGTAAGTATCAGTCCAGCAGGAGAGATCCTGACCAGCGACCTTGACGCGATCACCACCTCGCGAAGGCACGCCGACAAGACTCTGTGGATGCTGGCACGCCCCATGCATGTAGCAAACAAAAGCAGGATTGTTGCGTCGGCAAGTTAAAAAATGAAACTGAACCCCACATTCTGTCACCTCTTCAATCACCGGCTGCTGCCCCGAAAAAATGTTGGATTTGTAACTGCATGCAAGGCACCGGCGGAATCGCGCACCTCAATGGTGGCCCAGTCAAAGTCGCCTCGGGGTTCAAATCGGACCTCCAGGCTCCCCTTGGTTCCTTGTCCAGCCAGCATTGTTTCACAAGGACTGTCATCCCTGAACGATCTGCGCACAAGCCTGATTGAGGCGTCCGCTGGACACTTGTCCCAAGTGACCAGGAGGGACACATTCCCCGTTGGAAACGCGGCGCCGATGGCGGTAACTTCCGGTCGTCCAGCGCAGGTTACGATGAGCTCCGGACCGGAGCTGAGATAAAGCCTCCCCTTCGAAACTGAATCAAGAATCTTGTCCGCACGAAGCGCGTCGGCATATACGACGTTATAGCCAGGACGCTGGTTGACCCCAAAAGGGCCGTGAACATCGCTTCCCGCAGTGGCAACCAGGTGATGGCCCTGGTTGAGCCAACTGTAATACAGCGCGAGCGCCTGCTCGTTTCGTGATGGGCCGGACCAATCACTATTCCAGACTTCAACAACTTTCGCGACACCTGGCATCATGTCCGCATATTTCCAATCGCAGCCCGTGCACCAGGGATTTCCAATATGCGCGGGATGCGCGATGACAAATAGGGCGCCATTGTTCAGAATGTCAGTTGCGATAGCCGACATCGATCGCTCTGCCAAGGTCCGCCATTCCACCCAGTCATGGGTGCCAAGGGCAAGGCAGTGACCTCGAAATGTCGTCAGCTCCGTCCCCCCCATGACAAGAAGATTATTATCGGCCAATGACAGGCACTCGGTAATGCCGGAGGGGGTGTTGTGATCGGTCAAGGTGACAAAATCAAGGCCGATAGCGCGGGCATACTCCACAAATTCAGGTACCTCCCACACAGCATCCGAATGCAGGGTGTGTCCGTGCAGATCGCCGCGATACCAGCCCGGCCCTCGTGGCGCACAGGAAGAAGGCTGGTGAGGCGGCGGCGGCGGCGGTTGTGGGGCGCTGTCCAGTTCGATGGACAGCTCGTATCGCACCTCGTCCGGTGGTGTTATCCGGTGTATGTCAATACTGACCACCCAAGAGCCCGAGTATAACGGCCCTGGAATATAGCCCTTTGATGCATAGTCTTCTCTCAGCACGATGCGCTGATCGGCATTGTTGTGCCGAGCGCCACGACCTTTCTTCGGATCGTAAAGGCTAAGGCTGATCTGGTTTGGCAAACGGTCTTCGCCAAGGTCCACCGGAGCGTATTCGAAATCGATCTCGATCCTGGTAGTGCCAACAGGAACATCGAAAGGATGCTCGATATGGCTCTGTGTCTGGTCAGGGGCGATCTTTCCGGATACATGCAATGTCTTGGCAGTGGCACCTGTCATGAGATCAAACCGTCGCTCTGCGCCACCAACAGAAAATCCTCCCTGCGTCCCAGAAAATTCCGGCCACGCTGACCAAGGAACGCGGCGTCTATGATCTCTGAAGCCGCCACCGGATCGGCACCATAATCCCGGAACCGAAGATCGACATTCATGTCGCGCATCCGCTCGGCCAACATGTCGGCACCGGCGATGAGGTCCGCACCGAAAATTTCCCTCAGGGCCTCTCCCCGGAAACCGTCGATATCTGAAACTGACCTGAGAATTGTTGGCAGCGTGAACGAACAGGCGATCCCGTGTGTCACACCGTACCGCAATGTGACAGGATAGCTCAGATTATGTGCAATCGCGGTCTTGGTATTTGAAAAGGCAAGACCAGAAGTCAATGCCGCCTCGGCGAGGCTTGTCCGCAAAGCCAGATCCGTGGGCGCCGCCAGCAGTTTCGGCAAATCACGGAGGATGGTGCGCGCGGCGAACACCGCATGTCGTGTCGAAACCGGGTTGGCGTTTTTGTTCCAGATGCTTTCAAGCGCGTGCGACAGGGCATCAAGTCCGGTTGCCAGGGTCAGCTCAATCGATTTGCCGAGCATAATAGACGGGTCGACGATCGCGACACGTGGATACAACCGGGAATGGGAAAGCGAATATTTCTCGCCAGCCTCTTCATCCCAAACAGTCGCCCAACTTGTTACTTCGCTGCCGGTACCTGCCGTTGTGGGAACGGCGATGAGTGGCGTCAGCGACAAGCTGTCGGCGCCGGCACCCGTGCGGATGTAGTCCATCACAGTATCGAAACCGTCTGATGCCGCGGCCAGCACCTTTGCCGTGTCGATAACCGACCCGCCACCAATGGCGACAATCACATCGACTCCACCATTCCGCGACCAGAGCTGGGCACATTGCGCTGCCAGCGCACCACAGTCGGGATTGGGTTGAACGTCGTCGATCACGCATCTGGCGGGGCCCACCTCGGCAGACAACCGTTTCGCAATATCGCGAAAGAAAGGCGCGCCATAGGTGACAAGGGCATAGCGCGCATTGCCGATCTGTTCCGCCATGCCGGCTATGGCGTTAACGCCAAACCTGATATCAACCGGATTCCGATAACTCCACATTTCTGAGTGGCTATCTGGCATGTCGGGTGGTTCCTCTCAAGACCGTGATTAATGTCTGCTTGTAAACGCGGTTCGGGAGTGTGCTGTCGAGGATGCGATCATTCAGCATACTGATCACTGCTTTGGCCTGTGCTTCGACATCCTGGCTGATCGTTGACAAATCGTAGGACGCCCAGCTTGACTGATCGATGTTATCAAACCCGAGAACCTGAATGTCTCTTGGCACCTGCATCTTCATGTCTATTCGCAGCGCGTCGAGAGCACCGATGGCCATCAGGTCAGTCGCGCAGAAAAGACCATCGATACGGGAAAGCACCCCGGAATCAAGATTCGCGATTGCGGTTCGCGCATCGTCATATGTCTGATCTGCAGCCAGGATCCGTTCACAGGGAACATTCCGGTCTGAGGCGGCGGCAACAAAAGCGTCCGCCCGGCCGGAAACGGAATAGGTTTCAAGACTTGGCATGAGGCATCCAAGGCGCCGGGCGTCAGACCTGACGAGAATATCAACAGCAAGCGCACCGCTTTCATCATTGTCGGCAACGACGCGGTCGCCCCAGTCCGTCGCGCCTTCCCGATTGACCAGAACGACCGGAAGGTCGAATTTCCGGCAATCCTCGATCAACGCCTGCGGTGGCGAACCGTCGGTCACGATGATGCCTGCGACACTGTACCCAAGAAGCGATTCAATGAGAGCATCCAGATCATCCGGCGATTCCGCGGTGATCAGCATCGGCTTGAGATTCTGGCGGATCAATGTTTCACTCAGAAGTCGCACCTGCCGCGCGCGCAGCGGTGTATCCAGGCGCGAACTGACAATTCCAACGATACCTGAATGCCTTTGCTGCAAACCACGCGCCAGGGAGTTTACACGATAGCCCAGCTCGCTCGCAGCACGCGTCACCTTCCGGCGGGTTTCGGGCGCGATATTTGCACCCGGCGTGAACGCGCGCGAAACTGCGGAGCGCGATACCCCAGCTTGTCTCGCAACATCAAATGATGTTGGCTTGCGTTTGGTTGCCTTTGCCATGTCCAAACTTTTCCTGAGAAAATCTCGTAAATTTAAAGGGATCGTCCAGATTAAACATATCGGGCCGTATGTCGAGAATACGGTCGAACATATCCTTGCTACTGCCGTTATAGGCGATCATCGTCCTGACCGCGCTGCCCCTGAGTGAAGCGATTTCCAGAGGATCGTCATCGGGTCGAAATTCGATGATGTCGGCATCATAATCCGCGATGGCCTCTGCAAGAGAAGGGTAATCCATGCGTCGAGACATGATCACCGCAGAACGGCTGATGTTGCGAAGTTCCAGCAGAAAGTCGCGTGTGAAGGACCAGAAGAAAACCCGCTCAAGAAGCCCTCTTTCAATGACCTCGTCCAGAACTGGCCTTGGTGGCGCGGATTTGAGTTCCAGATAGGCTCTGGCGTCATAACGATGCAGCAGGTCAAGCACCTCGGTCAGGGTCGGTAATCTGGTGCCCGCAAAATGTGGGGAGAACCATGAACCCGCATCGAGTCGCCGAAGCTCTGACAGGGATTTGCCGCAGACGGTGCCGTTTCCATCGGTCGTGCGATCAAGCGTGTCGTCATGAATAACGACGATCTTGCCATCGGCTGTAACATGCAGATCGACTTCGATATGCGTAAACCCTCCAGCCAGTGCGCACTCAAGCGCAGGCAGCGTGTTTTCTGGCGCGATGCCGTTTGCGCCGCGGTGACAGACGGTCTCGAAGGGATATTCGGCGGGGGGTCGAAACGGCGCCACAAGCTCCGGCCTGTCAGAGCAGATTCCGGTAACCGGCTTAGTTCGAAGCTCAGCCATGCGAACCGGATCTTCCTCATGCCAGAGCACGACTCCTTTTCCGGCACTGAACACACGGTCGAAGAAGGCGGGTGTCAGGCTGTTCTGGGGACTGCTCATATGCTCCCAGCAGAGGTGGATGACATCGGCGTCATGCGCGTGCTCATGGGGATCCATACCAACTGGCACCAGCGCTGCCACCTGGTAGATCGATCCGACATCCTTCAGTCGGCGCACAACGCCGGGGTCGAAGGCACCTATGATGACAGGCGATATCCCTGCCTGGACCAGCAGCTCATAGGTCGCAACTGTTGCTTGCTCGTCCTTTATGTCAGCATAAATACCGGCGCCAGTCTCCGCGGCGAGGGCAACAACCTCTGCCAGATCCGGGCATTCGGGGCAGGCGCTGCACAGCGCTTCCCGGGACAGAGCGCAAACCTCCTGACCGCCGGCAAGGCTTGCGTCGTGAAAAGCCACCAGCACCCCGTCCGACGTGATGCGAATATCGACCTCCCACATATCCGCGCCCAGCAGCGCCGCTTTGCGGAACGCTTCCAGCGTATTCGCAGGCGCGTAGGCCGAAGCGCCGCGGTGCGCAATCGACAAGGGGCGCGGTGGAACCTGGAGGTTTGTCATAGACGCCTGCCGTCCCTGGAAAAAGCCAGAATCCGATCCGTTGCGACTCCCCAATTGATGCGTTGCCCGGGTGTCACCGTGTCACCCGCTGGCTGGATGGAACGAATTTCACCGCCGCCATCCAGACGGACATCAATCAAATCCTCGCGGCCCTGCGGTTCGACAAATGTCACCTCGCCTTCCAGGCCGGTGCCATGCTGCGGTCCGAAAAATTCAGGCCTGATCCCGATCACCATATCGCCTGTTGTCTTCAGTCCGGTCGGCATGGCAATTGACTGGCCCGCGCCAAGCGCCAGTTCGTCAGTAGCTGTCACATCGAGAAACGAGATTGGTGGATTTCCGAGAAAGCCGGCGACGAATTGCGTGTTCGGGTTGGAATACATGGCCTCGGGCGTGTCAAGTTGCACGATGCGGCCCTCTTTCATGAGCGCGATCCGGTCGCACATCGACATGGCTTCGACCTGGTCATGGGTCACAAGAATCGCGGTGATGCCTGTCTCGCGCTGAATTCGTCGGATTTCAGAGCGCATTTCGAGGCGGAGTTTGGCATCGAGATTGGCCAGAGGCTCGTCCAGAAGCAGCACGTCGGGCTTTCGGATCATGGCGCGCGCCAGAGCCACGCGTTGTTGCTGCCCGCCCGACAATTGTGCAGGGCGACGATCAAGCAGATCACCGATTTGCACCAAATCGGCCAGCCGCTCGACCTCCTTGCGGATCTCGGGTTTCAGGACCCGCTGCACCTTCAATGGAAAGCCGATATTCTGCTCGACCGTCATGTGTGGATATAGCGCGTAATTCTGGAACACGACCCCGACCGAACGGTGTTGTGCCGGCACAGCTGTGACGTCCCGACCCCCGAAGTGAAGTGTGCCGCCGGTCATCTTGTGGATACCGCAAATGGCGAAAAGTGTCGTTGATTTACCACAGCCTGACGGACCGAGAAGCGCCATCATCTCACCGCTTCTGACAGTGAGGTCCATGTCCTCAATTACAGTGACATCACCGAAACGTTTGGTAAACTTTTTCAGGTTCAGTTCCATCAGCCCTTGCTTCCCCCACCGTAGATGTTCATCAGTTGCTTCTGGAAGATCAGATAAATGATGACGACGGGAATCGAATAGAACATTCCGATCGCCTTGAAGAGTCCGAAATCGGCAGTCGTATCATCCTGGATCACCGCGTTCATATAGGTCGACAGTACCTGCGCGCCGGTGCCGGGTGCCAGGACGAGAGGCAGGACAAATTCCGACCAGCCTGAAAGAAATGAGATGATCACAAGTGCCGCTAATCCCGGCTTTACCTGCGGCAACACTAATTCCCACCAAACGCGAACGCGGCTGGCCCCATCCTGAACACCGGCCATCTCAATCTCCCACGGGACGGTGTCATAAAATCCCTTCATGATCCAGACGCCAAAGGGCAGTTCCAGCGCTGCTTTCACCAGGATGATGCCAAGCAGGCTGTCAAACAGGCCAAGGAATTGCAGGATGATGAAGATGGCAATGATCAGCGTGATTGTCGGGAAGGCATGCAGAATGATCAAGCCACCCAGAAAATAGGGACGCCCCGGCATATTGAGCCGCGACAGGGCATAGCCGGCAGTCGCCGAAAGTGCCGACACCAGAAACGCCGTGGTGGTGGCAAACAGGAAAGTATTGAGGGTGACCGCCCAGATCGACGGTCTGCCCAGATCGATCCTTTCCCAGAGGAAGCGCCAGTTTGAAAGGTCAAGTTTTCCAGGCACCAGCGAGCCCGGCTGGGGTCTGGCGACGCTTTCGAGGATCTGAAAGGCGTACATGATGATCAGCGGCGTTGAGAAGATCAAGAGGACCAGAACAAGATGCCAGATTCGTGCGTTTGCGTTCATTGCTCGATCCTCGGCTTCACAAGCAGCTCGCGGAAATTGAAGAGCCGAAGATAGAGCACGGACGCGATGATGCCGATTATGACAAGGACCAAGGCGTAGGCGGCGCCAAGACCGTATTGCAGATTGCCACCATAATTGTTCAGCGCCGTGTGATAGGCTGCCAATGCCCACACCTCGGTTGCCCGTCCAGGCCCACCGTCCGTAGCCAGCAAGATATATTCGAAGGACGTCAGAAGGCTGAGCGTCTGATAGGCTGTCATGAACAGGATCGGCCAGCGCAGCTGTGGCAGAATGATGTGGCATACCTGCTGCCAGCGGTTGGCACCGTCGACCTCCGATGCGTAGAGCATCGATGCCGGGATTGCCTTGATCGCCGACGAGAACAGGATCATCCCTAGTGATGCGCCCACAAATCCGTTGATCAGGACAATCACGGTCCAGGCCCGCGTGGTGGTCTGCATCATCCAGTTCTGCGGTGGTACGCCAAACCAGCCGGTCACGGTCGCGATGAACCCGTTGTCCCAGGTGAACCAGTTCCACATCAGCACATAGAGAACTGGTGGTAGAATGCGCGGCAAGAACCAGACGGCCCGAAAGCTGTTGGCCAGCCTCGACGGCAAATAGAAAGTCGAGATTGCCAGAAACAATCCGAAGAGGATGTTGAAGGCCAATGTGCAAAGGACGTAAAAGGCGGTGTTTGTCGCGAACCGCAGGGTCGATGGCAGCTCGAAAAGCAGTTTGAAATTGTCTTTTGTCCAGGTCCAACCCGTATAGGCGAACGCTGTCAAAGCGGCATGATCGGCCGGATCGATACCCATTGACGTCAGTGCCGCATGAAATTCGGCTTCGGTGTCGAAACGCTTATTTACAATCGAAACCGCGAATAGTTCGGCCGCCGCCTTGCGGTCCCGAGTTTTGCGGATCGGATCATCCATCTTGCGCAACACCCGCTCAAGCTGGCGTCTTGCCGTATAGGTCTCACCGAAATGTTCCCTGCGCAACTCGTCCGCAGTATCTTGGCTGAATCTTTCGCCTAGTGCTGCGAGACCGGTTTCCGTGATTTGATAGCCAGCCGCTTCAAGCCTGTCGATTGAAGCTCGACTCACACCGGCTTCAGGCAGTTTCCGCAGGCGGTCTTCGACAAGCTGATAATCGCCACCGCTAATGCCGGTCGAGGTCGACATGTTAGTGAAGGCAAAGACGACGGTGAGCAGCACCGGCAATAAGAAGAAAATAACCACTGCCACCATGGCGGGAGTCAAGAACCCGAAGCCGAGCATTCGTGTTGTGACCTTGCTGACTTTCGCCATGAAGTGAAAGCTCCCGTGGGTGTGGCATGGCATCCCGATAGATGCCATGCCAGAGTTAACGCTAGCGAACGATCAGGTCATCGCCGATCGTCGCGCGCATCTGAGCCTCAACTTCAGCCACGGCCTGTTCGGGGGTCTGAACCCCGGTCCAGGCTGCCTCAAGCCCACGGAACATCGCCTCCGAGAACGCCCCGTATTTCAGGTGATTCGGCTGCGAATTTGCCAATCCAAGTAGACGTTCGGTTGCCTCGGCCGCCCAGCGGTTGCCGCTATAGAGACCTACACTGTCCTGCGCCTTGGCCACCGCAAGATGATTCGATTGAATGGCGTGCAGGGTGTTCAACCGCGGTTCGGTCGCGATTGCCACAAGCTGCGAGGCGATTTCCTCGATCCGGTCATCTTCCTGGTCCATCACCAGATAAACCAGCGGGTGTGTGATCGTATTTGCCCGACCCCGGTCATTACCGGCGGGGATCAGCGAGAATTGGATCGTGTTCCAGAAATCGTCGTTGCCTTCCTTCTTGTAGCGGCCATAGTGCCAGGTTCCGCCATGCCAGAAGGCGGCACGCCCATTGGCCACTTCATTGTACCACTGGTTCCATTCGGTTCCGATATGGTTCTTGCGGGTCACGCCGGCGGCAACAGCATCGACAAAGAACTGATAGAATTCAGTCATTGCAGCTTTGTCGAGGATCAGCTTGCCGCTGGTCGGGTCGAACAACTCACCACCGAACGACTGATAGAACTGCGCATAGTCAGGACCGTTCGAAACCCGCGGATAAAAACCGTAACCTGCTTCAACGAGCCCCATCTCGACTGCTTTCTTGGCATCTGCCAGCACATTTTGAAGTGTGTATTCTCCATTCGCCACTTTCTGCGGCAGGGCATCGATATCGTCTTTGCTGTAGCCAAGCTTTGCAAGCGTGTCGGTCCAGAAGAAGAACGGCCGCGATTCCGCGTCCTGTGGGACGCCCCATTGGGTGCCGCCGGCCGATGCAATTTCCATCAGGTTCGGATAGACGTTGTTGAGCGGCCAGGCATCGAGATCGACATAGTCCTCGACCGCGACAATATATCCGGCTTGGCTCCATGGTGCGATGTCGAGATGCGAAGTCACGACGATGCTGGGGGCTGTACCGGCTTCCGCGCCGAGGGTCACACCCTGCTTGAATTCGTCCCATCCTGAAAAGTCGCGGCGGCCTTCGACGGTGATGTTCAGGGTCTCACCCAGAATGGCGGCCTCGCGCTCCAGAATGTCCGCAGCCATCTCAATGGCTTCGATCCGATAGCTGTCGCTGTCATTAGAGCCGCCAGCCCAGACGGTGATGTTTATATCTTCCGCTACGGCTGGCAAGGCTAGGCCGACCAAGCACCCTGCAATCGCGGTTGTGCGAATCCAACTTTTCATTGTTTTCCTCCCATTGTTTTCCTCTTGTGACAGTTCTGCGTGTCAATGCACATGTGTGCATAATATTGCACACGTGTTCAACAAATATACGGATTCTGTCCTTCCAAGAAAATCAATTTTTTGATTTTTATGTTTTTCATCGGGTTGAGCGCTCGCGTTGGACTCTGGAGTTCATCTATTACGCAAAACGCGCCAAACCTGATCTGGACGCCACGAGGGCCTTTCAGCAGATGCTTGATACGTAGCTGAAATCCACTGGCAAAGTCTGAACGGCTAAAGACCACCCCCGGATGATTGGCAGTGTGACCGATAGGATTCATGGATCTATTTTGGAGGTATGGTTTGAACCCCGCTTGTCAAACCTAAACAGAATTATGGATCGCTGCCTCCGCCCATCCATCACCCACCCGAGGTCCGAGCCGCAAATCCCCCCGAACCTACGCCCCACCCCTCAACCCAATTCGATCCAGATCTCGCAACCATCCCCAGTAACCCCCGGTCCGGCGTCCACGAGGCGCTAGCAGCGAAGCTTTTACCGCGAGACGCTGTCCCCGGACCAAGGCCCTCGGACCATGGTTCAGGATTCAAGCAAGATATCAATACATCGATTTACGGCAGGCCAGGCGTAACGCCTGCCAGAGCGGAGCA
>JAYQDX010000017.1:7404-33244 GCA_038138545.1 Rhodobiaceae bacterium | reverse complement strand
AGGCGCTGATCGGTGAATGGCGGGGCCGGGACGCCGATGTGATCCGCGTTGAAGGCACGGATATCACGCGCGAGGGTCCGTCGCGCCGCCGCCAGCATGGTCTTGGTTTTGTGCCGGAGGAACGCAACGGTCATGCCGCCGTTCCCAGCATGACGCTTGCCGACAACGCGCTGCTGACGTCGCATTCGCTTGGCCGGGTGGTGACGCGCGGGCTTGTCGATGCGGCGGCGACGCGGGCGATGGCGGCCGAGGTGGCCGGCGCGTTCGATGTCAGGCTGCCACAGGAGAATCCGATGGCTTCGGCGCTGTCCGGCGGCAATCTGCAGAAATTCGTCGTTGGCCGCGAGATTTCGAAGCGCCCCCGCGTCTTCATCGTCTCGCAACCGACCTGGGGGGTCGATGTCGGGGCGGCGCTGTCGATCCGCACGGCGATCCTCGGTTTGGCCGCGTCGGGGTCGGCGGTGGTGATGATTTCGCAGGATCTCGAGGAGATTTTCGCCATCTCGCATCGGGTCGCGGTGCTGTATGATGGCGCGCTGTCCGAGGCCATGGTAACAGCCGATGTAACGGCGGAGACGCTTGGCCTTCTGATGGGGGGAAGCGAGACGGCATCCGCAATGGCGGCGGAGGCGCAGGCATGATCTCGCTGTCGCCGCGCAAGGACATCCCGCTGGCGCTGACGCTGACGACGCCTGTGGTGGCGATCGCGCTGACACTTGTCATCGGCGCGGCGATCTTCGGCATTCTCGGCTATGATCCGCTGGCGGCGCTGTACCAGTTTTTCATCGCGCCGGTCTCGCGCCCCGACCAGATTGCCGATCTGTTTGTGAAGGCCTGTCCGTTGATCATCATTGCCAGCGGTCTTGTCTTTGCGTACCGGGCGAATGTCTGGAATATCGGGGCCGAGGGGCAGATGATCCTTGGCGCGATGGCGGCCGGGTTTGTGGCGCTCACCTGGCCAAATCTGCCGGGGCCGGTGATGATGCCGGCGATGATCCTTGCCGGCATGCTTGGCGGGTTGGCCTGGGGGATGATCCCGGCGCTGCTGAAAACACGGTTCAACACCAACGAGATACTGGTCTCGTTGATGCTGACCTATGTCGCCGTGTTGTTGATCGACTGGACCGTGCGCGGACCGTGGCGCGACCCGATGTCCTTCGGCTTTCCGCTGACCCCGACATATGCGGACGCGGCGTTGATTTCGCGGGTCGAGCTTCCCGGAGTCGGCCGGCTTGGCCAGCTCCATTGGGGGGTCGCCGGGGCGCTGATCTTCGCGCTGGCGGCATGGTTTGTTCTGGGTCGGTCCATTCTTGGTTTCCAGGTGAAGGTGATGGGCGACGCGCCGCGCGCCGGCCGGTTTGCCGGCTTCAGCCCGGCACTGGTGACAATCATCGTGATGGCCATTTCGGGCGGTGCCGCCGGGCTGGCCGGCATGGTCGAGGTGTCGGCGAATATCGGCCAGCTGCAACCCGATATTTCATTCGGCTACGGCTTTACCGCCATCATCGTGGCCTTTCTGGCGCGTCTGAACCCGCTTGCCGTGATCATCGCCGGGCTGGTTGTCGCGCTGGCCGAACTTGGCGGGGATTCGGCGCAGATCGCGCTGGCCATGCCGAAAGTGGTAACAGGTGTGTTCAAGGGCATCCTGCTGTTCATGCTTCTGGCCGGCGAGACGTTCAATCGCTACCACGTGACAGTCAGCCTGCCGCATCGCGCCAGACTGCAGGCAGACAGACTGCAGGCAGACAGAATGCAGGGAGACAGTGGTGCTTGAAGATCTCATCCTCACCGTCCTCATGACGTCCGTGCCATTGGTCTATGCGGCGACCGGCGAGCTGATCGTCGAGCGTAGCGGCGTTCTCAATCTCGGTGTGGAAGGCATGATGCTGATGGGGGCGGTGGCGGCCTTTGGCATTGCCATGGTCAGTGGCAGCCTCGTTCTTGGCGTGATTGCCGGCGGGCTGGCCGGCATGCTGACGGCGGCGCTGTTCGGCATTCTGGTTCTGGGCTTTGCCACCAACCAGGTGGCGACGGGCCTCGCCCTGACGATTTTCGGTGCCGGCCTGTCGGGCCTTGTCGGCGCGCCGCTGATCGGCCACGCCATAGAGGGTCTGCCGGTGCTTCGTATCCCGTTTCTGTCCGACCTGCCGACCGTCGGCAAGCTTGTCTTCTCACACGATCTGATGGCTTACGGCGCTGTCATTCTGGTCGCCGCGGTTGCTTATTTCCTGAAGCGGACGCGTGCGGGTCTCGTGCTGCGCGCCATCGGCGACAATCATGACAGCGCACACGCGCTTGGATATTCGGTGCTTGGTGTGCGTTTCATGGCGGTGCTGTTTGGCGGGTTGATGGCCGGATTTGGCGGTGCCTATCTGCCGCTGGCGCTGACCCCGCACTGGGCCGAGGGCATGACCGCCGGGCGCGGCTGGATCGCGCTGGCGCTGGTGGTGTTCGCCTCATGGATGCCGTGGCGGGTGCTTGTCGGAGCGTTGATCTTTGGCGGAATCACCATCATGCAGCTTGCCGGTCAGGCGCGCGGATGGACGATCCCGTCGCAATTCCTGTCAATGCTGCCCTATCTTGCTACCATCATCGTCCTTGTCCTGATATCACGGAACAGAGAATTTGCGCTGGCGAACTCGCCGGCCTGTCTGGGGCGTGCGTTCCATGCCGGCAAATGAAGTCCGGCATATAATGGGAGGCGCCGTCTCCATCCCCCAAGCCACGAACTGGTCAACAAAGGAGTGAAACATGAAACATTTATTGAAGGGCATTGCGGTTGGTCTGGCCGCGCTTGCCGTATCGACAGGTGCGGCGATGGCGGAACCGTTGAAGGTCGGGTTCCTGTATCTTGGAACGCCGGGTGATCATGGCTGGACCTATGCGCATGAACTCGCGCGTCAGAAGGTTGAAGCCCATTTCGGAGACAAGGTCGAGACGACCTTTGTTGAGAATGTGCCGGAAGGTCCCGATGCCGCGCGTGTCACACGGGAACTCGCAAATACAGGTCACGATATCATTTTTGGCACCTCGTTCGGTTTCATGGATCCGATGCTGAAGGTCTCGAAGGATTTCCCCGATGTGAAATTCGAGCATATCACCGGCTACAAGCGGTCTGCCAACATGGCCACCGGCAACATCCGGTTCTATGAGGGTCGTTATGTTCAGGGAATCGTCGCCGGCATGATGACGAAGACGAACAAGATCGGCTATATCGCGCCGTTCCCGATCCCCGAGGCCTATCAGGGCCTGAACGCATTCGCCATCGGCATGCGCGAGGCCAATCCTGATGCCGAGATCATGGTCATCTGGGCCAATACCTGGGAAGACCCGGTCAAGGAAGCCGACGCGGCGAAGGTTCTTGTCGCGCAGGGTGCCGACGTGATGGCACAGCATACCGATACGCCAGCGATGCTGCAGATTGCTGAAAAGGCGGGCCTGCACGGCTTTGGTCAGGCCAGCGACATGAAGAAATTCGCACCAAACGCGCAATTGTTCTCGTCAGTGAATGACTGGTCGCATTATTACATCGAGAAGATCCAGCAGGTCATGGACGGTACATGGTCGACCGGTGAGGGCCCGAACCATTGGGCAGGCAACACCTGGAAGGGCATGGCTGACGACTATCTCGTCCTGTCCCCGTTCGAGAACATGCCGGCTGACGTCAAGGCTGCTGCCGAGAAGGCCGCTGCCAAGGTGGAAGGTGGCTACAACATCTTCACCGGCCCGATCAAGGACAATAAGGGCAATGTGGTCGTGAAGGCCGGTGAGGCGCTGAATGATGGCACGCTGTGGAGCGACATCTTCTTCTATGCCGAGGGCATCCAGGGCGAAATGCCCGGCTGATCAGGTTGGCTGATCTCGCCAAAGCAGGACAAAATAAAGGAAGGGCATCGCCTTGGCGATGCCCTTCTGATATTCAGGCTGGGCTGACTGGCAGGGGTGTTCGGTGCCTGCCAGGGCAATGCCAAGCTCCGACATGAGGCCCCGACATGAAGTCCCGCAGATTTGACAGGTAACAACAGATGACAAGACCAAGCATTTTCGTGACACGCCGCTGGCCGCAGGCCGCCGAAGAGGCGCTTGCCGCGCATTTCGATGTCACCTTCAACAAAGATGACGCGCCGCTGTCGCAGGACGCGCTTGCCGAGGGGTTCGCCACGCATGATATCGCCGCGCCAACCGTCTCGGACAGCATCGGTGCCGATATCGTCAATGCGGGCGCTGCCGGGAAATGCCGGATGATTGCCAATTACGGGGTGGGGGTGAACCATATCGATCTTGCCGCGGCGGCGGCGCATGGCATCCCGGTGTCGAACACCCCGGGTGTGCTGACCGACGCCACCGCCGATCTGGCGCTGACACTGATGTTGATGCTGTGCCGCCGCGCCGGTGAGGGCGAGCGCGAGCTGCGTGCCGGCGCGTGGAGTGGCTGGCGTCCCACCCATCTTGTCGGCCAGGCGATGACGGGCAAGCGGCTTGGCATCATCGGCATGGGGCGGATCGGCAAGGCCGTCGCGCACCGCGCGCATTTCGGCTTCGGCATGGAGGTCGGGTTCTATAACCGCTCGCCGATTGCTGATGGCGGCGGTGTGAACGCCGCGCAATATGCCAGCGTTGTCGAACTCTGTGCGGCAAGTGATTTTGTCAGCCTGCATTGCGCGGCGACGCCGGACACATTCCAGATCCTGGGTGAAACCGCGCTTGGCGCGATGTCGCCTGATTCCTACGTCATCAACACCGCGCGTGGGGATATCATCGACGAGGCGGCGCTTGTCGCGGCGCTGGAGACCGGCGGCATCGCCGGCGCCGGCCTTGACGTCTATCAGGGCGAGCCGGCCATCAACCCGGCCATCATGGCCGCGCCGAACACGGTGCTGCTGCCGCATCTTGGCTCGGCAACGCGCGAGACGCGCGTCGCCATGGGGATGAAGGTCGTGGCGAACGCCCGCGCCTTTGCCGCCGGTGACCCGCTTCCCGACCCGGTGGGGTGACCCCGATGACGGCGGCGGCATGGTCCGGTCTGGCGCGCGGCGCCTTTGATGCGGCGCTGGCGGCAGGTCATCCCGGCGCGGTGACGCGTGCCGCGATGGCACAGCTCGACACCCCGCCCACTGCCGTCATCGCCGTTGGCAAGGCGGCCGGCAGCATGGCCGCGGCGGTTCGCGAGGCCGGCTGCGATGCGCCGGGCATCATCGTCACGACCGATGAAAACCGCGCTGAGATCAACGGCATGACATCATTCGCCAGCGCCCATCCGGTGCCGGATGAACGCGGGCTTGCCGCCAGTGTCGCGGTCAGCGCCATGGCCGCCTCGCTGGGTGTGGATGACCATCTGCTGCTGCTGATCAGTGGCGGCGGCTCGGCCTTGTTGCCGGCCCCGGCCGAGGGGGTGAGCCTTGCCGACAAGCAGGCCCTGAACGAGGCGCTTCTTGCCAGCGGTCTCGACATCCATGACATGAACGCGGTGCGGCGGCTGTTCTCATCGCTGAAGGGTGGGCGGCTGGCGCGCCTTGCCGCGCCGGCGCGGATCACCCAGTTCCTTCTGTCCGATGTGCCCGGGGACAGGCTTGAATCCATTGCCAGCGGTCCGGCCATCGCCGACCCGGTGCCGCTTGACGAGACGCTGGCGCTGATCCGTGGCAGCGGGCTGGACAGGCTGGATTTCGTGAAGGCGCATCTGGGACGAATCGAGGATGGGCGTGCCGATCTGCCGGTAAGGCCGGGTGATCCGGTGATGGCGAATGTCACCTCGCATCTTCTGGCCAGCAATGATCTGTGCCGGGTGGCGGCGCGCGACCGGCTTGTCGGTGGCATGGACGGGTTGCGGGAACTTGCCCTGCCGCCACTGACCGGCGAGGCGGCCGACTGTGCGCGGTTGCTGGCGCATCAGCTTGTCGCCGCAAACGCGCCTGCCGGCGTCTGGGGCGTGACCGGCGGTGAGACGACAGTGCGGCTTGACGGCAGCAGCGGTGTCGGTGGCCGCGCCCAGGAAATGGGCGTGGCCTTCGCCAGCGCGATGCACGAACTGGCGCCAAAGTGCCGCTGGGCGGCGCTGATCGGCGGCACTGACGGGCGTGACGGGCCAACCGACGCGGCCGGGGCGATGATCACCTCCGATCACGCCTTTGATGCCAACGCGGCGGCGGCGGCGCTGGCGGCGCATGATTGCCATCCTTTTCTTGACACCTGTCGGCTTGATTCCGGCGGAGCGTTGTTGCGGGTCGCGCCAACCGGCACCAACCTTGGCGATATCGCCATTTTCATCGTTGGTGGGGAGGCCTGAATGAAAAATCGTGATCTGGAATATTGGGGGCGCCGCGCCGCCGAATGGTCGGCCGATTATCTCGACTCGCTTGGCGAGAGGCCGGTGCGTCCACAAACCCGCCCGGGCGAGGTGATGGCAAGCCTTCCTGCCGCCCCGCCGCATGAGGGTGAGGCTGTCGAGGATGTCTTTGCCGATTTTGAATCGCTTGTCGTGCCGCACGTCACGAATTGGCAACATCCGCGGTTCTTTGCCTATTTCCCGGCGAACAGCAGCCCGCCCTCGATCCTCGCCGAATGGCTGACCGCGACGATGGCGGCGAATTGTCTGCTGTGGCAGACCTCGCCGGCCGGCACCGAGATGGAAATTCATGTCCTTGACTGGCTTCGTCAGATGACCGGTATCGGCGAAGGCTGGCACGGCATCATCCAGACCGGTGCCGGCATGGCGACGCTGTCGGCCATCCTGACAGCGCGCGAGAAGGCGCTTGACTGGGCCGGCAAGGAGACCGGTCTGTCCGGCCAGCCTGTGCTGCGTGTCTATGTTACGGATGAAGCGCATTCCTCGGTCGAAAAAGCGGTCTTCCTGTCCGGCATCGGGCGCGAGAACCTGGTCACCGTGGCGACCGATGATGATGGCGCGATGGACCCTGATGCCTTGCGCGCTGCCATTGCCGCCGATCGCGATGCCGGTTTTGTGCCCTGCGCGCTGTGCTGCGTGGTTGGCGGCACCGGCGTTGGCGCCAGCGATCGGCTGGAGACCATTCTGCCAATCGCCAGAGACGAGGGGCTGTTCTCGCATGTTGATGCCGCCTGGGCCGGCTCGGCGCTGATCTGTCCGGAATTCCGTGACATCGCGCGCGGCGTGGAGATGGCGGATTCGCTGGTCATGAACCCGCATAAATGGCTGATGACGAATTTCGACTGTTCGGCGCATTTCATCAAGTCGGTCGAGGATTTCCAGAAGACGATGTCGATCACGCCGGCCTATCTGGTGACACAGGATGCCGAGGGGATTACCGATTATTCGCAACTGACGCTGGAGCTTGGCCGCCGGTTCCGGGCGCTGAAGCTGTGGTTCGTGATCCGCTGCTACGGCGTTGCCGGCCTGCAGCAGATCATCCGCAACCATGTCGCCTGGACCGACGATCTGGCGGCGCGGATCGGCGCAACGACCGGCTTCGAGATCACCAGCGCGCCGCGACTGGGGCTGTTCAGCTTCAGATTGCGGCCGGATGGCATGGATGACGGGGCGGCGCTGGATGCGCTGAACGCGCGGCTTGTCGATGCGGTGAATGGTGATGGCACGCTCTATCTCACCCAGACCATCCATCGCGGCCGTTATGTGATCCGGATCAGCATCGGCACCACCGCGACCACGGCGGGCGATATCGATATTGCCTATGAGCGGATCGTGGCGCTGGCAGCGCCGATTCTGGCAATGGCTGACAGCAGCCGCTGAGTGCAGACATGAAACTGAGTGCAGACATGAAAAGGGGGCCGGACGGCAAAGCAAGAAACCCGTCCGGCCCCCGAAACCGGTTGATGCTGTTTGGTGCGCTGCTCCCCCAAGCCCGCTGCCAGTGCCAGTCGCACCAACCGGTGGAGGTTGTTGTTATTCGGCCGCCATGCTGTCCTCGGCGGCGGTGAACTGCGCCTCCTCGGTCGAGTCGGCCATCGCCGTCGTCGCCGACTGGCCGCCCTTGACGGCAACCGAGATGGCGTCGAACCAGCCGGCCCCGACCTCGCGCTGGTGGCGGGTGGCGGTATAGCCTGATTCCTCGGCTTCGAACTCGGCATTCTGCAGCTCGCAATAAGCTTCCATGCCGCGGTCGCGATAGCCGCTGGCAAGCTGGAACATCGAGAAGTTCATTGAATGGAAGCCGGCCAGGGTGATGAACTGGTACTTGTAGCCCATGGCACCGATCTCGCGCTGGAACCGCTCGATATCTTCGGGTGACAGATTGGCCGACCAGTTGAAGCTTGGCGAACAGTTATAGGCCAGCATCTTGTTCGGGAATCTGCTGTGGATGGCATCGGCAAATCGCTTTGCCTGCTCAAGGTTGGGGGTAGAGGTTTCCATCCACAGCAGATCTGCGTATTCGGCGAAGGCGAGTCCGCGGACCACGCAACGCTCGAATGAATCCTTGGGGTCGAGGCGGAAGAAACCCTCCTCGGTACGCTCACCGGTCAGGAACGGGCGGTCACGCTCGTCAACATCAGAGGTGATCAGCTTTGCGCTCTCGGCATCGGTCCTGGCGACGATCAGCGTCGGCACGCCGGCGGTGTCGGCGGCAAGTCGTGCGGCGTTCAGATTCGCGACATGCTGCTGGACCGGGATCAGCACCTTGCCGCCCATATGGCCACATTTCTTTTCCGAGGCAAGCTGGTCCTCGAAATGCACGCCGGCAGCGCCGGCCTCAATATAGTTGCGGGTCAGTTCAAACGCGTTCAGCGCGCCGCCGAAACCGGCCTCGGCATCGGCCACGATGGGGGCGAACCAGTCAATGTCGCCATCACCCTCCAGCCTCTGGATCTGATCGGCGCGCTGCAATGTGCGGTTGATCTTGCGCGCCAGCTCGGGACCGGAATTGGCCGGATAGAGCGACTGGTCGGGATACATGCCGCCGGCGGTGTTGGCGTCCGCGGCGACCTGCCATCCGGACAGATAGATGGCCTTCAGTCCGGCGCGCACCATCTGCATGGCCTGGTTGCCGGTCATGGCGCCAAGCGAATGGACGTAATCCTCGGTATGAAGGCGATCCCAAAGCTTGTTCGCGCCATTGCGCGCCAGCGTGTATTCAATCTGCACCGACCCGGACAGGCGCTCCACATCCGCCATGCTGTAATCGCGCTTGATGCCGTCGAAGCGGTTCGGCGCGGCGCCGGTGCGGGTTTCGAAATCATCCTGTGTTGTGCGGGTCATCGGTCTCTCCTCGGTAACTTGGTGCATTGGTGTAACGTGGTGCAATGTGGTGCGACACGGAGCATGTGCCAGTACGGTTGTCGGCACGGTCAGTGTCGACAGGCTGTTTCATGGTGCGTGATAACGCGGTGACGTCTGTGTAACGCAGGGAGGGGTTGGCACCGAGGAAAAAAGTGCAAATGTGAAAACAGTAAAATCTTTACATTTTCTTTTTACAAATTTACTATTGGATGTTGTTACCTCTGAGGCACAGATCGCATCATGCAGGAAAAGATACTGGTCGGTCACAAATTGCGCCGGTTTCGGCAGGCTGCCGGCCTGACACAGACGGCGATGGCCGAGGCGCTGGATATCAGCCCGTCCTATCTCAATCTGCTGGAACATAACCAGCGGCCGCTGACGGTCAGCCTGCTGCTGAAGCTTGGCAACTCCTTCGATATCGATCTGAAGAGCTTCGCCGAGGATGACAGCCCGGCATTGCTGACCGATCTTGCCGAGGTGTTCGCCGACCCGTTATTGTCGGGCGAGCGGGTCTCGCGTCGCGAATTGCAGGATCTGGTGACGGCGGCGCCGGCGGCGGCGCGCGGCATGCTCAGCCTGTTCCAGGCCTATCGCAAGGTCAGGGACCAGCTCGAGATATCGTCCGGCGACGGGCGCCAGGATGGCGCCGGCAACAGCCCGGTGGAACAGGTTCGCGCGGTTCTCCAGCAGGCCAATAATTACTTCGCCGAACTCGAGACAGCCGCCGAGGCCTGCCGCACCACCATCCTTGGCAAGGAAAATGATGCCGGCATGCTGCTTGAAAGGCTGATCCTCTATGCGCGTGACAGGCTTGGTCTGCGCGTGCGGGTCATCCCGGCGGCGGTGATGGGCACGCAATTGCGCCGCTATGACCAGCATCGGCGGGAGATCCTTGTCAGCGAGGCGCTCCGCCGTCCACAGCGGGTCTTCCATCTTCTTGTGCAGACCGCGCTGATCGAGCAGACCGAGCTTATCGCGTCACTATGTGAGAACTATGGTGTTACCGATGAATCGGCGCGGTCGCTGTTCCGCACCACTCTGGCCGGCTATTTTGCCGCCGCGGTGATGATGCCCTACGGGATATTTCTGGAATCGGCGCGCGAATTGCGGCACGACCTTGATCTTCTCGGCCGCCGCTTTGGTGCCAGTTTCGAGCAGGTCTGCCATCGTCTGACAAGCCTGAACGCGCCGAATGCGCGTGGCATTCCGTTCTTTTTCCTGCGTGTCGATGATGCTGGCAATATTTCCAAGCGGCTTGCCGCCGGCGGCATGCAGTTCGCCAAGAATGGCGGCACCTGTCCGCGCTGGGATGTTCACAAGGCCTTTCGGACGCCTGACAGGATGCTGTTCCAGGCGGCCGAACTGCCGAACGGGCAGAAATTCTTCACAATTGCGCGAACGGTGCCGCGCCCCTGGGCACCGCCCGGCGAGGCGCCGCCGGAATTCGCCGTGGCGCTTGGCTGCGAGATTCATCATGCTCGTGACCTTGCCTATGCCGACGAGTTTGACGCCTCACGCCGGCGCACGCATGAACCGATCGGTATCGGATGCGCGGTCTGCGAACGCATGGATTGCGCGCAACGGGCCCATCCGCCGGTCGGGCATGAGGTGAGGTTCGACGGCCATTCGCGGCGTGTCGGACTATATGATCTCGACAGCTAGAATTGTCGCTTGCCGATAGAATTGTCGCTTGCCGGGCATTGAAATTTTATTTCAAGATTGGTCCCTCCCGCCCTTGCGCAACAAAATTTCAGCTCCGGCTTTGCTTTGCCATCGGCCATCGATCTGTTAGTCTGCGCACCACGTCAGACCTGCCTGAGCAGGCCGTCGTGGGCCGGCGGAAGGACAGGATGAATGCCATCCGGACACAAACAACAGCCACCGCGTCACGGTGAGCCTTCCGAGGCTGCCGGTGCGCCTGATCGCCGTGATGAAGGCGACCGGCTTGCCGCGCTCTACGGTCTGACGCCGAAGGTGGAGATGGCGATTGTCGCCGCTATTGACGCCGGGGCGGATGACCGCGCGCGCGCCCTTGTCGCGCCGCTTCACCCGGCCGACCAGGCCGATCTGCTGGAACGGCTTCCGGCATCGCAGGCGGCGGCGCTTGTGCGAACGCTTGGTGACGGGCTGGATGCGGAAACACTTGCCTTCCTTGACGAGAATACGCGCGACGAGATTGTCGATGTGATGGGTGTCGCGGCGCTGGCGCGTCAGCTTCCCGACCTCGACACCGATGATGCGGTGAACATCATCGAGGAGCTTGAAGAGGACGAGATCGAGGATGTCCTGGCGGCGCTGCCTGCCGAGGATCGCGTCCTGGTCGAGGAAGGTCTTGCCTATCCCGAGGATTCCGCCGGCCGGATGATGCAGCGCGAGATCGTCACCGTGCCGTCATTCTGGACGGTTGGGCAGACCATCGATTTCCTGCGCAGCTCGCAATTCGGCGATACGGATTTCTATCTCATCTTCGTTGTCGACCCGGCCCGAAGCCCGATTGGCGAGGTCAGCCTTGGCAAGCTTCTATGTACGCCGCGGCCGCGCCGTGTCGGCGAGATCATGCAGGGCGATTTCCGCAAGATCCCGGCGGATATGGACCAGGAGGAGGTGGCGATCCTGTTCCGTCGTTATGGCATGGTCAGCGCGCCGGTGGTTGATGAGCATGGGCGCCTTATCGGGGTCATCACCATTGATGATGTGATCGGTGTCATCGACGAGGAGGCCGAGGAGGACCTGATGGCGCTGGCCGGGGTTGGCGATACCAATGTCCGGTCCAGCCTGTGGGAGACGCTTCAGGGCCGCAGTTCCTGGCTGTTGATCAATCTGCTGACGGCGATTGTCGCCTCGGCTGTGATCGGTCTGTTCGACGCCACCATCGAACGTCTTGTCGCGCTGGCGGTGTTGATGCCGATCGTTGCCTCGATGGGTGGCAATGCCGGAACCCAGACGGTAACTGTGGCCGTGCGCGCGTTGGCGCTGCGCCAGATCGACCGCGATGCGGCCGCCAGCTTCGTGCGGCGCGAATTGATCGTGGCCGTACTGAACGGCGTTGTCTTCGCCATCCTTGCTGCCAGCATTTCCTTTCTCTGGTTCCGTGACCAGGACATCGCGGCGGTGATGGCGGTGGCGATGTTCGCCAATCTGGTTGTGGCCGGTCTCAGCGGCACGCTGGTGCCGCTCGGGCTGGTGCGGGTCGGTGTCGATCCGGCGGTGGCATCCAGCGTTTTCATCACGACGATCACCGATGTTGTCGGTTTTTTCGTGTTTCTGGGGCTCGCCGCCCTATATTTAATTCCATAACGCATCTGCTTTTATTGATCTTACCAGCCGCCCGGCGGCTTTCTGTTGCGCAAGGATGATCCGGCATGACCGTGCATCTGAAGAAATTGTCTGTTGGATCGGAATCGCTTGCCAGCCTGCGGCAATGGCAGGCGATGCGGCGCGAGGCCGGGCAGGAGCTGATGCATGTCACCCGCAACACACCGCGCCGCGCCGAAGAGGTTCTCGATGGCGGCAGCATGTTCTGGGTGATCAAGGGGGTGATGTGCGCGCGCCAACCCATTCGGGAATTGCGGAGCATGCAGCGGGCCGATGGCAAGCCGGCATGCGGCATCGTGCTGGCCCCGGAACTTGTCGCGATCGAGCCAATCCGGGTGCGGATTTTCCAGGGCTGGCGCTATCTCGAGGCAAAAGACGCGCCAAAGGATCTGCCGGTGACCGATGAGGGCGACGAGACAATGCCGCCCGAACTCGTCGCCGAGCTGCGCGAGCTGGGACTGTTATAGCGCTGGGCCTGCTGTAGGAGTGGGCCTGCCTCGGGTGAGATGGCGTCAGTTGCCTTCCTTGGCGAAGGTCACCGCGAACATCGGATTGCCGTCAAACAGCACTTCCCGCTTCGGGCCGTTCATTCGCTCGAACCGCTGCATGCTGATCGGACCGACCATGCGGTAGCCTTCCGAGGCCAGGTTACGGCGGTGAAATTCGAGTGCCGCAGCTTCGAAACTTTCGGCGATGATGGTAATGCGGTCGTCTTCGCTCATGGTCGTCCTCTCGGTGGAGTGATCTGTTTCCACGCGCCGAATATGGCAGAGCCGCGCCGGTTTGTCAGTCCCTTTGTCACTGTCATGGTCAGAAGCACGTCAATTGCGGCGACGCCAGTCCCAGGGTGCCTCGAAGGTGCCGGCCCAGACCCCGCGCCCGCGGTCGCGCGCGATTGTCTCGGCGGCAACATAATCGGTGCTGTAACGCCGATAGGCAAGGGCGAGACCGTTCTCGACAAGATGTTCGGCAATGTCGGTGCCGCCGGCGAAACAGCGCATGATCAACCTGCCATAGCGGTCGACATCCATCAGAACGCAGCGCAGTGGCGCCGCTTTGGTGATCTCGCTCACCGCATCGCGGGCGGCGCGCCCGCAGGGCCAGGTGGCGCCGGTGCTGTCGGTGCAGGTCTGTTTCAGCTCCGGCGCGTCGATCCCGTGAAGGCGTATCTTCAGCCGACCGCTTCGCAATGAATCACCGTCGCTGACGCGGGTGACAGACAGTTCACCCTGTATCGAGAATGGCTGGTCCGCGGCTGCGACAGGCTGGATGACCGCCTGCAACAACAGGGCGGCGATAATCAGAACCGGTTTTTTCATAAGAAAAAACTAATGTAAGAGATGAACTCCATCCAGACATAAAAGCAGATCGCGCGCCATCGCGCGTCCTGCCAAGGGATGGTCGATAAGGTTCAATTGATATGGGGCCGTCAGTCGATATAGGGCCGTCAGTCGATATAGGGATTGTCGTGGAACGGGTCGTCTTCCTCGGTTTCCTCGTCGCTGCCCGGAATCCATTCCGCTTCCGGATTCAGTGTCGCGGCGATGGCGCTTGAGGATTCCGGGATGGCGACGAACGGGCCCTGTGCCAGGTTCGGCACGGCGGCGCGGCGGGTCATCCGGAACAGCGCGAACCCGGCGATCATCAGCTGGATGACCGTCACAAGGATGAAAAAGCTGGTGACGCCGAAATATTCCAGCGACAGCGCCGCCAGCGGGGATCCGATGACCGCACCGGCACCGTTGATCATGACAAGACCCGACGCGGCGGCGACCATCTGGCTTGGTGTCAGGAAGTCGTTGCCATGCGCGATGCACAGTGAATAGAGCGGGAACAGCGAGCCGCCATAGACAAGCATGCAGACGAGAAGCAATGCGAAATCGGCGCGGCCGAACAAGGTCGCCATAGCCGCGGCGCAGGCGCCCATCACCGCGACGCCGAAGATCACCATGCGGCGGTCGAACCGGTCCGACAGCCGGCCCACCGGATATTGCAGGATCAGCGCGCCGATCACCGGCGCCGTCATGAAATAGCCGACCTCGGTGTTGCTGAGGCCGATTGACAGGCCATAGACAGCCCCCATACCGAACAGCATCGAGACGGCCACCCCGTTGATGCCGAGCCCGACAACGGCCAGCGGCGAGACCTGCAACAGGCGGCGCAGGCTCATCCGCTCCGGCTCTTCAAAGGCCGGTGCCTTGCCAACCGACAGCAGCACCGGCACGACGGCGACCGACACCAGCACCGAGGCCAGGAGAAACAGGACGATACTGTCCTCGCCGCCGGCACCGATCATCAGCTGGCCGATGGCCAGCCCGCCCATCGAGACGATCATGTAGAGCGACAGCATCTGGCCCCGTGTCTCGTTGGTCGACTGGTCGTTCAGCCAGCTTTCGCAGACGATATACATGCCGGCAAAGCAGAATCCGGTGAGGATGCGCATCAGGGCCCAGACCAGCGGATTGACAAGCGCCGCCACCACCAGCACGGCGGCCGACGCCAGCGCCGCCATGGCGCCGAAGACGCGCACATGTCCGACATTGTCGAGCATCCGTGGCACCAGAATGGAGCCGCAGAAAATCCCCAGGAAATAGCCTGCCATCACAAAGCCGGTGGTGACCTTGGAAAATCCGGCCTCGGTGGCTTCGGTGCCAAGCAGAACGACCTGCAGCCCGTTGCCGGACATGATCAGCAACAGGCCGAAAAACAGTGTCCATGATGCCAAGGCGGATCTCAGCATGGCGGATCAACAGGTCCCTGTTCAGGCGCCGGAACGGATCCTTCAACCCTGCCCGACACCGGTTTTGAAAATGTTATGAAATCTCATCCAACAGCCATGGCCGTATGCGCCTTCTTTGCGACCAAAATATCGCCGCGTCTGTCCAGAAAATTCCGAAAACGGGTCGTTTTGACGATAGAGAGTCGAAATTTTCAGGGTCCGCGGGAAACTCAACCGGGCGGTGCCGGGAAAAGCCGGTCGAACAGAGCCTCGACCACGCCCTTGTGGGAATCGACGCGCCCCCGCAACGTCTCCAGATCGGGGCTGTCGCACGCGGCGCAGATGAACTGCCGCGCCGCCGCGGACAAGGTCTGCGGGTCGGTCGCGCTGGTGCCAACCACAAAGCGCAGCGCGTGGTGCAGGTCGGCATAGAGGCTTTCCGCCGCGCCAAGCGCCTCGCCATGCTCGGGTGCCAGCCGGCCGGCCTCGACGAGGCGCTCGAGAATGGCGTCGGCGCGCCATGCCGCATTGCCGAACAGATCGGCATTCCGCAGCCGCAGCGCCTGAATCAGCAGGTCAAGCTCGCCGATGCCGCCGGGGTGTTTTCGCAACTGCCATTCCTCGGCATCGCCATAGCTGGCGCGAAGCCGGCGTCGCATGTCGTGAAGCGGCGATGCGATGATGTCGACCGGCAGCGCGGTGGTGCGAATCTGGGCCAGGCTGTCGATCACCGCCGCGCCGCACGCCGCCGCCGGGGTCACCAGCCGCGCCTTGCCAAGCGCCAGCTTTTCCCAGAGCCAGGCCTCGTCACGGTAATAGGCCGTCAGCCGTGCCAGTGACGGGGCAAGTCCGGATTTCTCGCCATCGGGACGCAGCCGCAGATCGATGGTGAACAGCTTGCCTTCCCCTGTCGCCCCGCCAAGCCAGTTTGCCAGTGTTTGCGCCAGCCTTGTGAAATAGCTGCTGGCGGCGAGGGTGCGCCGGCCATCCTCGATCCCGGTCGAGCTCGCCCCGGCCGGCGCGTCCCAGACAAAGACAAGGTCGAGATCGGAGGTGGCCGTCAGATCGCCGAGCCCGAGCCGGCCCATGGCGAGCACCGCAAGATCGCCCTCGATGATGCCATGACGGCGCTGCATGTCGGCGATGGCCAGATCGCGGGTGACGCGGATGGCGGCCTCGGCGATATCGGCAAGGGCGGTGCCGAGCGCCCGCCGGTCCGCAACGCCGCTGAGATGCTGCACCTCGGCCCGAAATTGTCGCTCGCGGGTCACCCGCGTCACTGTATCAAGCGCCAGTTCGGTCGGTTGGTCGGTGATGGCGGCGCGAAGTTCCGCCTCCAGTTCGGCGGCGGCGGGAAGCGGTTCGAAGAAGGCGGCGAACAGCACCAGATCAAACAGCATCGGATGGCGCCGCAACCTGTCGCCAAGTCGCGGTGAGAGAACAAGGATGTCACCAAGAAGCCGTGTCAGGTCGCGATTGTGATCAAGAAGTGAAAAAATCTGCACGCTGGCGGGCAGGCCTTCGACGAAACCGGCAAAGGCGGCAAAGGCGGTGTCGGGGTCCTGTGCGCCTGACAGGTGGGACAGCATCGGCGGCATGATCCGCGACAACAGGGTGCGGGCCCGTTCACCGCGGGTGGCGGCAATTCTGCCGGCCATCCAGCCTGACAGGACGGCGGCGATGTCGGCCGGACGCTGGAAGCCGCGTGCGTCAAGCCAGCCGCCAAGCCTGTCCTCATCATCGAACAGCGGCGCCTCGTCCGGATCGGCAGCGGTCCCGACGCCGGATTGGTCGCTGGAATGGTTGGTGGACGCCTTTGCCCGATCGTCCGCGGCCCCGTCCGTAATCTCCTCGAACAGCCGATGTGATGTGTGGCGTGCAACCTCGTCGAGACTGGCGGCGAGTGCGGCAAGAAAACTCTCGGCCCCCTCATGCCCCATGAACCGCGCCGTCTCGTCAATGCCCTCCATCGTTCTCGGCAATGCGTGGGTCTGCGCGTCGCCAATCATCTGCAGGCGATGCTCGGCGCGGCGCAGCGCCAGATATAGCGCGCCAAGCCGTTTGTGCTGTTCCCCGGTGATCCAGTTTTCCGCCGCCAGCGCCCGCAGCGCCGGCAGCGTGCTGCCGACACGAAGTGCCGGCACCCGGCCGCCGCCGACAAGCTGTAGCACATGAGTCAGGAATTCGATGCTGCGGATGCCGTTCGGGCCGGTCTTCAGGTTATAGCCCTCCCATCCAAGGCCAGCAGCCGGTCGGCGCAGCATCATTTTCATATCGTCCATGACGGTGTAATCCAGCGTGCGCCGCCAGATGAAAGGCTGTAGTTCAGCCAGGAAATTACGGCCCATCTCCAGATCGCCGGCGATCGGCCGCGCGCGGATGAAGGCGGCACGTTCCCAGGTTCGCGCGATGGATTCGTAATAGCCGATGGCCGCCTCGCGCTGGATGCTGACGGCGGTGGCGCCGGGGTCGGGGCGAAGCCGCAGATCAACCCGCCAGCCAATGCCGTCACGTGTCGCCGTCGACAGCAGCCTGACAAGGCCGCGTGCCATCTCGACATAAAAACGCTGGCTTGTGTCGCGGTCGGGCAGGGGATTGTCGATGGGGTCGTGGAGCAGAACAAGGTCGATGTCCGATGAATAGTTCAGCTCGCCCGCCCCCAGCTTGCCAAGCGCCAATACGGTCCAGCCACACCCCGCACCGCCATTCCATGCCGGGGTGTCGGCATCGGCGACCTGACGCCGGCGCGCGGCGTCGCGGAACAGCCAGGTCACGGCGCAGCGTACCGCGGCATCCGCCGCGTCACTCAGCCACCGCATCTGCGTCTCGACATCATCGGCTCCGGCCATGTCGGTCAACGCCACGCACAGCGCGCTGCGCTGGCGCAGGCGTCGCAGCGCCGTCATCATCTGCGGCTCGTCTGTCAGCCTGCCGGCATCGCTTTCGCAGGCCTCGATGGCAAGGCCGATCTCGGCCGCGCCGTCGCCGCGGGAGGCGGTGGCCAGAAGGTCGGGATGCGCGCGCGCCAGCGTCTGCAAATGCCGCGAATGGGCGAATATGGCGGCAAGCTGCGCCGGCGTCAGCCTGCCGCCGGGTGCCTGCTGGCCAGCCCAGGCGGTCAGCTCGGGAAGAATGGCCGCATGACCGGCGAGCGGCAGCGCGGTACCGGCAACCGGCAGCGATGTGTGTGGTGCGTTTGTCATCGGGGAGAGAATAACCAAAGCAAGGTGTTTGGCAAAATGCGCGGGCCGCACGCATGCCCGGCGGATGCCGCCCCCTCAGGCGGCGAGGATCTGCCCGCCATCGCGAACCCGCCGCATCGCCCGCCACATGCGCAGGCTGAGGATGATGGCCGCCACTGTCAGCCCCAGCGCCAGCCCGCCCCATACGCCGGTCGGACCCATGTCGAAGGTGAAGCCGAAGACAGCACCCGCGCCGACACCGGTGATCCAGAAGCTGGCAATGGCGATGGTCCCCGGTATGCGCGTGTCATTCAGGCCGCGCAGAATCGACATGGCGATGGCCTGCAGCCCGTCCGGCACCTGGAACAGCGCGGTCAGCACCATCATCGGCAATGCCAGCGCCATCACCTCGGCGAACATCGCATCGCCGCTGTCGAGGAAGATGCCGACCAGGGTCCGCGGCCAGATCAACAGGATCAGCGTTGTCACCAGCGTCGCCCCGATGCCGAGCCAGAAGCTGGCACTGGCGCTTCGTGACAGGTTCAGGCGGTCACCGGCACCGGCGAAATTGCCGATCCGGATGGTGCTGGCCTGGGCAATCGCGATCGGCACCATGAAGAACACCGCCGCCAGCTGGTTGGTGATCGCCGCCGCCGCCAGACCGGCGGTGCTGAACAACCCGATCAGGAAGGTCACGGCGATGAACATGCCGGCCTCGGCGACAATGGTCAGGCCGATCGGCACACCGATGCGAAGCAGCCGGACGGTCAGGCCCCAATCCATAACCCATATCCGGCGGAACGGGCTGCCATTCCGGAAGGGCGGCACCATGGCGATATAGGTGATGAGCCCGACGCAGAGCAGCACATAGACAATCGATGTTGCCAGCGCCACGCCGGCGAGTCCCATGGCCGGAAACGGGCCGATTCCGGATACGAACACCTCGTTCAGCCCGACATTGACCGCCAGCGCCAGCAGCACGGCGATGACCTGCGGCAGCGGTCGCTGGTGCGAGATCATATATTGCCTCAGGACAAAGGACAGGAACATGAAGGGCATGCCGAAGCTCGACCAGATCAGGAACGGCTCGCCACGCCGCGCCAGTTCGGGATCCTGCCCCAGCGCCACCAGCACCTCTTCGCCGACAAACAGCAACGGCACCGTGATCATGCCAAGCAGCACGGCGACCGCCATGCCCTGGCGGAAGGCGCGGCGTACCTGACGTTCGTCGCCGGCGCCGATGCCCTGAGCGACCAGCGGGCCGACAGCAAGCGAAATGCCCAGCGCAAGAAAATACAGAGGTTGATAGTAGCGTGACGCCAGCGCGCCGGCGGCAAGGCTGACGCTGTCGATGCGGCCCATGGCTATGGTATCGCTTGTCCAGATGCCGATTGTCGCCAGCTGCCCGATGACCAGCGGTATGGCGAGCCGCGCGTTCCAGCGCAGATGGTCGCGCCAGCTGATGGCGGGCTGGCGCCGGTCACTTTGATCCATAAGGTCCCCTGAAGTCCGCCCATCGGGCCGGGCGGAATGCCGAAGTGTCAAAATGCGTCCAACTGTGGTATCGCGTAGGTTATTGTGGTGCAAGGATTTTGACGGGTTGCCCCGTCATGGAAGCGGGATATGCCAAGGAAGCCAGCCGGACGATCTTCGACACGCGGTCCCTCGGGGCGCAGCTATCGCAATGATACGGGCCTGACACGCCAGCCGAAAAAGATGCGCGGCCGCAAGCCGTCCTCGCAACGCTGGCTGACACGCCAGCTGAACGATCCGTTCGTGGCGCAGGCGAAGTCACGCGGCTTCAGGTCTCGCGCGGCACTGAAGCTGGAACAGATCGATGATCGCTATGAAATCCTGAAGCCCGGCATGGCGATTGTCGATCTGGGATGCGCGCCGGGGGGCTGGCTGCAGGTGACGGCGGACCGGATCGGTCTTGGCCGCGGCACTGGCAAGCTGGTCGGCATCGATCTGCTGGAAACCGATGTGTTGGACGGGGTCGATATCATTGTCGGCGACATGACCGACCCGGTGATGATCGAGGAGGTACGCGCCGCGGTTGGCGGCCGCGCCAACGGGGTGATGAGCGACATGGCGGCGGCAACGACGGGCCATCGCCCGACCGACCATTTGCGCACGACGGCGCTGCTCGAGGCGGCGCTGGATTTCGCCATCGAGGTGCTGGTCGAGGACGGATTTTTCCTTGCCAAATGTTTCCGTGGCGGCGCCGAGCGAAGCGTGCTGGAGCTGATGCAGGCCAATTTCCAGACGGTGCGGCATGTCAAACCGGCGGCAAGCCGGCAGGAATCGGTGGAAAGCTATGTCCTTGCCACCGGCTTTCACGGGGCTGGCGGGCGGGCTGGTGGTGACCCGGACGACAATCCTCATGACGATCATGATGACGCTGTGGATTCGGCCCCGCCGGACGGTTCCGGCGGGTATTCGCCGATCTAGGCATTCTGACCGCAATTTGACCTGTCAGGGGCCTATTTTGGGGGTGTCTTTCTCACCAACCCTCAGATATAGTGGCGCGCCACCGGACATGCGGAAGGCGCCCCATGAAAATTCGCGAAGCCCTGACCTTTGATGACGTTCTCCTCGAGCCGTCACGCTCGGCCGTGTTGCCTGCCGACACCGATGTGACGGCGCGGCTGACGCGCGAGATCAATCTTCGCATTCCGCTGTTGTCGGCGGCGATGGACACGGTCACCGAGCATCGCCTTGCGATTGCCATGGCGCAGGCCGGCGGCATCGGGGTGATCCACAAGAACATGTCGATCGAGGCGCAGGCCGGCGAGATCAGCCGCGTCAAGAAATATGAAAGCGGCATGGTGGTGAACCCGCTGACGATCACGCCGGACCGTACGCTTGGCGACGCGCTGGAGCTGATGAAGACGCATCAGATCAGTGGCATTCCGGTGGTCGACGGTGATGGCAAGCCGCCGCATCGTCTTGCCGGTATCCTGACCAACCGCGATGTCCGTTTTGCCAGTGACATGAATCAGAAGGTCTGGGACCTGATGACCCGCGAGGTGATCACCGTCGGCGAGGGGGCAACCCAGGAAGACGCAAAACGGCTTCTGCATGAGCATCGGATCGAAAAGCTTGTCGTCGTCGACGGGAAATCACGCTGTATCGGCCTGATCACCGTCAAGGATATCGAAAAGGCCCGCAACCATCCGATGGCGGCGAAGGACCCTGCCGGCCGGCTGCTTGTCGCGGCCGCCACCGGCGCCGGGCCGGAAGGCGCGGCGCGCGCCGAGGCGCTTGTCGAGGCCGGGGTTGATGTCGTCGTTGTCGATACGGCGCATGGCCATTCCGAGGGTGTTCTGTCCGCTGTCACGGCGATCCGCAAGATGGCGAACGAGGTGCAGGTGATTGGCGGCAATGTCGCCACCGCCGATGGCGCGCGGGCGCTGATCGATGCCGGCGCCGACGCGGTGAAGGTCGGGATCGGCCCCGGGTCGATCTGCACCACCCGCATGGTGGCCGGTGTCGGGGTGCCGCAATTGACCGCGATCATGGATGCCGCCGAGGCCAGCCATGCCGCCAACGTGCCGGTGATCGCCGATGGCGGGATCAAATATTCAGGTGATCTTGCCAAGGCGCTGGCCGCCGGCGGCGACTGTGCGATGGTCGGCTCGCTTCTTGCCGGCACCGACGAGACGCCGGGCGAGGTCTATCTCCATCAGGGACGCTCCTACAAGGCCTATCGCGGCATGGGATCGACCGGGGCGATGGCGCGCGGTTCGGCCGACCGCTATTTCCAGGCCGAGGTCTCGCAACCGTTGAAACTGGTGCCGGAGGGAATCGAGGGACAGGTGCCCTATAAGGGGCCGGTGGAGAATGTGCTGCATCAGCTTCTTGGCGGGGTCCGCGCCGCCATGGGCTATACCGGCAATGCGACAATTGCCGATTTCCAGGCGAATGCCAAATTCCTGCGCATCACCGGCGCCGGGCTGACGGAATCACATGTTCATGATGTGACAATCACCCGTGAAGAGCCGAATTACCGGCCTCGTGTCTGAGTTTCAGGAGCGTCGCCGCGCATGACCCCCGCAGCCCGCATTGCTGCCGTGATCGAAATCCTGTCCGACGCGCCGGAAGGCGTGCCGGCGGGATCGGTGCTGCGTCGCGGTCTGCAGCAGCGGCGTTATGCCGGCTCGGGCGACAGGCAGGCCATCAGCGCGCTGTTCTGGACCGTCCACAGGGCGGCGGCGCGGCTTGCCTGGCATCTGGAACGGCAGGGGCATGAGGTATCGCCACGGGCGCTGGTGATCGCCGCCCTCGGGCTTGCCGACGAATTTGATGCGGCAACGGTGGCAACGCGCTTTGGCGGTGATGACCGGCATGCCGCGCCGGCGCTCTCAGACGCCGAGAGCTCCCTTCTGTCCACGCTTGACGGAAAAACGCTCGATGATCCGACGATGCCGGAGGCCACGCGGCTGGAATGGCCGGAGGGCCTGCTTGCCGATGCGCGCGATGCCCTTGGCGATGCCATGGAGGGCGAGCTTGCCGCGATGCGCGGCGAGGCCGGCACCGATATAAGGATCAACCCGCTGAAGCTTGATGACCGGCGGCGATTGCGTGACCGGCTGGCCGGGCGCGGGCTGAAATGTCATCCGACACGGATTTCGCCGCTTGGCATCAGGATGGAAAAACGGGTGCGTGTCGAGGACAGCCGCGAGTTTCGCGACGGTCTGTTCGAGATCCAGGACGAGGCCTCGCAGATCGCGGCGCTGCTCTGCGATGCGCAGCCGGGCATGCAGGTGGCCGATATCTGTGCCGGCGCGGCTGGCAAGTCGCTTGTCATGGCGGCGGCGATGCAGAACCGTGGCCGGATCGTGGCGCTGGACAATGATCCGGTGCGCCTTGAGCGTGGCGCGGCGCGGATCAGGCGCGCCGGCATCCACAATATCGAACGGGTGGCGGTGTCTGACGACTGGGGCACCAAGAGATATCGTGCCAAATTCGACCGCGTGGTCATCGATGCGCCCTGTAGCGGGTCCGGCACCTGGCGGCGCGCTGTTGATGCCAGATGGCGGTGCGATGCGGCCGGACTGGCCGGGCTTCACGAGGTGCAGTCGGCGCTACTCGATCGGGGGCGGGCGATGGTGGCCCCGGGTGGGCGCATCATCTACATTAGCTGCTCGCTTCTGCGCAGCGAGGGAGAGGCGCAGATCGAACGGATTCTGGCCGCCGCGCCGGAACTGGAAATCGCCGATATCGCGGCGATCTGGCAGGATGTTATTGGCGCGGACAACTGCCCGCCGGCCCGCGGCGGGATGCTGCGGTTGCTGCCGGGGCGTGACGGTACTGACGGGTTTTTCCTGACAGTACTGCAGGCGAAACGGCGCTAGGGAATAGTGACAGGAAGCGACAGGACAGGACGATGAGCGACCCGGTGAATGACAATGTGCTGATTATCGATTTCGGCTCGCAGGTGACCCAGCTGATCGCGCGCCGCCTTCGTGAAGCCGGCGTCTATACCGAAATCCTGCCCTGCACCGTCGATCCGGCGCGGATCACGGCGGCCGCGCCGCGCGGCATCATCCTGTCCGGCGGGCCGAATTCGGTGGCGATGGCGGATACGCCGCGCGCCCCGCAGGCGGTGTTCGATCTGGGTGTGCCGGTTCTGGGGATCTGCTATGGCCAGCAGACGATGTGCCAGCAGCTTGGCGGCCGGGTCGAGCCCGGCACAAGCCGTGAATTTGGCCGCGCCACCCTCGATATCACCGATCAATGCCGGTTGTTTGACGGGCTGTGGCCGGTTGGCGGGTCCCGCACCGTCTGGATGAGTCATGGCGATCATGTCGCCGCGCTGCCGCCCGGCTTCCGCGTTGTCGCGACGTCCGCCGGCGCGCCCTATGCCGCCGTGGCGGATGATGAGCGCCGCCTCTATGGCGTGCAGTTCCATCCCGAGGTGGTGCATACTGAAGAAGGGGCGGACCTGCTGTCGCGGTTCGCGCTTGGCGTTTGCGGCTGTTCGGGTCGCTGGTCGATGACCGCCTACAGGGCCCGCGCCATCGAGGCCATCCGCGCGCAGGTTGGTGACGGCAAGGTCATCTGCGGCTTGTCCGGCGGGGTCGATTCCTCGGTCGCGGCGGTGCTGATCCACGAGGCCATCGGCGAACAGCTGACCTGTGTCTTCGTCGATCACGGGCTGCTCCGCGCCGGCGAGGCGGAAGAGGTGGTGACGCTGTTCGGCGGCCATTACAACATCCCGTTGATTCACCGCGACGTGTCGGAACTGTTTCTTGGCCGGCTTGACGGCGTGTCCGACCCGGAGGCGAAGCGCAAGATCATCGGCGCCAGCTTCATCGAGGTGTTCGAGGAAGAGGCGAACGGCATCGAGGGCGCCGGGTTCCTGGCGCAGGGAACGCTGTATCCCGATGTGATCGAGAGCATTTCGGCCGCCGGTGGTGATGCCGTGACCATCAAGTCGCATCATAATGTCGGCGGTCTGCCGGACCATATGAAGCTCGAGCTTGTCGAGCCGCTGCGTGAGCTGTTCAAGGACGAGGTGCGCGAACTGGGGCGCGAACTTGGCCTTCCCGAAACGCTTGTCGGACGGCACCCGTTCCCGGGGCCGGGCCTGGCCATCCGCGTGCCCGGCGAGATCACCGCCGAGAAGCTGGATATTCTTCGCGCCGCCGATCTTGTCTATCTCGACGAGATCCGCAAGGCCGGCCTTTATGACGAGATCTGGCAGGCCTTTGCCGTGCTGCTGCCGGTGCGTACCGTCGGCGTGATGGGCGATGCCAGGTCCTATGAATATGTCTGCGCGCTGCGCGCCGTCACCTCGAGCGATGGCATGACCGCCGACAGCTATCCCTTCAGCCATGAGTTCCTCGCCCGTACCGCGACCCGCATCGTGAACGAGGTGAAGGGCGTCAACCGTGTGGTCTATGACGTCACCTCAAAACCCCCGGGAACGATTGAGTGGGAATAAGCATGCCAGTGGTAAGCGCCGGGACGGCCGGCCATTATGTCTGGGGTGATGGCTGCGATGGCTGGCATCTGGTCGCATCGGACCGGCTGAGCGTCATTCAGGAGCGCATGCCCCCCAATGCCGCTGAAAAACCGCATTACCATGAGCGCGCGGAACAATTCTTCTTTATCCTGTCCGGCGTCGCGACGATGGAGATTGATGGCGAGATGTTCACCATTCATCCCCATCACGGCATTCACGTAAAGCCGGGCACGCCGCACCGGATCAGCAATCGGCAGCGGTCCGATCTGGTATTCACCGTCACGTCGACCCCGCCAAGCCATGGTGACAGGGTGGATATATGAGATGCGGCCCCTCTGTGGCCCTGGCATTGTCTCTGGCAGGACAACGCCCACCATGGCGACAACACCATGACGACAACATCATGACCACGGCACCATGAAGACAATCGGCATTCTTGGCGG
>JAYQDX010000017.1:0-7304 GCA_038138545.1 Rhodobiaceae bacterium | reverse complement strand
GCCATGCGGCGCTTGTGCGGTGACGGGCGTGGTGTCTAGACTGGGCACCTGACATGATTCGATGCCCGGGGAGGCATGATGATCACCTCGATTGACCATATCGTGATGACGGCGGCCGATCCCGCCGCCACGATCGCCTTTTATTGCGATGTTCTTGGCATGGAACTTCAGACCTTCCAGCCTGCCGACGGCAGCCCGGCGCGGCGGGCACTGTGTTTCGGCAACCAGAAGATCAATCTTCATGACGCGGCATCGCCCTATGTGCCGCATGCCCGCCAGCCCGTCGCGGGGGCTGTTGATCTGTGTTTTCTCAGCGAGATGCCGATTGCCGACTGGCAGGCGCGGTTTGCCGACCATGGCGTCGAGCTTGAACACGGGCCGGTGGAGAAGACCGGTGCCGCCGGCCCGCTCTGGTCGGTCTATGTTCGCGATCCGGACGGAAACCTTGTCGAGATTTCCAATCTCATGCCGTCCGACGGCCTGTCCGGCTGACCGGTACCAGGCGTGCTCCTTGCATCCTTTGGCACCGGCTTTGCTCTCGGCTTTTCACTGATTCTGGCGATTGGCGCGCAGAACGCCTTTGTCCTGCGCCAGGGCCTGATGCGCCGACATGTGTTGCCGGTGGTGCTGTTCTGCGCGGTTGCGGACATGCTGCTGATTGTTGCCGGGGTGGCCGGTGTGTCGTTGCTGATTGCCGATCTGGCCACCCGACATGCGCCGGCGTTGTTCGGTCTCGCCGCGATCTGGCTTGCCGGTTATGGGGCGTTGCGGGTGCGCAGCGCTGTCATGGCAAACGGCACCATCAGTGATGATGACGGGATTTCCGGACAGCTGCTTCCCACGCTTGTCACCGTCGCCATGCTGACCTTCGGCAACCCGCATGTCTATCTTGATACGGTGGTGCTGATCGGCACGGTGTCGCTGCAGTTTGACGGCACCGACAGGATCGCCTACGGCTTTGGCGCTGCCACGGCCAGTTTCGTGTTCTTCTTCAGTCTCGGTTTCGGCGCAAGCCTGCTGGCCCCGCGGATGAAACGCCCGCATGCCTGGCGACTTCTCGACGCGGTGATCGCGATGGTGATGTTCGGGCTTGCCATCGGGATGGCGCGTGCCGGCGGCTGGCTTGGCGGGTGACGTTAGACCGCCGTCGCCCCGACATTGCATCCGGCATTACATGTCGTCGAGATCCTCGGCAAGGATGCTGATCTGGACATGGAAGCAGACCTCGCCATCCTCGTCATCCTGGAACACAACACCGATGAATTCATCTTCCAGCATCAGGTCGGCTGAATCATCCTTGTTCTCGCGCCTGGCGAGTGACAGCCGCTTGTTACCGAAGCGCTGGCGAAGATAGCTTTGCACCCGGGCGGTATCGCTTGCATTCATGGCCGGTCTCACTTTCCGTTGTCCGATATCGGCTCCGTTCCGATAACGGGTTTGTTCTATCGCATGGATGCGGGGCTGTCCATGACCTGACACGATCAGTCTAGCCATAGCGGGCGATCTGGCCACCACCATGGCGTGGCCAGGCCGGCCGCGTCGCCACATCACGCGCATCGCATGACGTGCAGCGCATGCGCCCGCCAAGCTCGGGGACCGGAAACATCGGGCCCAGCCGCGCGATCAGCGGCGCCGCGTCCAGCTCGGCATTATGGCCACAACGGTGGCACCAGCAGAACACCCGCAGCCCCTCATTTGTCAGATCCCCCAATGTCGCCGGGTTTGCCGGTTCATGACGCGCAGTCTGCCGGCGCTTGAATGCTCCCATGAGCGTGCCCTTTCATCGATCACCGTCACACCAGCAAGGGGGACGGCAGCTCAAATGTTCATGATTTGTTCTAATTTAGTGATATCGGATTGAACCGGAATCAGCAAGACCGGAATCAGGGGGATGGCTACCGGGCGTACGCGTCAGCCGCTGATCAGGCGTGGCAGCTTGTTGAAATGGCCAATCACCTCGGTAACCGAGTGTGAGCGGCAGAGAACACGGTTGCGGTCACGCAGCAGGAACTGCGCTTTTTCCTTGGGATGCCGCTGTTTCTTCTCGATCACGAAAAGCGGTGTTTCATGGGTGTGGCGGAAGATCGAGAACAGGGCGGCGCCGTTCAGATGGTCAAGCGCATAGTCACGCCATTCGCCGGCCGCGACGCGCGCGCTGTAGGCGGCCAGTATCTGACCGAGTTCGGTTCTCGAGAAATAAAGTTGACGGCGAAGTTTTTTCGGAACGGACACGCGTGACACGTCAGACTTTCACCCGCTTTTCTGTTGGATGTTCTGCGACTTGTCGCTATGTTGAGGCACCTTGGCACCGGCTGTCAACCAGAGCCCTGATCGGACAGAGGTCTGGACAGGATGGCCGAAGCAGGGGTTGTCCTGTTTTACAGGCGTATGCAATCTCCAACCGGGTTGTTCCGACCGGTTTGGACCGGTAACAGGTTTTTTGCGAATGGCTGACATTTTTGATGAAATTGACGAGGACCTGAAGCGCGACCGCACGCAGGCGCTCTGGACCAAATATGGGAAATATGTGATTGCCGCCGCCGCCGCCGTGGTGCTTGGCGTTGGCGCCTCACAGGGATTTTCCGCCTGGACGCGCTCGCAGGCCGAGGCCGCCGCAAATCTGTATCAGCAATCCCTTGCCGCCGAGGACACCGTTGCGGCGCTTGAGCAGAATATCGGTCAATTGACGGATGGCTATGCGCTTCTGGGCCGCTTCCAGATTGCCGCCGGGCTGGCTGAGGCGGGTGATGCCGCCGGCGCCGAGGCGGGATATCTTGGCATCGCCGGGGATTCGTCGGTCGCGGATTTGTACCGGGATGCCGCATTGCTGCTGTCGGTGATGAATGCCCCTGACAGCCAGCCTGTCGGTGACCTTCAGGACCGCATCGCGCCGCTTGCCGACGGTGCCGGCCCATGGAAGGCGATGGCACTGGAGTTGAGCGCCGCGCTTGACCTGAAGGATGGCAAAACCGACGCCGCCCTGTCGAAACTGGAAATGATTGTCGAACTCGCCGAGGTGTCGCCCGACCTTCGCCAGCGCGCGGCGCAGCTTGTCGCCATCCTGAAGTCCTGACCGCAACGCCACTCATAACAGAACAGCCAATGACCCTGCACCCGCGACATCACCTTGTGCCCGAGACCCGGACTGAACGCCGGACCGTCATGCCGCGTCAGCTACGTCAGGGCCTCGTCCTGATGGGGTGTTCATTGACGCTCTGGCTGGCGGCATGCAGCCCGCCCGAGCCCATTCTGAAGGGAACGCGCATTTCGGTGTTGCCGCAGGCGCAGCTTGAGGCCGTCAGCGAAGATGCACGGGCCGAAGGGGCGGGCTTGCCGGCCATCGTCAATATCAATGCGGCGCCGATGCCGGGACTGTCGGCCGGTCACGCCGGTGGCAACCCGCGTCTCGAGGCGCCCCTGAATGAAGCATGGCGTGCCAATATCGGTGGCACGGGAAGCGAGCTTGCCGAACTCGCGCAGCCGGTTGTCGGCGATGGCCGTGTCTATACCGTCGCGCCAAACGGTATCGTCGCCGCGTTCGATATAAGGGATGGTGGCCAGATCTGGTCGGTCCGGATCGAGGATATCGAGGATGACCCGTTGCCTGGCATTGCCGGCGGGCTTGCGCTGTCGCGCGAGGGGCTTGTCGTGCATGCCGGGGGACGCCGACTGGCGCTGCTGAAACCCTCTGACGGGTCGGTTCTCTGGGGCATCGAGACCGATATACCCTTCCGCGGCAGTCCGACAATCATCAAATCCGACCGCGTCGCCGTCACCGATTTTGATGGCAACATGGTTGTGATGACGCTGGTGTCGGGTGAGCGTGTCTGGCAGCATTTCGGTATTGCCAGCAATACGGTGATCTTCGGCGCGCCGGCGCCGGCCTTTGCCAATGACGAGATCGTTCTTGCCGGCGCGGCCGGCGAGGTGTCCTATTTCGACGCTGATTCCGGTGAGTTGCTGTGGACGGATTCCGTCGCCTCGCTGCTGCCGCGCACGCCGATTCAGGGCCTTGGCGATGTGCGCGCCACGCCGGTGCATGATGGTGGCCTTATCTTCGTGATCAGCCAGTCCGGCCGGTTTGTCGCCTACAGCGCCCGCAACGGCCTGCCGGTCTGGGAGCGCGCCATTGGCGGAATCGAAATGCCATGGGTGGCCGGCGAGTCCGTGTTCGTGCTGTCGATTGACGGGCGGCTTCATGCGTTGCGGCGCTCCGATGGCGCGGTGCGCTGGATTGCCGAACTTGATGGCGCGGTGCCGCTTGATGTGGTGGTGACGAAAACGCCGCCGCGCTATGTCGGGCCGATCGTGGCCGGCGATCAGGTATATGTCGTGTCGCGCGCCGGTGCCGTGCAGGCGTTCGATGCGAATTCCGGTGCGGCCGGCCCTGTCTTCTCCACCGGCCAGGAAATGCTGACGCCGCCACAGGTGGCCGGTGGCCGGATGTTCCTTTTGGGGCGCAGTGGCACGCTGATTGCCGTCGAATAGGCGCGCCGGCGCCAGCTGTCAGTGTCGGCCAGCCTCGGAGCGACATTTTTCGTCATGGGTCATTCTCTATGTCTGTAACGATCGCCATCGTGGGCCGACCCAATGTCGGCAAATCGACCCTGTTCAACAGGCTGGTCGGCCGGCAGCATGCCATTGTCGATGACCAGCCCGGCGTGACCCGCGACCGGCGCGAGGGCGATGCGACGCTGGCCGGGCTTGAATTTCGGGTGATCGACACGGCCGGGCTCGAGGAGGCGGCGACCGGCAGTCTCGAGGACCGCATGCGCCGGCAGACCGAACGCGCGATCGAGCTTGCCGATGTGACCATGATGGTCATTGATGCCCGCGCCGGTGTGACGCCGGCCGACAAGTTCTTTGCCGACCAGATCCGTCGTTCCGGCGCACAGGTGATCCTTCTTGCCAACAAATGCGAGGGAAGGGCGGGTGCCGCCGGGCTGGCCGAGGCGTGGGAACTCGGGCTTGGCGAGCCGGTGCCGATTTCGGCGGCGCATGGCGAGGGTCTTGTCGATCTTCATGACTCCATCATCGAAGGGGCGCAGGCGGCCGGCATCAACATGCTGGCCGATGATTCCGATGACGAATTCGCCGATGACGACGCCTCGGACGAGCCCCCGCTGGATGAGGATGGCAATCCGGTCGAGGTCTGGCAGGACCCGCAGGCCGACCAGCCCATGCGGATCGCCGTTGTCGGCCGCCCGAACATGGGCAAGTCGACGCTGATCAACAGGCTGCTCGGCGAGGACAGGCTGCTGACCGGACCGGAGGCCGGGATCACCCGCGATTCAATCGAGCTTCCCTTCACCTGGAAGGGCCGGTCCTACCGGCTGGTCGATACGGCCGGCATGCGGCGCCGCGCCCGCATCAGCGACAAGGTCGAAAAGCTGATGGTCGATGACGCGCTGCGCTCCATCCAGTTTGCGCATCTGTGCCTGCTTCTTATTGATGCCACCGAGGAAATTCACAAGCAGGATCTGGCGATTGCAAGGCTGATCGCCGAGGAGGGGCGTGGCCTTGTTATCGGTGCCAATAAATGGGATGTGGTGCGCGACCGCCAGGCCGCCACAACACGCATTGATGACCGGCTGGAGACCTCGCTGGCGCAACTGCGCGGCGTGCCGGTGATTCCCATGTCGGGGCTGCATGGGCGCGGGTTTGACCGGATGATGGCCGCCGCCGACGAGATGTACGGGCTGTGGAACACCCGCATTGCCACCGGCCGGCTGAATCGCTGGCTTGAAGGCATGCTCGAGGCGCACCCGCCGCCGCTTGTCGATGGTCGCCGCCTGCGCATCCGCTATATGACGCAGATCAAGACCCGCCCGCCGACCTTCGCGCTGTTTGTCAGCCGGCCTGCCTCGCTGCCGGAAAGCTATCTTCGCTATCTGACCACCGGGCTGCGCACCGATTTCGGGCTGTGGGGCATTCCGGTGCGGATGGTGATGCGAAAGGGCGACAATCCCTATGCCCACAAGGCACGCCGACGCTGAGGCCGGTCAGGCCGCCGCCCGCGCGGTGTCGGCAAGAAAGCGGCCAAGCGCCCCGATCTGTCCGCGAAGCGTTGCCGCCCGCACCGGGTCGAGGCGTGCCGGGCCGTCCATGTAAAGCGCCCGGTTGAGTTCGATCTGTACCGCCTGCCGCGGCCCCCGCGCATCGCCATGGGCGCGGGTGATGAAGCCGCCGGCATAGGGGTGGTTCCAGCTGACCGACAGGCCGCAATCCTGCAGAAAGCCGGTCAGCGCGCTGGCTGTGGCGCTGTCGAGCGTGCTGCCATGGGCATCACCGCAGATGATATCGGGAAGCCGGTTGTTCAGCCGGTCATAGGCCGGCATCGAATGCAGGTCGACAAGCAGCGTGGCCCCGTGCCACGCGGCCGCGCTGTCAAGCAGTCTGGTCAGCATTTCATGATACGGGCGGTACACGAATTCAAGCCGTGCCGAAACCTCGGTGGCGGGAAGGGCTTTCGTATAGATCGGCTTGCGGCCGGAGGTCAGCCTCGGGATCAGCCCATAACCGGCGCGCACGTGATGGCATGGTGGCGCTGACGTCACCTCACCGGCAAACATCGTCCGATCGAGTGCCGTTTCCGCCCGGTTGACATCGAGATAGGCGCGCGCCACCCGGTTGATCACCGTCGGAATGCCGGTGGCGATCAATTCCGGCAGCAGGCAGTCGACGCCGAAATCCTCCAGCCCGCGCAGCGCCTCGACAGGCTGCGCGGCACAATCCATCATGCTGGCCGGGTAGGTACGTCCGGCATGCGGGCAGGACACGATTACCGGCGAGGTCGCGCCGGCGGCATAGATGTCGAGGGAGGCGTAGTCGGGGTCGGCGATCATCGCCTCGGAGATGATGACCGGCGGCAGCGCGGCATCGGGCCTCGACGCGGCGTTCGGCGCTGCCGGTGTGGCCTGCAATGACGGCTCTGGCGTTTCGGACGCCTCGACGGGCAGCGGATCGGTCACAACACTCTCACTCATGACAATCAGCCTATCATGCTTTCGGCACGCCTCCGAGTCGCTTTGGTCCGGCGCGGAAAAGAGGGCGTGGCGAAAAGGCGTAGGTCGCGGAAAAAGGGCTTGCGGAATGGCCGCTCTTGGTGCATCACTACAGCCCTTGGCGGCCACATTGCGGACCCGCCAACCCGCGGTCGACCCACCCGGCTTTCTGCCGGGCCCGGCCACCCACCGCTGCTGTGGGCACCGGCCTCTCAAGGCTGGCACGCCGGCAGGATGACAGCGGATGAAATGGGGCGTGTAGCTCAGCGGGAGAGCACTACGTTGACATCGTAGGGGTCA
>JAYQDX010000016.1:22951-33397 GCA_038138545.1 Rhodobiaceae bacterium | reverse complement strand
CACGCAGTATCTCACAGGCACCGCCACCTGTCACAGGGGCCTAGTCCTCGTGCGGGTCGACCCAGTGACGCCCGTCATCGCCAAGCAGGCTGTCCGCCGGCCCCATCGTGCCGGAGCGGTAGAGTTCCGGTGCGCGGTGGCGGATCATCTCGATCACCGGGTCGATGATGTCCCAGGCGGCGAACACCTCGTCACGCCGCATGAACAATGTCTGGTTGCCGCGCGCTGTATCCATCAACAGTCTTTCATAGGCGTCCGGCAGCCGTGAGTCGAACGTGTCATCAAAGCTGAGATTGAGTTCCGACGGGAACAGCCGCATGCCGCCCGGCCCCGGTTCCTTTGAGATCAGCTGCAGGCGCAGCCCCTCGCGCGGTTGCAGCCGGATGATCAGGCGGTTCGGCGGGCTGTCGATGTCGCCGCCGCCATTGCGCTGGAAGATATCATGCGGACGCTGCTTGAAGGTGATGATGATTTCCGAGGCACGGTGGGCCAGCTTCTTGCCGGTGCGTATATAGAAGGGAACGCCGGCCCAGCGCCAGTTATCGACCGCCAGCTTCATCGCGACAAAGGTCTCGGTGTTGGACTGGCGGCCAAGCGCGGTGGCGTATTCCTGATACTGGCCGCAGACGATATCATTCGCCTCGACAGGCCGGATGGCGCGAAGGACGCGCAGCTTTTCATCGCGCACCTGATCGGCGTTGAAAAAGGATGGCGGTTCCATCGCCACCAGACAGACAAGCTGCAGAAGGTGGTTTTGCACCATGTCGCGCACCGCGCCATAGGCGTCATAATAATCGGCGCGGTTGTCAACACCGACCGTCTCGGCGACGGTGATCTGGACATGGTCGATATGGCTGTTGTTCCATTGTGTCTCGAAGATCACATTCGCAAAGCGCAGCGCCATCAGGTTCTGCACCGTTTCCTTGCCGAGATAATGGTCGATCCGGTAGATCTGCGATTCAGCAAAAATCTCGGCAAGCTCGGCATTGATGGCGCGGCTCGAGGCTCCGTCATGGCCAAGCGGTTTTTCGACGACAAGGCGCGCCTGTGGGGTGACGAGGCCAGCCGATTTCAACAGCCGCGTGGCGTCGCCGAACAGGCTTGGCGCGATGGCGAGGTAGAAGATCGTCGGCCGGTCGGCGGCGGCGCGCGCGGCGATGAAATCGGCAAGATGGTCCGCACCGTCACCCGATTTCGCGTCAAGCGTGAGGATCGTGATCAGGGCAAGGAACCCCTTCCAGTCGGCCTCGCTGGCATGTCCGTCGGTCAGCGCATCCTCGCAGAACGGGCGCAGCTTCGCCGCGAATTCGTCAGCGCCGATCTCGCGGCGCGACGCGGCGGCAATCCGGAATTCGGATGTGACCTGACCGTCAAGATAGCGCCAGAACAGGGCCGGAAAAATCTTTCGAAGTGCCAGATCGCCGGTGCCACCGATGATGATATAGTCGCTCGGGCTGAGATTGACGGAAGGCGTTTTCGCGTCGCTCATCGTGAATGTCTCCGCCCCGTCATTCCGTCCGCCCCGTCTTTCCGTCCACCACGGTCATGGTCTGCGTCTAGAGTTCCAGAATTGCGCCGGCGGTGTCCAGCATCCGGTTCGAAAAACCCCATTCATTGTCGTACCAGGCAAGCACCCGCGCCATGCCGCCCGGCATCACGCGTGTCTGGTCGAGATGCACCACCGCCGAGGCCGGATCATGATTAAAGTCGCTGGAAACAAGTGGCCTGTCAGTCACCTTCATCACCGGTGCCATGCGCGCGGCTGCCTCGATCAGAGCCGCGTTGATGTCCTCGGCGGTCATGTTCCGCGCCGGTTCGAAGACAAGATCGACAGCCGATACATTCGGGGTCGGCACGCGGATGGCGACGCCGTCAAGCTTGCCGTCAAGCGCCGGCAGGACAAGGCCGACAGCCCGCGCGGCGCCGGTTGTCGAGGGCACCATGTTCAGTGCCGCGGCGCGCGCCCGGTACGGGTCCTTGTGGTCGCCATCGACAAGATTCTGGTCACCCGTATAGGCGTGGATCGTGGTCATGAAGCCCTGATTGATGCCGCAGGATTCCTGCAGCGCGGCGGCCACCGGCGCCAGGCAGTTGGTGGTGCAGGAGGCGTTCGAGATGATCCGCATGTCCGGCGTCAGGCTGTCATGATTGACACCATAGACGATGGTCGCGTCGGCGCCGCTTGACGGTGCCGAAACCAGCACCCGGCCGGCCCCGGCGTCAAGGTGACGTGTCGCGGCTTCGGCGGATGTGAAGATGCCGGTACATTCCATGACAAGGTCGACACCGCGGTCTCCCCAGGCGCAGGCCTCGGGGTCACGATGGCTCATATAGGCAATGCGATTCCCGTCGATTTCGAGGAAATCATCGCCATGTGCGACCGCGCAGGCAAGGCGCCCATGCGTTGAATCAAGCTCAAGAAGCAGCGCGGCGCTTTCCGCCGGCGCCAGGTCGTTGATGGCGACGATCCGGAAATCATCGCGTGGCGATTCGATCAGCGCGCGTACGACATTGCGGCCGATCCGCCCGAACCCGTTGATGGCAACCTGTTTCATGGATAGCACCCCATTTGTCAGTTTCCCGCGTGATATAGCACCACCGGCGTTTCGTCAATTAATAAATCAATTTGATTTAAGAATAGATTATACATGATTTACAATGCATTCTCATGTCGATTCTCTGGGCCAATCAGGATAACTGTCCTATGATGATGAATGTGGGGCGTCATTGTGCGTCTTGGAGGATTATGCTTTTTGGCGCGCGCCCCTATCCTGCCGTCAGCCAATCAGGGCATATAAGTCAGGGCGTATAAGCCAGGGGACACAGGTCAGGGGACATAGCTGATGAAAACCCGGTCACCGGCTGGCCAGTCACCGATTGGCGATCATATCTCGACGACGCTGCATGGCGGCAACCAGGTCAGCGTCGGCCAGTATAACGAGCGGCTGGTCATTTCCCTGTTGCGCCGCCATGGCTGGCTGACCAAGGCCGATCTGGCGCGCATGACCGGATTGTCGGCGCAGACCATGACGGTGATCGTCAAACGTCTGATCGCCGCCGATCTGCTGCTGAGCGGTGACAAGGTGCGCGGACGTGTTGGTCAGCCATCGACACCCTTCGCGCTCAATCCGCTTGGCGCCGTATCGATTGGTATCAAGATCGGCCGCCGGTCGCTCGATCTCATCGCCATGGGGTTTGATGGCACCGTTCTGGCGCGGCGTACCGAACGGTTCGCGCTGCCCGATGCGGCGGCGACCCTGCGGCTCATTGACGACAATCTTCCCGGCCTGCTTGAGGATTTGCCGGCCGAGCAGAGGACCCGCATTCTGGGCGCCGGTGTGGCGATGCCGCGGACGCTGGCCGGGTGGGAGAGTGAGATGAACCTGCCGGCCGGCGCGCTTGATGACTGGAACGAGGTCGATATTGTCGCCGAGGTCGAGAACCGAATTGGTGCCGCGACCTATCTTCTTCACGATGTTTCGGCGGCCTGCCTTGCCGAGCTTTGTTTCGGGCGGGGCAAGGAAATCCAGAATTTCCTCTATCTCTATGTCGGCAGTTTTGTCGGTGGCGGGCTGGTCCTGTCAAACCAGCTGCAGACCGGCGCGCGGGGCGCCGCCGCTGCCATTGGATCGCTTCCGACCGGGCTGTGCACGACAGGCGTGCCGCCTCAGCTGATCGAGAAGGCTTCGCTGACCGGGTTCGAGGCGCTGGTCCGCGCCGCCGGTCGCGAGGATCCGCATTCCTTCTATTATGGCGAGCAGGATGAAACCACCGTCAGGGTCTTCACCGAATGGGCCGAGGAGGCGGCGCAGAGCCTTGCCTTCGCCATCACCGCCACCGCCTCGATCCTCGACCTTGATGCTGTTATCCTCGCCGGCGGGTTGCCTGAGGACCGCACCGCCGATTTGCTGCGGATGACCGAAGCGACGCTTGGCAGCTATAATACCAAGGGACTTCACATGCCGCAGCTTCACCAGGCCGAGATCGGCATCACCGCGCGTGCCATCGGCAGTGCCTTTCTGCCAATCTATGCGAATTTCTCGCTTGATCGGGATTCGCTGCTGATCAACATGTAGCTTCGGGAACCGTCAGGAGGCAGCCATGCACCCGCTTTTGCGCGAAGAGGATGTCGAGGCCTATCAACGCGACGGGGCGGTGCTGGTCCGCGGCCTGTTCGCCGATCATGTCGAGACCATCGCCGCCGGGATCGCATTCAACATGGACCATCCGGGGCCCTATGCGGCGGAAAACCTGAAAGCCGGCGAGACCGGCAGGTTCTTTGACGATTACTGCAACTGGACCCGCATCCCGGAATTCCAGACAGTCATCGCCGATCCGGTGATCGGCGAGGTCGCCGCCGACCTGATGCGCGCCGACAGCGTGCAGCTGTTTCACGACCATGTTCTGGTCAAGGAACCCGGCACCGCCAAACAGACGCCATGGCATCAGGACAGCCCCTATTATTTCGTCGAGGGACAGCAGACGGTCAGCTTCTGGTGTCCTGTCGATCCGGTTGGCGAGGCGACGCTGCGCTGTGTCGCTGGATCGCATCGCTGGCCGCGGCCGGTGCTGCCGACCCGCTGGCTGTCCGAGGACAATTTCTATGCCGATGAAAGCGCCTGGATGCCGGTCCCCGACCCCGATGCCGAGGGTATGGAGATTCGTGAATGGCCGATGCAACCCGGCGACGCGGTGGCCTTCGATTTCCGTGTTCTGCATGGCGCGCGCGGCAATCACAGCACGGCGCGCCGGCGCGCCTTCTCGCTGCGCCTTGTCGGCGACGATGCGCGCTATGTCGAACGGCCGGGCCGGACCTCGCCGCCCTTTCCCGGACATGGCATGCGACCCGGTGAACGATTGCGCGAGGACTGGTTCCCCACTATCTTCCAACGGGGTTCAGCGTCGAATGACTGATCCGGCGAATCACATATCCGGTGGGGAGAGTGCAGGTGCGTAAACAGGTTGTGATCGTCGGGGCTGGTCCCTCGGGCCTTCTTCTCGGCAGACTTCTCGATCTGGCCGGAATCGACAATATTGTTCTTGAACGCCAGTCACAGGATTATGTGCTGGCGCGCATCCGCGCCGGCATCCTGGAACAGACAACGGTGGACCTGATCCACCGCGCCGAGGCCGGGCAACGGCTGGCGGTTGAGGGCATTCAGCATCATGCCGTGCATCTGGCTTTCGATTACAAGGCGGTGTCGATCGGCCTGTCCAACCATACCGGGGGCAAGGTTGTCACCGCCTATGGCCAGACCGAGGTCACGCGCGATCTGTGCGAGGTGCGCAGCGCCGCGGGCAGTGAGACAATCTATGAGGCCGCCGATGTGGAAATCCATGATTTTGATGGCACCGCCCCCTGGGTCACCTATGTCAGGGATGGCAGGACGCACCGGATCGATTGCGACCTGATCGCCGGCTGTGACGGCTATCACGGGGTGTGCCGCAAATCAGTGCCGGAAAGCGCGATCACGACCTATGAGAAAATCTACCCGTTCGGCTGGCTGGGGCTGCTGTCCGAAACGCGGCCGGTCGCGCATGAGGTTGTCTATGCCAACACCGAACGCGGCTTCGCGCTGTGTTCGATGCGGTCGATGACACGCTCGCGCTATTACATCCAGTGTGATGTCGATGACCGGGTCGAGAACTGGTCGGATGACGCGTTCTGGGACGAATTCCGCCGCCGCCTGCCGCCGGAGATGGCTGAATCACTGGAAACCGGCCCGTCGATCGAGAAAAGCATCGCGCCGCTGCGCAGTTTCGTCGCCGAACCGATGCGCTTTGGCAGGCTGATGCTGGCCGGCGATGCCGCGCATGTGGTGCCGCCGACAGGCGCCAAGGGGCTGAACCTCGCCGCCTCCGACATTCACTATATGTATGACGCCATTCTGGCCTTCTGCGGCGATGGCGACGAGGCGGCGCTGGATGAATATTCGCGCCGGGCGCTGGACCGCGTCTGGAAGACCGAGCGGTTTTCCTGGTGGCTGACCAACCTGACACACCGGTTCAATGACGATGCCTTTGAACAGCGGATGAAAGAGGCCGAGCTTGCCTATATCACCACATCCGAGGCCGGGCGCCGGATGGTGGCTGAAAACTATGTCGGGCTGCCGCTCTGATCATCCTCATCGTCAACCCTGTCGAGTGAGGCCCGTTGCCGCGTCGGATCATTTTCCGGCCGATGGCGCCGGGTGAACATCCGGCCGCTCTGCAGCGATTCCCGCCCCATCCGCGCGTGAAGATCGTCGATCGCCGCCTCCAGATCATCGCGCCGCCTGCCACCCTCATCGGCGATGTCGAGCAATGACTGGCCGTCCGGCGGTCCCAGCTGGTCGGCGCCGATCCCGAGCAGCCGGTAGCGCCGTCCGGGCCCGGTCTCGCGCGCCAGCAACTCGCGGCCGATGGCAAACAGCGTATGCGCCTTGTCGGTGCGCTCGCCAAGCGCCCGGCTTCGTGTCAGCAGGCTGTGATCGGGGCGTTTCAGCTTCAGGGTGACCCGCCCGCCGGCAAGACCCTGCGACTTCATCCGTGCCGAGACCTTGAGACACAGCATCTCCAGCTCGGCCTCGAGTTCGGCCTGTGTCGACAGGTCGCTGATGAAGGTGGTTTCGCTGGAAATGCTCTTCGCCTCGCGATCCGGCGTCACCGGCCGCGGGTCGATGCCGGCGGCAAGATCGCGGATGGTCGGCGCGCCGCGGCCCAGAATGGCTGTCAGTTCCTGTGGCCGCGCCGCGACAAGATCGCCGCAGCTGGTGATGCCGGCCTCCTTCAGCCTGCCCACGGCTGTCTTGCCAAGCCCGAACAGAACCGACACGGGCTGCGGCGCGAGCCAGGCCGCCGCCCCCGCCATGTCGATGGCGAAGAACCCGTCCGGCTTGTCGCGGTCGGAGGCCATCTTTGCCAGTGATTTGGTGCCGCTGAGGCCGATCGAGACAGTGATGCCGACCTCCTCGCGAATGGCGCGCTGCAGCCGCACAAGCGATTCCGCCGGCGTACATCCATGAAGGGCCTCGGTGCCGGCAAGATCGAGAAACGCCTCGTCGATCGACAGCGGCTGTACCAGCGGTGTCAGCGCCAGCATGCGGGCGCGGATTTCGCGGCTGACACTGACATAATGATCCATCCGCGGGCGGATCACCACCGCGTCGGGACAGCGCTTCAGCGCCTGCCATGTCGGCATCGCCGACCGCACGCCGAACCGTCTGGCGATATAGCAGGCGGCGGCGACCACGCCGCGTTCCCGCCCGCCGACAATCACCGGTCGGTCGCGGATGTCCGGATTGTCTCGCTTCTCGACCGCGGCGTAGAAAGCGTCGCAATCGACATGCGCGATGGCAAGACCGAACAGTTCACGCCCGCTGCGGATGTCGGTGGAATGGCAGGAGGGGCAGGCGACCGGCGCCGCCGCGCCGCCAACATGGCCGCTGCGAAGGCAGGACCGGCACAACATCTGGAAGGCACCGTCTTGCATTGCCTGCTCCGGTTCCGCCTCTCGAGGTCGGCATTGGCGGGATCGAGACCGGCCGGGCCGGACGATCCGGGTTGGTATTGTGACCATCGTTCGGCGCCGCCTTTGATCAATCAGGAAACGGCAGGCCGCGCGCCGGTGTAACAAAATTGTAATAGTGGTGAAACCAATCTGTAACCATGAAAGCGTAAGCGGATGATGAAACAGCGCTGTTCGCGAGGGCCATCACATGAGTAACCGGCAGGTCAGGCAATCAAATCGTTACATCAATGATTTGCGACGAGTTGATTATCAGCATGGCGAGGTGAAGAAACTGTTCTCCGGCCTGCTTCCATTCGTTCTGGCAGCGTTGTTTCTGTGTTTTGTCGGCATCTATGGAAGCCTGGTTCTGAACGCCGCAAACGAAAACATGGTCATGCTCGTGGCGGCTGCGACGATCGGTGGCTATATGGCGTTGAACATTGGCGCCAATGACGTTGCCAACAATATGGGCCCGGCCGTCGGCGGGCGTGTGCTGACGGTTCTCGGGGCCGTGGCCATTGCGGCCGTATGTGAAAGCGCCGGTGCCATCCTTGCGGGTGGCGATGTCGTGCAGACGGTGGCCAAGGGAATCATCCAGCCGGGGGACGGCGTCACCCCGAACGAATTTCGCAACCTGATGCTGAGTGCGCTGTTCGCGGCCGCATTGTGGATCAATCTGGCGACATATCTGAACGCGCCGGTATCGACAACCCATTCGATCGTCGGCGGCGTGATGGGGGCCGGTATCGCTGGTGCCGGCTTTGGCCTTGTGAACTGGGTCACCATGTCGAAAATCGCCGCAAGCTGGGTGATTTCGCCGGTGTTCGGCGGCTGTGTCGCCGCCGCACTGCTGTTCTTCATTCATGCCAGGATCATGAATGTGGAAGACCGGAAATCGGCCGCCAGGACATGGGTGCCGGTGCTGATCGGATTGATGGCCAGCGCCTTCGCCGCCTACATGGCGACAAAGGGTCTGAAGAAGATATGGAGACCGTCGGCGATTGAGATCATCATCTACTCCGCCGGCACCTTCGTGGCCTTCTGGCTCATGTCGATCCCCTATATCGCGAAGCGGGCCGCCGCCGGTGACTCCCGGAAGAAATCGATCAACGCGCTGTTCAATCTGCCGCTGATCATCGGGGTGGCCCTTCTCAGCTTTGCCCATGGGGCGAATGATGTTGCCAATGCGGTGGGTCCGCTGGCGGCGATTGTCTCGACCTTCGAATCCGAATCCATCGAGGCAAAGGTCGTCATCCCGCTCTGGGTGATGATGATCGGGGCCATCGGTCTGGCCCTGGGTCTGCTGCTGTTCGGGCCAAAGCTTATCAACACTGTCGGCGAGAAAATCACCAAGCTGAACGCGCCGCGTGCCTATTGTGTGGCGTTGGCGTCAGCCATCACGGTGCTGATCGCGACCACATTGGGATTGCCGGTCAGCTCCACGCATATCGCGATCGGCGCGATTTTCGGGATCGGATTTCTTCGCGAATTTGTGGAAAATCCGTCCAAAAGACGCCTCAAGCCGGGCCACAGGATCAACAGCACCGCGCTTGAAGCCTTTCAGAACGTCAATATTCGGTTGCGGCGCAAATTGGTGCGGCGGCGCTTTGTCCTGTCAATCGGGGCCGCCTGGATTATCACCGTTCCGGCTTCGGCTGTCCTTGCGGCGCTGATTTTCTATCTTTTGCAATTCCTAGTATCAGCGGCTTGATCGCGGTGAAGGCCCCTATCACCTGCTGGAAGTCCTCGCGGTCGGTGACCTTGGGGGCATCCTCAAGCAGCGCCCAATGGCGCTCGCGCTTGTCCTGTTCGGGCCATTCCTCCATCTGGTTTGTGACAAGCATGGGAAAATAGGTAACGGCGACCTGCGAAATCCCCGCCGGATCACTCTTGGTTATGGCCATGGTCATGGGTACATCCTGAAGGATCTCGCCCTCCACACCGGCTTCCTGAAACGCCTCGCGCGAGGCCCCGTCGATCAGGCTCTCGCCGGATACAACGTCGCCTTTCGGGAGAATCCACCGGCCCCGCCTTTGCGATGTAACGAACATGACCGCGATACGCTCGCCACTTATGTCAAACGGGATTACACCGACCTTGTGATCCATCATGCCACCTTTCTGGATGCGCGCTGCCGATACATGATACATGATACCCTACGCAACGGAGAACTCCAGATCCAACATATCAGTGGCCTTTTGGCCAGGCATCCGTGCCCGCGAGGATATGTGAAAGAGTGATGATGCAAGGGGAACCGACAGACGGCACCTTCAAGATAGATCTGAAGGATCTTGACATGACGCTTGTGCGCCTCGGCAAGCTGGCGAGCCGCCAGCTCAATGCCTGCCTTCGTGCCATGTCGGATTTCCAGGCGAATCGGGTCGACATGCTGATCGAACGCGACATCGAACTCGACGAGCTGGAAATTCAGGTCAATGAAATGGTGCTGAGCATCATCACCATGCGGGCGCCGCGCGCCGATGATCTGCGCCGCGTTCTGGCGGCGGCGAAAGCCGCGCAGAGTCTTGAGCGGATCGGCGACTATGCCCGCAACACGGCCAAGCGCACCAAAGCCATCATGGCCGGCGATCCGGACAATCTTCCCTGGGACCAGCTGATCGAGATCGGCACGATGGTGGCGGCGATGATCGATGATGTTCTGGTCGCATATGAGATGGGGGATCTGGAGGCCGCGCAGGCAATCCGCAATTCCGACGTTCATGTCGACAAGCTTCACACGGCGTTTTTCGAGAGCGTCATTGCCGAGATGGAAGCCGGCAATCTGGCGCCGCTGGTCGGGGCGCATCTTCTGTTTATCGGCAAGAACCTGGAGCGGATCGGTGACTTCACCACCAGCCTTGCCGAACAGGTTCTGTTCATCGAGACAGGCGAGACCATCGAGCCGAACCGGCCAAAGGCCGACCGGACAAGCTGGATGATCGACGAGGCGTGACAGG
>JAYQDX010000016.1:3305-22851 GCA_038138545.1 Rhodobiaceae bacterium | reverse complement strand
CACGTCAGGAGGCCGCAATGAGTGATGGTGACATGTTGGCCCGAAGAGCGGGTGATGCGACGAATGACGCGCCTGTGCTGGCCGATTGTGATGATGACGGCATTCTGCGCCTGACGCTGAACACCCCGACATCGCGCAACGCCCTGTCCGAAGCCATGATGGCGGCGCTGGCCACAGCACTCGATGATGCCGCCGGCAATGATGCGGTGCGGGTGATCGTGATCGCGGCGAATGGCCCGGTGTTCTGTGCCGGCCACAATCTGAAGGAAATGACAGCGGCCCGCAGCGCGCCGGAAAATGCCGCCGACCGTGGCCGCGCCTATTTCACCCGCGTGCTGAACCAGTGTTCGTCCCTGATGGCGTCGATCCCTTCGCATCCGAAACCTGTGATCGCCGAGGTGGCCGGCACCGCGACGGCCGCCGGCTGCCAGCTTGTCGCCAGCTGCGATCTTGCCATCGCCGCCGAAGGCGCGCAGTTCGCCACGCCGGGGGTTCATATCGGCCTGTTCTGTTCCACCCCGATGGTGGCGCTGTCGCGCAAGGTGGCGGCCAAACACGCCATGGAGATGCTGTTGACCGGCGATCCCTGCCCGGCGCCGCGCGCGGCGGAAATCGGGCTGATCAACCGCGCGGTTCCGGACGAGGAGCTGACGCAAACAGTCATGGAAATGGCGCGGCGCATCGCGTCGAAATCAACCGCCACCGTCGCCTTTGGCAAGCCGGCCTTCTATCGCCAGGCCGAAAGGCCGCTTGTCGAGGCCTATGAATATGCGGCGGCGGTGATGGTCGACAACATGCTGGCGAATGACGCCGCCGAAGGCATCGCCGCCTTCATCGAGAAACGCCCGCCGCGCTGGACCGACAGTTGACCCTGACAGCGTGGTCATCGCCGATGTTGTGACTGCCGGTGCCGCGACCGGCACCACGCCACCGCCATTGGTCCTGGCAGAGGCTCAATCCGCCGCATGCCACGTCCCGCCATGCTCGACGGCCGGTCATGGCGTCGGCGTCAGCGCGGTGTGAGCCGCCGCAACGCCGGCGACAGCGGCACCGCCCTAGTCTCGTGGAAGGTCTCGTGATTGGCCTCGACGACATCAAGGTCATACAGATAATTCACCATCAGACCGCCAGCCTGCTTCATGCCCTTTGGTGACCTGTCGGCCCCGAAATTCAATTGTTCGAGGATTGCGCCATTGCCGAGATGGAAGCGCGCCACCGGGTCGTTCGGCCAGCCATCTTCCCGCTCCGGCTCGGTGAAATAGCGGATCGCGGCGGCAAGAAAGGCCGCCTCGTGCTGCGCCGCGTCGCCATTCCAGAACCCGGCATCGGCGGTATCGAACACGCCCGCCAGATCGGGATTGGCCTTGCGAAGCCAGCGCATCAGCCCCGGCACCGGCGACAGGGTGACAAAGCGCTTCAGTTCCGGGAATTCCTGCTTCAGTTCCTGCGCCACGCGCTTGATCAGGAAATTGCCGAAGGAAATCCCGGCAAGGCCTGCCTGACAGTTCGAGATTGAATAGAACACCGCGGTGCTGGCAGTTTCGGCCGCCAGCGCCTCGCGATCGATTTCCAGAACCGAATCGATGTCGCGTGGGATCGCCTCGGTCAGCGCCACCTCGACGAAGATCAGCGGTTCTTCCGGCATGCTGGGATGGAAAAAACCGAAACAGCGACGGTCCTCGGGGGCCAGCCGTGCCCGCAGATCATCCCAGGACGAGATGGCGTGAACAGCCTCATAGGCGATGATTTTCTCGAGGATGTTGGCCGGCGTCGACCAGTCGATTGGTTGCAGGATGAGAAAGCCCGGGTTGAACCACATCCGAAGCAGCGATTTCAACCCGCTGTCGAGCCTGCCGGCATCGGGTGACTGACCGGTCACACGCAGCAGTCTCTCGCGAAGCCGGACCAGCCGCACCGTACCACCATCGGTGGCGTTCAGCCGGCGGAACAGCTCCATCCATCGTGGCTCGGCAATGGCCGCGATGCCGGCCAGTTTGGCCGCGTCGGGTTTCGCCGCATAGGCCGCCGCCGCCCTGGCAAGCCGGTCGCCATTCAGATCGAACCGTGTCGCGATATGCGTCATCAGCGTGGCAAGCGCGCTGTCATCCATGGCCTCGATCTGGTCAAGCAGCGAGCGTGCATAGACAAGTGAGGACACTTCGCCGGTTGCCGAAAGGACCGCATCGATTGCCGCCTCGGGGTCTTTGTCAATGCCGGCGGGCTGGCGCCAGCCCAGCGCGGCCATGCGAACCGGCGCGTTCACAAGGGCCGTCAACATCGATTGCAGGATGCGCATGGCATGCTCCTCAACGGCAAGAACCTGTGGCGGCGCGCCTGTCGCGCCCAATCGGCCACCAGATATATATCATGCCATGGATTGGCCACGTTGCGGAATTGAAAAGGCCGGCGGCTGCGCCTAGGATGCTCGGGCGCCGAGGTGCCGTGAAAGATCCGCATTGGTTTTCTGTTTCGCTGGGGAGAATGATCATGTCCGAGCCTGCCATCCTGTCCGACATTGTCATTGCCGGGGCTGCCCGCACGCCGATCGGCGGCTTTCAGGGTGACATGACATCCATGACGGCGCCGCAGCTTGGCGGCGCCGCGATCAGCGCGGCGCTTGCCGATTGTGGGGCGGATGCCGGTATGGTCGAGGAAGTGCTGATGGGCTGTGTGCTGCCGGCCGGTGTCGGCCAGGCACCGGCGCGCCAGGCCGGGTTCGCCGCCGGCCTTGCGGACTCGGTGCCGGCCTCGACGGTGAACAAGGTCTGTGGGTCGGGCATGCGCACGGTGATGATGGCACATGACATGGTCCGCGCCGGCACGGCCGGCCTTGTCGTTGCCGGCGGTATGGAAAGCATGACCAACGCGCCCTATCTGTCGGCCGGTACGCGCGGCGGCGCGCGCCTCGGGCATCAGTCATTGCAGGACCACATGTTCCTTGACGGGCTGGAGGACGCCTATGATCGCGGCCGGCTGATGGGAAGCTTTGCCGAGGATTGCGCCTCGCGATACCAGTTCTCGCGAACCGCGCAGGATGACTATGCGCTGCAGTCGCTTGCCAACGCGCGCGCCGCGCAGGAAAGTGGCGGCTTTGACAACGAGATCACGCCGGTGACCTTTGCCACCCGCAAGGGCGATGTCACAGTCGAGTCCGATGAGCAGCCGGCGAAGGCCCGGCCGGAGAAAATTCCGCAGCTCAAGCCGGCCTTTGCCAGGGACGGGACAGTGACCGCCGCCAACGCCTCGTCGATCTCCGACGGCGCTGCCGCCCTCATCGTCACCAGCGCCGGCATGGCCGCGGAACAGGGGGTGAGGGCGCGGGCGCGAATCTGCGGTCATGCCAGCCACGCCCATGCCCCGCAATGGTTTACCACCGCGCCGGTGCCGGCAACGCAGAAATTGCTTGCAAAGCTTGGCTGGGAGGTTGGCGATGTCGATCTGTGGGAGGTCAACGAGGCCTTCGCCGTTGTGCCGATGGCCTTCATGCATGAGCTTGGCCTGTCGCGTGAGAAGGTGAATGTGAATGGCGGTGCCTGCGCGCTCGGCCATCCGATCGGCGCCTCCGGCGCTCGTATCATCGTGACGCTGCTTCATGCGCTGGAGGCGCGTGGCCTGAAACGTGGCGTGGCCGCGATCTGTATTGGCGGCGGCGAGGGCACGGCCATCGCGCTCGAGCGCGTCTAGCGCGCCGACCGGGCGCCAGGAGACAGACTGTCAGGGGGACACGGGGTGGCAGGACAGCTTGACAACATGGTACTTGCCGACCCGCACCGCCAGGACCGGGTCGCGCCGATTGCCGTCATCGATATCGGGTCGAACTCCATCCGCCTTGTCATCTATGCCAGCGGCGGGCGCTATCCGTTTCCCCTGTTCAATGAACGGTCGAACTGCCGTCTCGGCGAGGGGCTGGGGGCGGACGGGATGTTGCAGTCCGAGCGGATTTCGGTGGCGCTGGCGGCATTGTCACGCTTCGCCGGGATCATGAAATCGATGAGTGTGGAAACCATCCATGCCGTCGCCACGGCGGCGGTGCGGCGGGCCCGCAATGCGGTCGAATTCACCGCGCCGGCCGAGGCCATCCTCGGCCAGCCGATCAGCGTGCTGAGCCAGACCGAGGAGGCGCATTATGTGGCGCGGGGCCTGACGCTGAACATTCCCGAGGCGACCGGTCTTGTCGCCGATCTTGGTGGCGGCAGCCTTGAGGTCGTGGCGCTTGAGGGTGGGCAGGCGCGGCAGTCGACAAGTTTCAATTTTGGCCACCTGTCAACTGTCGAGGCCGATGAGGTCGAGGCGGCCCTCGCTGCGGAACCCTGGCTGGCGGCACGGCCGGGGACGCGCCTCTATGGTGTCGGTGGATCGTTCCGCGCGCTTGGCCTCGCCTATATCGAACAGTCAGGCTATCCGCTGCCGGTGCTTCACGGGCTGCGCATTCCGGGTGAGGAGGCCGGCAATTTGCTGGCCGCCTTCTGCCGCAGGGACCCCGATCTGTCCGGCGTGCCGCTTGGCCGCCAGAAGACGATGCCGACCGCGGCGCTGATCATGCGGGCGCTGTTTCGTTACAGCGGCGCCGAAAGGATTGTCGTCAGCGGGACAAGCATCCGTGACGGGTTGATTGCCGATCTCGAGCTTGGTGATGTTGACCGGGCCGATTTCCTGCTTGTTGTCTGTCAGGAAATCTCCAGGGCCTCACACCGCTTCCCGGGTGTTCCCGGGGCGCTTGTGTCGCTCCTGCGGCCACTTTTCAGACCCCGTGACGGACAGTCTGGCGAAGATGTGGCGCGGGACAGGAAGCGATTCGACCGGCTTCTCGAGGCGGCGTGCTTCCTGTCGGACATGTGCTGGAACGAGCATGAGGATGTGCGGGGTGATCTTGGCGCGCGGCGCGTTCTCGGCCTGCCGGTCAACTGTGTGACGCACAAGGAACGAGTATGGCTGGCCACCGCCATCTATCATCGCTATGTCGGGCGAAAGACCAACAAGTCGCGGCCGCCCGAATTGTCGGTGCTGCTGAGTCGCCGCCGCCGCGCCGAGGCGACGGCGATCGGTCTTGGCCTGCGCTTTGCCCTCACCTTCTCCGGCGGAGCGGCGCAAAATCTGGCCCGGATCCGGTTTGCCAATGATGGCACCACTCTGACGCTTCATGTCGGCGCCGGCTGCGCCGCGCTTGTCGACAACCACGCGATGCGCCGCTTTCAGCAGCTCGCGCAGAGCGCCAATCTTGAGGCCGAGATCAGTTATGACTGACCGCATGCTCTATGGTCAGATGCCCATCATGATGCTAGGTTTCATGTCTGCGGAGTGCCTGAGGCTGACAGCCATCCTGATCGCGACGAGCATGACATGACCGCCCCGAAAGAGCATTTCTCACTCATTGATTCAGGCATTGATCCGGGCATTGATTCGGGCGCCCTCGCCGAGATCGGCGGCATGCTGGATGACGGCCTGCTGGTTGTTGACGATGCCGGAACCGTGATGTCGGCCAACAACGCGGCGGTGCGCTTCCTTGGCGAGGGGCTTGTCGGCCGTGACCTTGTCGATCTCATCCCGGCAAAGGATATCAGCGATGTGGTCGCCGGGCGCGGGCGTGAGCGGACCTTTTCCTTTGCCGCCGAGACCAGTGTGGCGATGGAATTCAACGTCCGCATCCGGCAGATGGATGATGGCCGGATCATCGTCATGCTTCTCGATATGACGCTGCAGCGCAATCTTGAAAAGGTGCGCCGCGATTTCGTCGCCAATGTCAGTCACGAGCTTCGCTCGCCCCTTACAAGCCTTGCCGGATTCATCGAGACGATCCTTCTCAACGACGTTCGCGACTGGCCGACGCAGCAGCGCTTCCTGCGGATCATGGAGGAAGAGGCCGGGCGTATGTCACGCCTGATCGACGATCTGCTGTCGTTGTCGCGGGTGGAGGTCGATGAGCATATCATTCCCGACGAGACGGTACCGCTTCTCGAGGTGGTGAAATCGGTGATCGCCAGCCTCGAGACGCGCGCCGGCCAGCGCGGCATGCGCATCCGCCTGTCTGACAGACGGTCGCAAACAACCGGGCGCCTCGTGATGTTCGGTTTCGCCGACGAGATCAACGAGGTCTTCCACAACCTGATCGAGAACGCCATCAAATACGGCTTCGACAATACCGAGATCGAGGTCGATCTGGAAATGCAGAGCCAGGAACGGGTCAGGATTTCGGTGACAAACCGCGGCGAGACAATTGCCGAAAAACATATCAGCCGCCTGACCGAGCGGTTCTACCGGGTGGACAAGGCGCGCTCGCGCAAGATTGGCGGGACCGGGCTTGGCCTCGCCATCGTCAAGCATATTGTCAACCGGCATCGTGGCGCGATGGAGGTCAGCAGCACCGAGGACGGGTTGACGCGGTTCGCCGTGTCCCTGCCGATCATGGCGCAGCCATGACGGGTCACAAAAATGCAATAATGCTGTGGCAGAAATGGGCCAGCCTTGCTTGGGGAAAGGGAAGGATCTAGATGGCCATCCGTATTCTCGTTGCCGATGACGAGCCCAACCAGCTTGAACTTCTGACCTATAATCTGGTTCAGGCCGATTATGAGGTTCTTCGCGCCGAGGATGGTCGGCAGGCGATCGAGATGATCGAGGAACACCGTCCGGATCTCGCCATCATCGACTGGATGATGCCGCAGATGTCGGGGATCGATGTCTGCCGCACGTTGCGTGCCCGTACCGAGACAAAACATCTTCCCATCATCATCCTCAGCGCGCGTGGCGAGGAGGGTGACCGCACGCTCGGCCTCGACATTGGCGCCGATGACTACATCTCCAAGCCATTCTCGCCACGTGAGATGATCAGCCGCGTGCGCGCGCTGCTGCGGCGCGCCCATCCGGCGCTTGCCGACGACATTCTCGAATTTCATGATCTGCGCTTCAACCAGTCGACGATGGAGATCAGCCGGGCCGGTCATCCGGTGTCGCTCGGACCGAAGGAAAGCCGTCTTCTGGCCATCCTGATGGAACGCCCCGGGCGGGTGTTCAGCCGGGCGCAGCTTCTCGATCTTGTCTGGGGGCATGGCGTCTTTGTCGAGGAACGCACGGTCGACGTCCATATCTCGCGGCTCCGCAAGGCGCTCAACAGCCCGGTGGATGGCGCCGCCAGGACGGCGAATCTGATCCATTCCGTGCGTGGCAGCGGCTATGCCCTTCGCCCCCCGGCCGACCTGCACTGACAGCTCATTCCCCGTGGCCATGCTAAACATGGCCATCTTGACCGAGGCGATTCAGGGAACTGGATTACCGGCACCGGACATGGCAGGATGCCGGCCATCCTGTAAGCTTGCCGGAGAGCCCGATGACACCGCCCGACTCCCCCGAAGCCGCGCATTTCGTGCCGCTTGCGGCGATCATGTCCGATTATGGGGGCAGCCTTGCCGGCTATATCAGTGCCACCGGAAGCCATGACAATGTCATCACCATGGAAGTCGAGATGGAGGTGGCCGGGGTGAAGGGCCGCAAATTCATGGCGGCGGTCGCTGTGACCCGCAATTTCGACAGCGCCGAGGCGCTTCAGGACGCGGCCGCCGCGGAATGCCCGCCTGGTCATGACTGTGTATTCGCCTGGGTACCGGCCGACCGGTTCGGCAGTGATGATTTCGGCATCTATATCGAGGATATCGGTGTTGGCGAGCAGCTTCAGAACGGGCTTGTCGCCGAAATCATCGAGCGGGCCGGTGTCGAACAGGCGGTCGCCGACACCATTGGCTCATGAGGTGCGAGCCCGCTGGCCGGCGCAGCGTTTCGAGCAATACCGCACATGTTCCCAGTCGCGTTCCCATTTCTTGCGCCAGCTAAAGGGCCTTCCGCAGCTGGCGCAAACTTTGCTTGGCAGGTCGCGTTTCTGTAACCGTTTTGTCATAATCACGTCGTATCCGGTGTCTTTGACACATGTTAACAGGTCGTGCCGATGACAAGTCCCCGCAATGTTCTTTTTCTGTGCACCGGCAACTCGGCGCGCTCAATCCTGGCCGAGGCCATCCTTCGCCATCACGGGGCGGGTCGCTATGATGCCTTTTCCGCCGGATCACAGCCTGCCGGCGGGCCAAACCCGGCGGCGCTGGCGACGCTGCGGGCGCGCGGCCTTGCGCATGGGTTTGCGCGCTCCAAGAGCTGGAATGAATTCGCCGGTGCCGGGGCGCCGCGGATGGATCTGATCATCACCGTCTGTGCCAGCGCCGCCGGCGAGGTCTGCCCGGTCTGGCCGGGTCATCCCCATACCGCGCATTGGGGGGTGGAGGATCCGGCCGTCATCACCGGCAGCGAGGCTGATATTCTTGCCGGCTTTGCGATAACCTTTGATCAGATGAAGGCCCGTATCGATGCGCTGCTGGCACTTGGCGATGCCCCCCTCGCGGCATTGATGCCGGCAATCCGCCGCATAGGAGATTTGCCGTGACCGCAGTTTCGACATCCCGCCAGCTTGCCGCCGAGGGCATCGGCACAATGACATTGCTGGCCACGGTCATCGGATCCGGTATCATGGCCGAGCGGCTGGCCGGCGGCAATGTGGCGGTGGCGCTTCTTGGCAACACCATTCCGACCGGTGCGATCCTGTATGTGCTGATCACCATTTTCGGACCGGTCTCCGGCGCGCATTTCAACCCGGCGGTGACAATTGCCTTCGCCATCCGGCGTCAGGTCGCGGCCCCGCAGGCGCTGATGTTCATTCTGATGCAGGTGGCCGGCGGTCTGTGCGGGGCGATGCTGGCACATCTGATGTTCGAGATGCCGATCCTGCAGCTGTCGCAGAACGCGCGCACCGGCGGTGCGCAGTGGCTGTCTGAATTTGTCGCCACATTCGGCCTCCTGACGGTGATTTTCGGTGGCCTGCGCTGGCGGCCGGAATCGGTCCCGATGCTCGTCGGTCTCTATATCACGGCGGCCTACTGGTTCACCGCCTCGACAAGTTTCGCCAATCCGGCGGTGACCATCGCGCGCGCCTTCACCGACAGCTTTTCCGGCATCCTGCCGGCGCATGCGCCGGGGTTCATCCTGGCCCAGCTGGCGGCGGCCTGCCTCGCGCCGGCAATCCTCGGCTGGATGTTCACCCGTGCCGACTGACGGACCGTCCGACCGGGTGACGTTGCGGATGACAAGCCGGTGGCCGTTCTCTACTATCCGGCCGCAGATGGAGGCGCGACGTGACCCAGGATATCCACCACACATATGACAAACCCGCCATCGCCCGTTCGGTGGCGCGGATGCTTCTCGAGATCAGGGCGGTGCTGTTCCGCGCTGATGACCCGTTCACCCTGACCTCCGGCATGAAGAGTCCGGTCTATATCGACTGTCGCAAGATCATCGCCTTTCCGCGCATGCGCGCGCAGATGATGGATTATGGCCGCACGGTGATCATGAATGATATCGGCTATGAAAGCCTCGACGCCGTTGCTGGCGGCGAGACGGCCGGCATCCCCTTCGCCGCCTGGCTTGCCGAGCGCACCGGGTTGCCGATGCATTATGTCCGCAAGAAGCCGAAGGGATTTGGCCGCGACGCCCGCATCGAGGGCGATATCAGGGACGGCCAGCGTGTGCTTCTTGTCGAGGATCTGACCACCGACGGCGGTAGCAAGATCAGCTTTGTCGAGGCGATCCGCGAGGCCGGCGCCGAGGTCGGCCATACCTTCGTGATCTTCTATTATGACATTTTCAAGGACACGCCCGAAAAACTGGCGGCAGATGGTATCCGGCTGCATTATCTGTCGACATGGTGGGATGTGCTGGCGGCAAGCCGCGAGGCGGGAAGTTTCGACGAGGCAACCCTGTCACAGGTCGAGGCGTTTCTTCATGACCCGCGCGGCTGGTCGAAAGCGCATGGTGGTGTCTGACCGGCACCGACGATTGAGCGGAGGAAAATCATGGTAATTGATGTTGAGAGTTTCACGCCGCTGGCCTCGCTTGCCGGCGGTGTGATGATTGGCGTCGCGGCGCTGTTGCTGATGCTGGTGCATGGCCGGGTGATGGGTGTGAGCGGCATTTTGGGCGGCCTCATCGTCCCTTCCGACAAATCGGACGTCAGGTGGCGGGTGCTGTTCGTCATCGGCGTTCTGGCCGGTCCGTTCGTGATCATGGCGTTGACCGGGGCCCCGGTGGAGCGCACCCCGGTGGCGTCAGGCTTCACCCTGCCGATTGCCGGCTTCCTTGTCGGCCTCGGCACCGCGATCGGTGCCGGTTGCACCTCGGGCCATGGCATTTGCGGCCTTGCGCGGCTGTCCATCCGCTCGGCGGTGGCTGTCGGCATGTTCATGGGCACGGCAATCGTCACCGTCTATATCGTCAGACATATGCTGCAGGGAGGCTGATCATGGCACGCGCGATTTCATTGATTTTGATCGGCACCCTGTTCGGTGCCGGCCTGGCGCTGTCCGGCATGCTGAACCCGGCCAAGGTGGCAGGCTTCCTCGATCTGTTCGGGGTCTGGGACCCGTCGCTTGCCTTCGTGATGGGCGGCGGCGTCATCGCCAATTTCATTGGCCATCGCATTGTGACGCGGCGCGCGGCGCCGGTATTCGGTGACGGATTTTCCATTCCGACACGCACCGATATCGACAGCCGGCTTCTTCTTGGCGCGGCTTTGTTCGGCGTTGGCTGGGGCCTTGCCGGACTCTGCCCGGGGCCGGCCATTGCCTCCATCCTGATGGTGCCCGGCGAGATCGCGCTGTTCGTTCTGATGATGCTGGCCGGTCTGGCTGTCGGGCGAATGCTGACAGGGGGGCCGGCGGCCCGCCCGGCACCGCAAGGGTGACGGCAAGGGGGCGGCCACGCATTCCTTTACAGCTGGCGATGGGGACGACAGGATCCGGTGTATGACAGCCGCCCCGCGCTTTGACATCGACATGGAGGCCTTCTGGCACGACCCCTATCCGACGCTGGCGCGGATGCGGGATGAGGCGCCGGTGGCCTTTGTCCCGCAGCTTGACGGCATTGTCCTGACGCGCCGTGACGATATCGACCAATGGGAAAAGCGGATCGATGTGTTCAGTTCCGAACAGCCCGGCGGGTTGATGACGCGGCTGATGGGCCGGAACATGATGCGCCGTGATGGCGATGAACATCAGCGCCAGCGCCGCCAGATGCAGCCTGCCGTCTCGCCGCGAACGGTCTCGCGGCACTGGCAGGCCGCCTTTCGCGACGCGGCGGCGGCCATCCTTCGTGATCTGGCACCGCGCGGCGGCGCCGAGCTGTGCCGGGACTATGCGATGCTGCTGTCCGGCGAGGCGTTGCGGCTGATCACCGGCCTTGCCAATGTCTCGGCGCAGGAGATGGATGCGCACTCGCAGGCGATGATCGACGGTATCGCGAACTATGCCGCCGACGAGGCGATCGAGGCACGCTGCCTCGAATCTGTCACCATGCTGGATGCGGCAATCGACGAGACGCTGGCCGGGTTCGCGCGCCACGCCCCCGATCCGGATTCGGCACAAGGCGTGTCGGTCATTGCCGTCCTGCAGCGCGCCGGCGCGCCGGAGGATGAGATCAGGGCGAATGTGAAGCTTGTCATCAGCGGCGGCCAGAATGAACCCCGAGACGCCATTGCCGGTACCATCTGGGCGTTGCTGACGCATCCGGCGCAGCTGGCGCGGCTTCTCGCGGGCAGCCTGCCGTGGGACCGCGCCTTTGACGAATATGTGCGCTGGATGGCACCGATCGGCATGTCGCCGCGCCGCATCGCCAGACCGGCCCGTATTGCCGGCATCGATATCGAGGCGGGTGGCCGTGCCTTTTTCATGTTCGGCGCGGCGAATCGCGACCCGCTGCATTTCGAGGCGCCGGACAGATTCGATATCAGCCGCGACACGAGGAAACATATCGCCTTCGGTGCCGGCCCGCATTTCTGTGCCGGGGCCTTTGCGTCGCGCGCATTGGTGGCGCATGTCGCGCTGCCGATGATTTTTGACAGCCTGCCGGCGCTGCGGCTCGACCCGGCGCATCAGGTTGCCTTTGGCGGCTGGGCGTTTCGCGGGCCGCTGAGCCTGCATGTACAATGGGGATGAGCGTTGGCCCGGGATCGGCAAGGGAGAGGTGAGATGACACGCAACAAGGATCAGACAACCGGCCGCCGGACACTTGTGCGCGGTGGTGTCATGCCGGATTCGGCAAGCCGGCCGGTGGTGCCGCCCCTGCAGCCTTCGGTTGTCTATGCGGCATCATCGGCGGACGCGCTGGATGCGCAATATGAGGGCAGGCTGGCGGGATATACCTATGCCCGCGAGGGTCATCCCAACGCCGATATGCTGGCTGAAAAAATCGACTGGCTTGAGGGCGGTGAGGGTGGCCTGATCACCGGGTCCGGCATGGCGGCGATCTCGGCGATGTTTCTTGGCCTGCTGTCGCGCGGCGACCATGTTCTTGCCGGTGACCAGCTTTACGGACGCTCGCTTCGGATGCTGACGCAGGACCTGCCCCGCCTTGGCATCGAGACCGGCTTTGCCGATGCCGGCGATGCCGCGGCGATGGCGGCGGCGCTGCGCCCGAACACCCGTCTCATCCTTGTCGAGGCGGTATCGAACCCGACCTTGCGGGTGGCTGACATGACCGCGATTGCCGAACTGGCCGCCGGCGCCAAGGTCCTGCTGGCGGTGGACAACACCTTCACCACTCCGGCCATGTTCCGCCCCCTTGAACATGGCGCGGATATCGTGATCAATTCGATCACCAAATTTCTGGCCGGTCATTCGGATGTGACGCTTGGACATGTGACGGCGCGTGACGCGGATCACCGGCAGGCGATGCGTGATGCTGCGGTGACCTGGGGGCTGACACCAAGTCCGTTCGATTGCTGGCTTGCGGATCGCGGGCTGCACAGTTTCGATCTGCGCTTTGCCGCCGCTGAACGAAGTGCCGCCGCCATTGCCGATCATCTTGCCGAGAAATGCGCTGGCGGCGCGGCGGTTCGCCGGGTGCTCTATCCGGGGCGCGCCGACCACCCCGATCATGCGCGGGCACTGACATTGTTTGGCGGACGCCACGGCAATATGGTGACATTCGAGATCGAGGGCGCGCGCGCGGCGGTCAACGCCTTCATCGGGGCCGCCGCCGGTATTCCCTTCGCGCCTACGCTTGGCGATATCGGCAGCACATTGTCACATCCTGCCTCATCCTCGCATCGTGGGCTCGGCGCGGATGACCGCGCCGCGCTTGGCATTGGCGAGGGCATGTTCCGCCTGTCGGTCGGGATCGAGCCGGTCGAGATGCTGATCGACGAACTTGACGCCGCGCTTGCGGCGGTAAGGGGCGATTAGGGAACATCCCTGATCGGCCCCCGGTCGAAGAATGGCGCATTGATGTGGAGTGACCTTGGTGCGTGAATTTGACTATGTCATCGTCGGGGGCGGGTCGGCCGGCTGTGTTCTTGCCGAAAGGCTGACCGCCAGCGGCCGTCATTCGGTGCTGCTTCTCGAGGCCGGCCCGTCCGACCGGCGGCTGTGGGTACGGGTGCCGATCGGCTACGGCATCCTGTTCCATCAGCGGGCGGTGAACTGGATGTACAGTACCGAGCCGGAGCCGCATCTGGATGGCCGTGAGGTCTATCAGCCACGGGGCAGGCTTCTTGGCGGGTCGAGCTCGATCAACGCTCTTGTCTATCACCGCGGCCAGGCAGGCGATTATGACGACTGGGCGGCGGCCGGCAATGATGGCTGGGGCTATGACCGGGTGGCGCCGGTGTTTGACAGGCTGGAAGCTCCCAAACCCGATTCATCTGATTCCCCCCATATGTCGGTGACCGATGAAAGCGCTGATTTTCACGATCTGTGCGGTGATTTCATAGATATCTGCGCCGAGGGCCAGCTTCCCGCCGATATGGTTGCACGGCGCGAGGGGGCCGGTGTCGGCCCCTATCTGACAACGACCCGCAATGGCATGCGCTGTTCGAGCGCCGTCGCCTTTCTGTGGCCGGCGATGCGCCGCCCGAACCTGACGGTCGTCACCGGCGCGAATGTCGATCGGATCGGCTTTCAGGGACGGCGGGCGGTCAGCGTCACCTACCGCCACCGCGGTGCCAGCCACACCGTTCGCGCGGGGCGGGAGATCCTGCTTGCCGCCGGGGCGATCGGCTCGCCGCAACTGCTGCAGGTCAGCGGTGTCGGCGATGCAGCGCATCTTCGTGATCTTGGCATTGATGTCGTTCTCGACCAGCCGCAGGTTGGCCGTCATCTGCAGGATCATTTCGGCATCAACTATATTTTCAAGGCGAACAGGAAAACCCTGAATGATGTGTTCGGCAGCTGGCATGGCCGGGTGATGTGCGGGCTGGAGTACCTGTTCCGCCGTCGCGGCCCGCTGGCGCTCAGCGTCAACCAGTTTGGGGGGCTTGTCAAAAGCAGCGGGTCACTGGCCCGCCCTGACATGCAGCTCTATCTGAATCCGCTGAGCTATCAGAGCTTTCACAAGGGGCGCCGCAAGCTGATGCGCCCCGACGGGTTTTCCGGCTTCATCATCGGTTTCAACAGCTGCCGGCCGAAAAGCGAGGGATCGGTCACGATCCGCAGTCCGCATGCCGGCGACGCCCCGGCAATCCGCGCCAATTACCTGAGCCATGAGGATGACCGGCGTGATGCTGTCGCCATGGCGCGTGTGATCGAGCGTCTGCAGAAAACACCACGCCTGAAATCGCTGCTTGCCGATGACCCGCTGACACCGCTGGACAGGATGAATGACGACGAGGTTCTTGCCGATTTCAAGGATCGCGGCGGCACGGTCTTCCATCTGTGTGGCACCTGCCGGATGGGCCCGGATGCGGCCATGGCGGTGGTTGATGCAAGGCTGCGCGTTCACGGGATCGAGGGGCTTCGCGTGTGTGACGCGGCGGCCTTTCCGAACATTACCTCGGCAAACACCAACGCCCCGACCATGATGCTTGCCGACCGCGCCGCCGAGATGATTCTGGAGGACGCGCAATAGCGTGAAAGTCCTGCCGATCGGCTGCCGTCCCGCGCTGCCGTCCCGTCTTGTAAGAAAGCCCTTCTGCGACTATATAACGCGCAGGCAGGAGCCGCGCGGACCGCGCGGATTTCCAAGACGGATTTTCCGGCGATGGGTTCATGAAATTTAGAGCTTCTTATATCTGGGCAGCGCTGGTGGCGCTTGGCGTCATCGGCTGGATGGCGTCCGGCAAGTTCAACAATCCGATGGCGGATGGCGTCTCCGAACAGGGTCTGTCTGACACGCCGGTGGCGGCGGTGCAGGATAGCGCGATGCAGGCCGCTGTGGCGCCGGCGGACAACAACCCCCGGATTTCAGCTGTCACGGTCACGAACAGCGCCGTGCGCCGGTCCGTTCGTGCCAGCGGCGTGACCCGGCCAAAGGCGATTGTGACGGTGTCGGCGGAAATGGCCGGTACCGCCCGCAAGGTGCCGGTGACCGAGGGAAGCGCTGTTACCGGTGGTGATGTGCTGGTGGCGCTGAACACGACAACCCTGCCGGTGCGGATCGAGGCGGCGAAGGCCGAGATTGTTGCCGCCCAGACAGCCTATGACACCGCCGTCGAGCAGGCGCGTGGCACCTATGAAGAAGAGCGCGCCGCTGCCCAGGCCACGCTCGAAGTGGCGAGGAAGCGGCTGGAAATCTCGCAGAAGCTTGCCTCGCAGAATTTCAGCGCGCCGGTCGAGCAGGCGCAGCTGAAGGCCGATTACGAGAATGCGCGGATGGCGCTGGCGCGGATCGATCTGGCGAAGAATCACCGCTCTGACGTCGAAATCTCGCAGGGGCAGGCCCGCCTCGCCACGGCAAAATCCAATCTTGCCGTGCTTCGTGACCAGCTGAAGAAATCGACCATCACGGCACCGACGAGCGGCTGGCTCGAGACGGTGTCGGTCGATGTCGGGGAACAGGTTGGTGCCGGCACGCCGGTGGCGACAATTCTCAATATGGACGAGGTGAAGATCATCGTCGGTGTGCCGCAGACCGACATCGCGCAGATATCTGTCGGTGACCCGGTCAGTGTCGATGTGGCCGGCGCCGGCCGTCGTGACGGCACGGTGTCGCGGATCGCCTCGATTACCAGCTCGACAACACGCACTTTCGATGTCGAGGTGACAGTGCCGAATCCGGACCGCACGCTTCGCGCCGGGATGAGTGTCGAGGCGACGATCGATGTCGGCTTCCAGCCGGCCTTCGGCATGTCGCCGGCGCATCTGTCGGTTGCCGGTGACGGCTCGCTGACGGCGAAGATCAGCGAGGACGGCATTGTGCGCGTCGTCACGGTCGATCTCGTGCGCTCGGGGGTCGAGCAGGTGTTCGTGTCCGGCCTTGCCGATGGCGACACGCTGCTCACCTTTGGTCAGGCTTTTGTCGAGGCCGGTGACACGGTTCGGCTTGATATGGGCCGGCTCGATATGGAATCGGCCTCATGAATGCGGTGATCAGTGCGGCCTTCTCGCGCACCGGGGCAGTTGTCCTTGGGTTGATCCTGCTCTGCGCCTTTGGCGTGAAATCCTATATCGATATCCCGAAGGAAGCGAAGCCCGACATCGACATTCCGGTGGCCTATGTGTCGGTCGGTTATGACGGAATCTCGCCGGAGGATTCGGAACGGCTGCTTGTCAAGCCGCTGGAGAAGCATCTTCGCACCGTCGAGGGGCTTGATGCGATGTCATCGGTGGCCTCCGAGGGCTATGGCTCTGTCACCCTGGAATTCAATGCTGGCGAGGATATCGATCTGGCGCTTGCCGATGTGCGGCAGGCGGTTGACGATGCCAAGCCCGACCTGCCTGCCGAGGCGGACGAGCCGAAGGTGACCGAGGTCAGCCTGTCGCTGTTCCCGATCCTGACGGCGGCGCTCTACGGGCCGGTGTCGGAACGCGAGATGGTTCTCGCGGCGCGCGACATCAAGGACCGTCTCGAAGCGCTGGAGGGCGTCCTCGAGGTGGAAATCGGCGGCGACCGCGAGGAGGTGCTGGAAATTCTTCTCGATGCCGCGGCGATCGAGGCCTATGGGCTCGACCCGGCGGCGGTCATCAGGCTGGTCAGCGGCAACAACCAGCTTGTCACCGCCGGTGCCATCGATGATGGCGGCGGGCGTCTGCTGGTCAAGGTGCCGGGCGTGATCGAGACCATAGACGATCTGGTCAACATGCCGGTCCAGGCGCGTGACGATGCGACCATCACCTTTGGCGATATCGCGGTGGTGCGGCGGGCTTTCCGCCAGGCCGAGGGCTGGTCACGGGTGAATGGCGAGCCGGCCGTGGTGCTGGATGTTCGCAAGCGGGTCGGGTCCAACATCATCAATGTCGTCGAATCCGCGCGCGCCGTGATCGATGCCGAAGCGCCGAAGATCGGCGAGGGCGTCAAGGTCAGCTATCTGTTCGACGATTCCAAGGATGTTCGCAATCTGCTGAGCGATCTTGGCAACAATGTCGCCGCCGCGGTGATCATTGTCATGGTGGTGGTGCTTGCGGTTCTGGGAATCCGCAATGCGACGCTTGTGGGGCTGGCCATTCCGGGGTCGTTCTTTGTCGGCATCAGCATTCTCAACATGATGGGCGTGACGATGAACATCATCGTCCTGTTCTCGCTCATTCTGGTGGCCGGCATGCTGGTCGACGGGGTCATCGTGACGACCGAATATGCCGACCGGCAGATCGCCATGGGGGCGACCCGGCGCGAGGCCTACCGGCGCGGCGCGCAGCGCATGGCCTGGCCGATCATCTCCTCGACCATCACCACGCTGATGGTCTTCATGCCGCTGCTGGTCTGGCCCGGCATTGTCGGCCAGTTCATGAAATATCTGCCGATCACGGTGATCTGCGTGCTGACGGCCTCGCTGTTCATGGCGCTGATCTTCATTCCGGTTCTTGGCGGCATGATCGGCAAGAAATCGGTGCCAAGCGGGGCCATCTCGGCGACCGCGCCGCGAAGCTATCGCTGGCTTCTGAAGCGCGCCATCCGGTTCCCGGTCCTGACCATGGGGGCGGTCCTCGGCATCATCATCGCCAGTTTTGTCGGCTATGGCAAAGCCGGGCTTGGCGTGTCCTTCTTCCCCGATATCGAGCCTGATCAGGCGCAGGTGCAGGTGCTGGCGCGCGGTGATCTGTCGGCCAAGGAACGTGACGCGCTTGTCAACAGCGCCGAGACCTCGATCCTTCCGGTTGACGGCGTGCAGGATTTCTATGCGCGCTCCTTCCGCCCCGGCGGCGGTGGCAACCAGACACCACGCGATTCGGTTGGCACCATCCGCACCGTCTTCGCCGACTGGAATGAACGCGACAAGGCGGCGAGTCTGATCGACCGGATGCGCGATCTCGTCGCCAGCCTCGCCGGTGCCGATTTCAGCATCACCAAACAGCAGGAAGGCCCCGGCGGGGCGTTGCCGATCCGCGTCGAGATCATGGGGGATGATCTCGACGAGATTGCCGCCGCGACCGACGATATGGTCGCGCGCATGATGTCGCTTGGCGGCTTTGTCGATATCGCCGACAACCGGCCATTGCCCGGCCTTGAATGGACGCTGGTGACCGACCGCGAGGCGGCAAGCCGGCATGGCGTGTCGATCTCGGCGCTTGGCACGATGATCAAGATGCTGACCCGCGGCGTGCGGATTTCCGATTTCCGTCCCGACGATGCCGATGACGAGCTGGATGTGGTGATGCGTTTCATGGGCGACCAGCGCAATATCGACCGGCTTCGCGAATTGCGGGTGCCGGCGTCCGACGGCGCCTACATTCCGATTTCGGTGTTCGCCAAGCTGCAGCCGCGGCCAAAGGGCGGCGATATCGAGCGCAAGGACGGCACACGCTACATGTATATCAATTCGGATATCGGCGAGGGCGTGCTGGCGGCGGAGCGGATCGAGAAGCTGAAATCCTCGCTTGTCGAGACGCCGCTGGCGCAGGATGTGCGGGTGAAGTTCGGCGGTGAGGACGAGGATATCGCCGAGACACAGACCTTCCTTCAGCAGGCCTTCAGCCTGTCGCTGGTGCTGATGGTGATCGTTCTGATGGTGCAGTTCGGCTCCGGCTGGCAGGCTTTTGTCACCATGTCGGCAATTCTGCTGTCGACCGGTGGTGTCGTGCTGGGGCTGTGGGCGGCGAACCAGCCCTTCGGCATCGTGATGTGCGGGCTTGGTGTGATCGCGCTTGCCGGCATCGTGGTCAACAACAACATCGTGCTGATCGATACCTTCAATGAATACCGGAAACGCGGCTATCGCGCCCGTGACGCTGCCTTTCGCGCCGGCCTGGTGCGTTTCCGGCCGGTCGTGCTCACCGCGGTAACGACAATTCTCGGCCTGCTGCCGATGGTATTCCAGCTGACAATCAAGATCCTGGATCGCGAGATCTTTGTCGGCGCGCCGTCATCGCAATGGTGGACGCAGCTGTCCAGCACCATCGCCGGCGGTCTGACCTTTGCAACGATCCTGACGCTGGTGGCGACTCCGGCGATGCTGGTGATCGGGGGCAGATTCGCGCGTGACGCGCGGCCCACCCGCCCGTCGCTGGTCCGCCGCCTGATCGGTGCGGTCCGACGGCCGCGCGGCATGATGCCGGCCGAATAGGCCAGCCGGTCATGGCTGGCCCGT
>JAYQDX010000016.1:0-3205 GCA_038138545.1 Rhodobiaceae bacterium | reverse complement strand
ACGGCCGCGCGGCATGATGCCGGCCGAATAGGCCAGCCGGTCATGGCTGGCCCGTCACGTCCGGCCCGTCACGTCCGGCCCGTTACGTTCGGCACCGTCCGAGGGCCTTACGCCCGGCCCTTCACCACATCCTCGATGCCGGCGGCAATGGCCAGCAGCCGCCGGTCATGCCCGCGTGATCCCATCACCGACAGCCCGACAGGCGGCGCGCCCGGCGCATGACATGGCAGCGAGATGGTCGGCCGGTCCAGATAGTTCGACAGCGCCGTGTTGCGCAACACCCGCGCGCTGGCCTTCATCAGCGTTTCAATTCCCCGCAGCCCGTCAATCGGCATCGGGATCGCCGGTGATGTCGGTAGCAGCAGCGCGTCGTAGGGGCGGGTGACGGCCTGCACGGCGGCGCAGGTCTGCGTGCGCTCGCGCTTCATGGCGATGAAATCGGCGGCCGAAATGTCACCGCCGGCGGCAAGTCGCGCCGCGACATAGGGGTCGTACCCGTCGCGGCGGCTGGCCATCATCGCGCGATGTATTTCATGCGCTTCGGCCGAAACGATGCTCCTCGGACGGTTCGCCGGCCGCAGCTCCTCCAGAATATCGAGGCTGATATCGGTGATTCGCGCGCCGGCGGCGGACAGCCGGTCGATGGCGGCGTCAAAGGCGGTGGCCACCTGCTGGTCGAGTTCGTCGAACAGATAGCCGCGCGGCAGGGCAAGCCGCAGCCCGGCCAGCGGAAAACCGGTCTCGGCGCGGCCGTCACCGCCGGTCATCAGATCATCCAGAATGGCGCAGCATTCGGCGCTTGCCGCCATCGGGCCGGCGGCATCGAATGAGGTGGACAGCGGATAGACGCCGGCGGACGGCATCCGGCGTGCCGTCGGCTTCATCCCGACAATCCCGCACAGCGCCGCCGGCGCGCGGGTCGACCCGCCGGTATCGGTGCCGATGGTCGCCGCCGCCATGCCGTCGGCGATCGATACGGCGCTTCCCGAGGATGACCCGCCGGCAATACGCCCATCGCCGTCATCGCGGCCATAGGGGCTGCGGGGATCGCCGTAATGCGGGTTCATCCCCAGCCCGGAATAGGCGAACTCGGTCATGTTCGTGCGCCCGATGATGATGAAGCCGGCGGCGCGAAGTCGTGCCACCACGGTGGCATCGCGGCCTGCCGGCGCGGCGTCATCCAGCACTCTTGACCCGGCGCGGGTCACCTCGCCGGTGATGTCGAACAGATCCTTCACCGACAATGTGATGCCGGCAAAGGGCGGCAGCGTGGCGCCGGCCGCGCGCAACGTGTCAATGCGGTCGGCCTCGGCACGGGCGGCATCATCATTGACGGTAATGAAGGCCCGCGCGCCATCCTCGCTGTCAATCGCGGCAAGACAGGACTCGACATGATCGCGGGCGGTGAGGGTGCCGGCGGCAAGACCGGCGGCGATATCGGATATCAACATGGACATGCACCGACTATGACCCGGCCCCGGCGAAAAATCACCGGTAAAAAATCACTGGTAAAAAATCACCGGCTAGAAAGTCATTGGCTAAAAATCACCATCCGACGATCTGGCTGGCGCCGGTCCGCTTGACGCGGCGCGGGCGGCTCTTGATAGTGGCGCGATGAGTGACAGCTACGATTACATCATCATCGGATCGGGTTCGGCGGGAAGCGCGCTTGCCTACCGGCTTGGCGAGGATGGCAGGCGGCGCGTCCTGGTTCTCGAATTTGGTGGCAGCGATGCCGGTCCGCTGATCCAGATGCCGGCCGCGCTGTCCTATCCGATGAACATGCCGCGCTATGATTGGGGCTATCTGGCACAGCCGGAAGCGGCGCTTGGCGGGCGGCAGCTTGTCTGTCCGCGCGGCAAGGTGATCGGCGGGTCGTCCTCGATCAACGGCATGATCTATGTTCGCGGCCATGCCGGTGACTACACGCATTGGGAGGAATCTGGCGCCACCGGCTGGGGCTATGCCGATGTCCTGCCCTATTTCCGGCGCATGGAGACCTCGCATGGCGGCGAGGCGCCCTGGCGCGGCACGGACGGACCGCTTCATGTCACCCGCGGGCCACGCGACAACCCGCTCCATGACGCTTTCGTGGCGGCGGCCGAGGCGGCAGGCTATGCGGCGACGCCCGATTATAACGGTCACCGGCAGGAAGGCTTCGGGCCGGCCGACATGACGGTGTGGAAGGGGCGGCGATGGTCGGCGGCGAACGCCTATCTCAAACCGGCGGTGGCGCGCGGCAATGTACGGCTTGTGACGCGGGCGCTTGTCGACAGGGTCCTGTTTGACGGGACGCGCGCGGTGGGTGTCAGCTATCTTCGTGGCGGGGCCAGGCACGAGGTGCGGGCCAATGCCGAAATCGTGCTGGCGGCGGGCGCCATCAATTCCCCGCAGATATTGCAACGTTCGGGGATCGGGCCCGGCCCCGTGCTACAGGAAGCCGGCGTCGATGTGCGGGCCGGCCGGGCTGGCGTCGGTGCCAATCTGCAGGACCATCTCGAGGTCTATTTCCAGATTGCCTGCCTGCAGCCGATCACCCTCTACCGCCATCTCGGCCTTCTGGCGAAGGCCCGGATCGGCGCCGAATGGCTGTTTTTCAAACGCGGGCTTGGCGCCTCCAACCAGTTCGAGACGCTTGGCTTCATCCGGTCCGCCGCCGGAATCGCCTATCCCGATATCCAGTATCACTTCCTGCCGGTGGCGATCAGCTATGATGGCAGGGCACCTGCCGAGGGGCATGGGTTCCAGCTTCATGTCGGGCCAATGCGCTCGAAATCACGCGGCCATGTCCGGATTCGCGACGCCGAACCCGCATCCGCGCCTGAAATCCGTTTCAACTATATGAGCCATCCCGATGACTGGGTGGAATTCCGGCGCTGTATCAGACTGTCCCGCGAGATCATCCGGCAGGCGCCGATGGACCCCTATCGCGGCGCTGAAATCCAGCCCGGCGAGGATGCCACCTCGGATGACGCCATTGACGGGTTCATCCGTGACCATGCCGAGAGCGCCTATCACCCCTGCGGCACGCTGCGCATGGGCGCGGCCGATGACCCGGCCAGCGTCGTCGACCCGCAATGCCGGGTGATCGGGGTCGACGCGTTGCGGGTTGCCGATTCCTCGATTTTCCCGCGGATCACCAATGGCAACCTGAACGCGCCCTCGATCATGACCGGCGAGAAGGCGGCGGATCACATTCTGGGCC
>JAYQDX010000015.1:31664-34930 GCA_038138545.1 Rhodobiaceae bacterium | reverse complement strand
AACTATTCAATGAAAAAAAAATGTTGTCCACCCTTTACCTGGGACAAAAAGATGGCCGGTACCCTTCCAAACCTTCCCGATAGACAACTTTACAAAAATTCTGCGTCCGGAATGACCATTTCCTATCGGCGGCAGGAGCCGGCAGGAGCCGATACCGCGACCCGCACGCTGGTTTTCCTGCACGGGTTCAACGGCAACAGCACAAGCTGGCATTATCAATTCATTCATTTCCAGGCCTTCAGGGTGATCTCGATTGATGCACCGGGCTTTGGCGGCACATCGGTGTTTGACGGTGGGATGGCGGGATTTGCCGATGGAGTCGCTCGGTTGCTTTCGGATTTCGGGCTGCGGTCCTTTTGGCTGATCGGGCATTCCATGGGGGGCATGCTGGCACAGATTCTGGCCGCCGGGAGCGGGTCCCGTTGCGCCGGACTGGTGCTGTCCTGCACGCACAAGGGGCGCGGCAAGCCTGAAGACTCCCCCCTGTCTGACGAAGTCCTGCAACGCATCGAGCAGCGCACGCGCCTGAATGACAGGGAGTACGGCACCCTCAGGATTGGACGGATGCTGTCTGGCACGCTGGCACCAGACCTGCATGAATTTCTGGTGTCCATTGCCGGAGATATCCGGGTCGAGGGCATCAGGTGGGGTGGCGCGGCGATCCAGTATCTGGACACGACGCCCTATCTTGCGGACATAAAGGTTCCAACGCTCATTCTGTCCGCGGCGGATGACATTGTTGTCAAACCTGACGCCCTCAAGGCATTGATTGCCGGCCTGCCGGATGCGCAGCATGTCGAAATGGCAAATGTTGGGCACGCGCCCTATTGCGAGGATGCGGATGAATTCAACCGGCTTGTCGAGCAATTCATCATCAATCACTCAGACTCATGAATGCTCTCACAATTCCGACCTTTGTCGGTTACTTCGTCACGAACACTCTGTCTCTTCTGGGAACCTGGGTGCAGAAAATCGGGCTTGGCTGGCTGGCCTGGCAAATCACCGAATCGACATTCTGGACAAGCGTTGTGTCGCTGCTGCTGATGGCCCCGGTCGGTTTCCTTGGCCCGTTCATTGCGGTCTTCGCGGAACGATGGGATGCCCGCCAGGCCATGCTGGTCACAAAAATACTGATGGTCGGCATCAGCGTTGCGATCTTCACCACGCAGCTTCTGGGCAAGCATAACCTGATCACCCTGCTTGCCTGTTCCACCGCGCTCGGGTTGCTCAGCGCCTTTCATCACCCGATCAGGCTGGTGTTCATCTCGCTGGTCGTGCCAAGGCCGTATCTGGCCAGTGCTGTCGGATTGAATTCGGTATCCTGGAACCTGTCGCGAATAGTCGGCCCCGGCCTGGCCGGCCTGACCATCCACTTCATGGGGCTGTCAGAGACTTTCCTCATCGCCACCATCCTGTATGTGCCACTGATCATTTCACTGTATTTTCTGGTTCTGCAACCCCGCATGTCCGACGGCAACGAGCCCGGCAGCTTCATGGAACGGATGATCAACGGGGGCGCGGTCGCGCTTGGCACACCGATTATTTTTTCAACGCTGTGCCTTGTCGGCATGAACAGCTTCTTTGTTCGCGGTGTGCTGGAAATCCAGCCGGCCATCGTCGGTCAGATTCTTGGTGGTGAAAGCCATGCCCTGGCGATTGTCACCGCGGCGGCCGGTCTTGGATCATTGCTGGCGTCGGGGTGGATCGGTCTAGGCCGTCTCGGCAAATCCCGGATACAGACATTTCTCCTGCCAATGGTCATTCTTGGCATTGCCATGACGGCGCTGCTCAATCCGTTTGACAGTCTGATCCCGCTCAGCCTGATTTTCATCGTGACCGGCTTTACCGCGACCATCGCCGGGATCGGTGCGCAGACCGTGATCCAGCTGGAGGTGGAAGAACGTTACCGGGCCCGGGTGATGACATGGTGGTCGACGATTTCCTTTGGCAGCCTTGTCGCCGGCGGTGTCGTCATCGGATATCTTGGCGATGTCATGGGTATAGATGATGCGATCCTGTTGATGATGCTGGTCGGCGGCGCGATCGCTCTCGGTGCCTTGGTCTATATCAGGAAGGCCGCGTAGCCACCGGCCGGTTACCGCCTGCCATGAGCCAGCACTCAAGGTCAGGTGACCGAAACCAGCCCGCGCCATGGCATTCAATTTGTCGCCCGTCATCTTCCGGCAGATTTCAGCTATACCGCATCCGGCGAATTGACGGACATGATGGCGAGGTTTTATTGTGATCTGGCTTTTGATGACGCGGGGTATGTGATGGTGGGCACATCAAGATGGCTTGTAGTGACGGTCAGCGTCATGTCGGCTGTCAAACCCGGTTTGATGATCGCGCTGTTTCTCGCGCTGTCAGCCGCCATGCTTCCGGGCATCTCGCACGCGCATGAAAAAAACAAAACGCATTGTTCCATCGACGTGCTGTTCGAGAATGATGATGACGGGGTGGCAACCTATTTCGCGTTGCGCCTGCAATACAAGAACCAGTCCAGACGGAACATCGAGGCCGTCAGCGTTCTTGTCCGCGATGCCGCCGGCAAGGTCATCCGCAATTCCGACGCGGTCTGCGGCCATGGTGATGAGGGTATCGAAGCCGGCGACACCGGCCAGTGCGAAAAGATCCTTCAGGTGATCACTGGCAGAATGTCAAACCGCATCGGACATGACGTATGGGTCCGGATGATCGATGACCAGCGACAACAGATCGGTCTTGCCGACCGTTGCGAGATCCTCGGCGTCAGATACCGGAATGAATAAATCCGATCACCCTGTCGCAGGCTGTCAGCCCATTCTTGAAACCTGCACCGCGACCGACGTGACGTTCAACATTGGCAGGAACAGAACATGACACATTATCTGGGAATCTCTATCTGTCTGTTTATCGTCGGCGGAGCATTGTTTCAAATCGGGCCGCATCTCTATCTGGACATCAACAGCCTGATATTCGTTCTCGGCGGCGGTGTTGGATATGCGCTGATGACGGGTGAAAAGAGCACGCATGTCACGCAGTTTGGCACCGGCGCTGTCTATTTCGGATGGCTGGGAACACTCGTCGGATTGATCGCCCTGACAGCCGGCGCGTTTGATAACTGGGGTGATCCGGACAGGATGGGGCCAGCACTGGCGGTGGCCATGCTGACCCTGTTCTATGGCTATATGGTGAAACTGATCAGCCTGGCTTTCGCGGTCCGGTCATAGGGCCGCACAGCGGCGGTGAAGATCGTCATCGCCTGTCAAATCTGATGCCAGCCTTGC
>JAYQDX010000015.1:0-31564 GCA_038138545.1 Rhodobiaceae bacterium | reverse complement strand
TGCCAGCCTTGCTGACCGAAATACCCGGCATGCTGAACTGCATGGCAGCGGCGATGAAAATCGCAAGGGCGATGGTGATGATTTGAAGTGATTTGCCCATTTCAGGACTCCTTGATTTTGCGTTCAAACCTCCTGTTATGTTGCGCTGCAAATCCATGCGAAAACGGCATTGCTGATGCCGTCCCGCAGCTTCCCTTTGTTGAACCATGGCAGGTCATATCTGGCCAATGGCCGCCCGGCACTGGCACAGTCTAACCCGGATTCACCAAAATCCGTCAGCCAAGCCAGCACCCGGCAGCCCAGCACCCGGCAGCCATGCGCCGGAATGTCGCCGCCGCATTGAACACGCGCCGGCAAGGCCCTATTTCACCAAGTGGGGGAGCGGACTGGCCGACAGGATATTGGAGCATGGACAGCAACGCGACTGACCTGATCTTCGGACAACGCGACGGGCTGGCCTCGGCCAAGCTTATGGCGGTCTTTGCCCTTCACATGGCAAGCCTTGCGCTGCTGTTCGTCATGGCGCATGGCCAGCCTTCCTCCACCCTCGGCAGATTTACAATCATTACGGGCCGCTGGCATGGCCGGCTCGCGCTGGCGGCGGCACTGGCGGCGCTGATCGCGGCGGCCAGCCTGATCGCCGACCGGCAGGCCGGCATGACGACAGTGTTGTTCCTCAATGCCGGCGTTCTGGCCTTGTATGTCATCGAATATTCAATTCTGCTGTCACGCGGCTTCTTCAAACGTCTGCTTGGTGATGATCTGCAGGCCGAGCTGCGCCTGTTCATCTGTTTCGTGGTGATGACAAATGCCGGCTATTTCACGCTGATGTTCCTGAAGGACATCCTGCTGAGTGACAGTCTGGGAGTGGGATGATGGCCGAAGACAAGATGAATGCCTGTCAGGTTCTTTCACAGAGCGAGAGGGTGAGTGACTTCAGGAAGGATTTTGTCTGTATGAATGACAATCTTCATGAAGGGCTGCAGGAACATCCGCAGGTCCTGATCCTCTATGTCGCGATGGTGATCTTCGTGATGGTCTTTTTGAAGCTGGTCACCCGCAAGCCGCGAAAGACCGGCTCCGAAGGCTGATGCCCGGCGCCTGCCCATACCTTGCCGTGAGCCGGCAACGCTCAGTCGCCGGAGCTGTCGCTGATCAGCCTGTCACCAAGGTTTGGCCAGTTGCGAACACAATAGATGATGAACGGGTCACTGGCGGCGATGCGGTCCTTCAACACCTGTTCAGGGATCCGTGTGATCAGTGATTTCTGAACCACAGTACAGGTGAAATAGCGCATCTCATTCTCGAACAGCGTCTTGTAGACACCGAAAATCTGGCCCGCCTCGACGAAGATTCCCCGCTGCACGGCACCGCCGACGGTGCGCGACAGTTCCACCCGTCCCTGCTGCACGATGTAGCCGTCACCGTCAATGTCACCCTGCTTGAACAGCACGGTGCCGGCCTCGAGCGTCTCGGTCGGGAATACCTTCGCCAGATCTGCAACTTTCATCACCACAACCTATGCACTGAACCTGCCGAGGGTCAGTATATCACAGTCACCGACCTTCGGCGATTTTTCAGCAATATCGGCGATCAGCTACCCCAGGACCGAGAAGCTGCTCTCATTGTTGATCTCGCGCTTGCGGGAATAGAAGCCGACATTGATCTTACGCTGGATATAGGGGAGCGTGTAATGCAACGGCGCGGCGTCATGATCGGCACCGCCCTCGCAATAACCGATCAGCGCGGCCATCATCTTGCCGGCAATCGGCGCGTTCTTGTACTGGTTGCCGCTGCTTCCGCAGGCCATGTAATAGCCGCCAAGCGACGTCTTGTCATAGATCGGGATCCAGTCCGTCGAGGCGTCATAGAGATCGACAACGCCGCGCGCCTGCGACGGGATGCCAAGGCTCGGCACCCGCTGCCCATAGCGCATCACCTGGTTGTTCCACTGCTCGGTGAAATCACGCGCGTAATCGGTGTCGGTCTCGGCCCACATGTGCGGATCGCAGGGCGGGTCCTCGCTGCCGATCAGGATGTTGTTGCCATGTTCGGGCCGGATATAGCAGGCGATATCGGAATCCGACACAACCATGCCGATCTCGTCGAAATCGCACCCCTGCGGCGCCGGCACATGCGCCACCTCCTGGCGGAGCGGCCTTGTCTCGATCGTCATCTCCTCCAGCACGCCGGCCAGCCCGTTGATATGAGCCGAGGCCGGGCCGGCGACATTGACCACCACCGGCGCGTGGATTTCCTCGCCGGAGGCAAGCCGGACGCCGGCGACACGCCCGTCCGATTTCAGGATCTCCACCACCTCGGCGCCAAGCCGGAATTCGGCGCCATGCAGTTTCGCCGCATCGGCCAGGTTCTGGCTGGACAGTGACGGGTCGGTGACATAGCCGCCATTCGGCCAGTAGAGTGCGCCCGCGATCCTGTCGCCATTCGGTGTGCCAAAGGTCGGATCATCGATGCGGCGCGGCGGCGCGAAACTTTCAAGCGAATAGATCGGCAGCCTTTCGCGGATGGCATCGCCATCCCATTCCTCGACCGGAATATCCAGCTCGCGGCTGTTGGCAAGATGCTTGTCCAGATAGTCATTCGCCGCTGTGCGCATGACCATGCAGCCGCACTCCTTGAATGTCGCCAGATCGGCATCGGCTGGCAGGCCGAGATAGGATTCCCAGTCGCGCCAGTAATGATATCCCTCCCACGCGAAGGCGGTGCCGTCGAAGGTGGAATAATGCATACGGATAATGGCGCAGGACCCGGCCGTCGAACCGTGACCGATCCGCGTGTTGCGATCCAGCGACAGCGTCTTCCAGCCGGCCTTCGCCATTTCAAAAGCCACCGCGGTGCCGATCACGCCGGTACCGATGATGATTGCGTCGGGCTGTTGGCTCATCAGATTCCCCTTAGTATAAAACCGAAAGATTGACAGTCGCTCACCCGCGCATCACCGCGCCGGCCGGGTCATAGGGCGACGGCGCGATGACCCGGCAGTCGCGCTCCACCCCGACAATATGAACGCCGAGATCATTGCCGACCGAGGCGAGGTCACTGTCGACCAGCGCCATGGCCAGCGATGTCCCGACCGTATGACCATAGCCGCCGGATGTCACGAAGCCGACCCGCCGGTCACCCGACCAGATGGGCTCATATCCGCTGGCATCGGCATCGTCAGCCGCCACCTCGAGCGTCACGAGGCGCTGTGCCGGGCCATTGCCCTCGCGTTCGGCGATGGCCGCATCGCGGCCGATGAAGCCGGCCCTGTCCCAGTCGATCCAGCGGTCCATGCCGGTCATCCCGGGCGTATAGCCTTGCGTGAATTCGGCCGACCAGATGCCGTAGCTCTTCTCCAGCCGCAATGACAACAGGGCGTTGAAGCCGTATTCGGCAATGCCGAGATCGGCCCCGGCCTCAAGCAGCATCCGCCGCAACGCAATGTGGTCACCCATCCGGCAGTTGATCTCGTATCCTGCCTCGCCGGTGACCGACAGCCGGCCAACCCGCGCGCGGACAAGCCCGATATCGAAACTGCCACATCCCATGAAGGACAATTCGTCAAGCGGGCCGTCGGTGAGTTTCTCCAGCACGGCGCGGGACTTCGGGCCGGACAATGAGAACCCGGCCATCTCCTCGCCAAGGTCGCGGACCTGCACACCATCCTGCATGTGATCATCGAACCAGCGCATGTGCCAGCGTCGCAGATAGTAGGACCCCATGATCCACCAGGTGCCGTCGCCCCAGTTGAACAGGGTCAGATCGCCCTTCAGACGGCCATCATGACCAAGCGCGACGGCAAGCCGGGCGCGCCCCGGTGCCGGCAGTTTCGTGGCGAACACGGTATGGAGCCAGGCTTCGGCATTCCGGCCACTGACCTCGAAGCGCGAGAAACCGGTGATGTCCAGAAGGCCGACATCACGGCGCACCGCCCGGCATTCGCCGCCAATAATGTCAAAGGCGTTCGAGCGCTTCAGCGACGGCGTCTCGGCAAATCCCTGTGGCGCGAAATAGAGCGGCACTTCCAGATCCCAGCTATTGCCCCAGACCGCGCCCGCCGCCGCCATGTCTGAATGTGCCGGCGCCATCTTCAGCGGACGTCCCGCCGGAAGCTGTTCGTTCGGATAGGTCATGACAAAGCGGCGCGAATAGAACTGGCCGGTTGTCTGTTTTATATATTCCCTGTTTTCAGCGAAGGGGCCATAGCGCGCGACATCCATGCCGTAGACATCGGCCTCAGGCTCGCCATGAATCATCCATTCGGCAAGCGACTTGCCGACACCGCCGCCCTGCAGGAACCCGGCCATGACCGCGCAGGCCGACCAGTAGCCGCGCTTGCCCGGCACCGGCCCGACAAGCGGATTGCCATCAGGCGAGAAAGTGAAAGCGCCATTGACCCAGTTCCGCACGCCGGCCGTCTGCAACACCGGGTAGCGTTCGAACCCCATGGTCAGCTCGTTCTCGATGCGGTCGACATCCTCCTGCAGAAGCTCGATGCCGTAATCCCACGGGGCCCCGTCCATCATCCAGTGCTGGTGGTTGATCTCATAGATACCAAGCAGCATGCCCTGCTGGTCCTGGCGCATATAGGTAAAGCCCTCAAGATCGACGACAAGCGGCAATTCATGGTCCAGCTCGGCAATTTCTGGGATGGTCTCGGTCAGCAGGTAATGATGCGACAGCGGCGAGACCGGAAGCTCGATGCCGGCCATGCGGCCAACCTGTTTGGCCCACAGACCGGCGGCATTCACCACATGCTCGCATGAAATCGTCCCCTTCTCGGTGACGACATCCCATCCTTCGGCGGTCTGGTTGAGTTCGAGAACGCGGTTATGTTCAATCACCGTGGCGCCGTTCTTCTTTGCCGCGCCGGCATAGGCAAGCACCGTTCCCGTTGTATCGACATAGCCCTCGCGATCAGCCCACAGCCCGCCAAGGATCCCGTCTGTCGACAGCACCGGACACATCTCGCCGGCTTCCTCCGGCGTGACAAGCCTCACATCCTCGATGCCGATGCTCTGATAGACGCGGTAGGCGGATTGCAGCCATTCCCAGCGATCCGGCGTACCGGCCAGCGTCAATCCGCCGGTCATGTGCATGCCGACCGACTGCCCGCTTTCTTCCTCGATCTTGCCGAGAAGGTCGATTGTATAGGCCTGCAGGGCGGAAATATTGGGATCGGCATTCAGCGCATGCACGCCGCCGGCGGCATGCCAGCTTGACCCGGCCGTCAGCACCGAGCGTTCAATCAGGCAGATATCCGACCATCCCATCTTCGCCAGATGATAGATAATCGACGCGCCAACGACACCGCCACCGATGACCACCACGCGATAATGCGATTTCATGTCCTTCTCCCCCTCAGATCAGGAAACTGTGACAGGATCAATCTGTACTGGCGGCTTGTCCACCTATTTTCGCGCCGGCGACCGGAACTGCGCCAATTCCGCCGGTCGGCGAAACTGCCTTCCCGGGCGGATGGCAGGACAGGTTTAGCTGGCATTTCGCGGCGCTAATCATGTAATGTAGGCCGACGATCCGAGCATCCGGCCGGGCGCCGACAATTTGGGGACAAACAGCGGGATGGCCATACATCTTCACCATGATGACCTGCCGGACGGCATCGACCTTGGTCAGGATATCGCCATCGATACCGAAACGATGGGGCTGAACCCGCATCGCGACAGGCTCTGCCTTGTCCAGCTGTCGTCGGGGGATGGTGACGCGCATCTTGTCAAAATGGCGCATCCCCTTCAGCCGGCGCCCAATCTTGCGGCAATGCTGGCAAACCCGGCGGTGACCAAGCTGTTTCATTTCGCGCGCTTCGATCTGGCCACGCTGACGCGGTCGCTCGGCCCGATCAAGGGCCCGATCTATTGCACGAAAATCGCCTCCAAACTCTGCCGCACCTACACCGACAGGCATGGTCTGAAGGAATTATGTGCCGAACTCATTGGCGTCGAAATCTCCAAACAACAGCAATCTTCTGACTGGGGCGCCGACAGCCTGAGTGAGGCGCAACAGAAATATGCGGCAAGCGATGTGCTGTATCTCCACCGGCTGCGGGCGGTTCTGGACGAGATGCTGGCACGCGAGGGACGCGCCGACATCGCGCGGGCCTGTTTCGAATTCCTGCCGGTTCGCGCCGGCATGGACCTTGGCGGTTTTGCCGATCTCGATATTTTCCATCATTAGGGTCACCATTGATGGCAGAGCAAAAGAGCACCGACCAGCCCGCACCCAAATTCGCCCCGCGCGCCAGACAGGCCGACCCCGAACGGCGCGGGTTCCGGACCAGCCTGCTGCTCATCGGGCTTGGCGCGTTCATGTCCTTCGGCACCGTCCTGTGGCTTGGTCTGTTCAATCAGCAGGATGAAATCCGGCTGGAGATCAGCGACATCAAGGTCGACAAGACCGGCGATGTCGAACTGACCGGCGCCATCTATCGCGGACAGACGGTGCGCGGCGAACCTTTCGAGATCACCGCCGACATCGCGCGTGAACGCGAAAACGGTGTCGTTGATCTGTCATCACCGACCGCCGAACTGCGCCGTGACAGCGGTGATGTGATGAATGTCACCTCGACAACGGGCGTTTATTTTCCGGATCTGACGGAAATCGACCTCATAGGTGATGTGGTGATTACCAGCCGCGATACCGGCCTTGTCATGGTGGCGGAAGTCATCCACGCAAATCTTGATGAAGGCCATATGAAGACCGACCGGCCAGTGCGGGTCGAGAATGACAGCGGGGTCATCCTTGCCGGCGGCATGCAGGTGACCGACAGGGGCGGCACCATCATTTTCACCGACAAGCCGAGAATGACACTCCACAATCAAGGAAGCGGTTCCTGATCGGCACCGGATGACCGCACCCGCAGCAGGCACACAATAAGAGGAAAACATGTTTGAAACATTGCCAGCAACGTCACTGAACATCAGATCGGGGTTTTTTGGCTTTTGTCTTGTCGCCCTTGCCACATTGCCGGCAGGCCTGACGGCGCAGGAAGGCACACCTCTGACAATCGAGGCGGATGACGTTCTGGAATGGAACCAGACAGACGGTGTCTACACGGCACGGGGCGATGCTGTCGCCATTCAGGGGGCACGGGAAATCCGCGGTGACCTGCTTGTTGCGACCTACGACCCGGACAGCGAGGGACGTGACATCGAAACCGTGACGGCAACAGGCGGGGCCGTTTTCAAGGATGACACATCGCGCGCCAGGGGCAGCAAGTTCATCTACCGGATCGAGGACCAGGATTACCGTGTCGAGGGTCCCGATGCGCTGGTTTCCGGGGCGCGCGGAACGATCACGGCCGACACATCAATCGACCTCGACACCCGGGCTGACGAGACCCAGAAGATGACGGCCATCGGCAATGCTGTCTACACCGACTCGGCCGGCCGCCTGTTTGCCGGCAATCTGGTGAATGCCCATTTCGCCGCGGATGGCAGCCTGACGGCGATTGACGCGGAAGGGAATGTGAAGGTGACGAGCGCCAACGGCCGGCAGGCCACCGGCGATGCCGCGACCTATGACGCCGGGTCCGAATTCGCGACCGTTACCGGCAATGTCGAGATCATTGATGGCGGGAGCAGAATGCTTGGTGATCGTGCCGAAATTGACCTGCAGACCGGCAACAGCCGGATGCTGGCCACAGGCTCTGGTGGCAGGGTCAGCGGTGTCCTGCGGTCAAACTGACAGGAAACAGATATAAGGGTGGGCGATGGACCGTTGAGTTTCACCAAAAATGACGCTAGGCTAAGCGCCTGTTATCAGAAGAGATATCATGACAATTAAGAAAAACGACTTCGCGTCGGCCGAACCCGACCGCCCGCGACTGATATCGCACCATGAAGGGCTGGTAGCGACCGGCATTGGCAAGAGTTTCGGCGGGAAACGCGTTGTCCGCAACGTCTCGATGCAACTGAAGCGCGGCGAGGCGGTCGGTTTGCTGGGGCCCAACGGGGCTGGCAAGACAACGACATTCCACATGCTTGTCGGCCTTCTCCCGGCGGATGAAGGCAATGTACAGTTCGACGGCACCGAAATCACCGACCTGCCGGTATTTCAGCGGGCGCGCCTTGGTCTTGGCTACCTTCCCCAGGAATCCAGTATCTTCCGGGGATTGACCGTCGAACAGAACATCCGCGCGGTGCTTGAAACGACCGAAGGAACCAGGGAGGACCACGACGCCATCCTTGACGACCTGATGGCTGAATTTTCGATTGCCCACCTTCGCAACACATCGGCTGTCAACCTGTCGGGCGGCGAACGGCGGCGACTCGAGATTGCCCGCGCGCTGGCGATGCGGCCGACATTCCTGCTGCTTGATGAACCGCTTGCCGGCATCGACCCGATCGCCCTGACCGACATCAGAAACCTGATCGCCCAGTTGAAGATGCACGGGCTCGGCGTTCTGATCACAGACCATAATGTCAGGGAAACGCTGGACATAGTCGACCGCGCCTACATTATCCATGACGGCACGGTTCTGATGGAAGGCACACCGGACGAGGTGATTGGTCATCAGGGTGTCCGCCGGGTCTATCTCGGCGACCGTTTTTCAATCTGAAATTAATATGGGGGCCGCCCGATGGTGCCTTGACAGGCACGGTCGTTGCATCTAGGTTCCCGCCTCCTCGCGACGGGGTGCGATATTCGGTATCGGTCCCATCGCAGTTTCAAGAGTTTTTGAGTGCCATCCCATGATCCGACCGGACCTGATGCCGGGCATCCTGTTGTGCCGGCATCCCGTGACCAGCAGAAAGCAGCTTCTGGAAAGCCTGTGCAGCCGCGTGGCGCGCCACGGCAATCTGGACGAGCGTCTCGTCCTTGATGCTGTCCTCGACCGCGAGAAGCTTGGCAGCACAGCCATTGGCGACGGCATCGCGCTGCCCCATGCAACCATCGCCGGGGCGACGGCGACCAGCACCCTGCTTGCGACGCTGGAACAACCTGTCGATTTCGACAGCCCCGATGGCAAACCGGTCGACATTGTCATGCTTGTGCTTGGCGGTGATCGCGATGGCGCCGGTCATCTTGCCGCGCTTGGCGTCGTGTCGCGCCAGCTTCGGGCCTCAGGTGATTTCCTGCGTGCCGCCGACAGCGAGGTGGCATTGTATGACGCAGTCGCCGGCCGGCTTGTCGCCGCCTGACCAGCAGCGCATAATATGACGGTCGAAAAGCAAAAACCCGCCGGCTGGCGGGTTTTCGTGAAGCGGTTGGTGGAGCTAAGCGGGATCGAACCGCTGACCTCTACAATGCCATTGTAGCGCTCTCCCAGCTGAGCTATAGCCCCGTCGCATATGGTCTGTTGACCCATGGTCTGGCGTTCCAACCGGAACCGCGCCGAGCCGTTGCCCGAGCGCCACATTGTCTATCCCAGCCACCACCGGCCGGGCAAGCAAAAAATGTGGAGATCTAAAAGTCGGCCTATTCGTCTTCCTTCGGGATCCCGGCAATGATCTCATCACCCTCATCAAGGTCGTCGGCGATCAGGCCGGCACTGTCATCATTGCTGACATCAATGTCATCGCCCTCGAACTCGTCCTCGCCCTGCGACCCTTCGGCTGCCGAAGCGTCCTCGTCGGTTTGCGGCTCATCCTCCTCCGGCGACACAGCATCTTCCGCAGATGCCGCGGCTTCGACCTTGCCGGCCTTGCCATCGCTTTTCGGTGCAACCCGGCCGCGCCGGCTGCGAACGACAAGCTCGGGATCAAATTCGGTCTGGCACCCGGGGCAGATTATGGGTGTCCGGTTAAAATCATAGTAGCGCATGCCACATGAAAGGCAGGTACGCTTCAGGCCAAGTTCAGCTTTCGCCATCTCACAAACCCATCCGAGCTGCGCCCTGTGCCGTTGATAGCAAGCCGGGCGTCATGATCACGACAGTGTCCGGTCGGGACATCCAGTTGCGATTTGATACAATTTGTCATCGCTGTCAAAAACAAAATTCATGCGCGACATATTTTCAGCATGCTTTTGCCGGTCAGATGACCGCATGGCGAGCCTGATTGCCGCATCATTGCCTAGCGGCAATCAAGAATGTTATCACTGCGCGCAACAAAAACCCCGCGCGCCGGCACCATCCAGGGGGTCACGGTGCGAAGACACGAAGGTGCCGTTACCTATGCCACGCGAAACCTCGCTCACAGCGCATGAAATCCTTCAGTCAGGACAGCATACGGGCCTGTCTGGACGATTTGATGTTCCCGGCGACAAATCCATATCCCACCGCTCGCTGATCCTTGGTGGGCTTGCCATTGGCACCACAAGGGTCAGGGGGCTTCTTGAGGGTGACGACGTCATGGCCACCGGCCGCGCCATGCAGGCCCTCGGCGCCACCATCAGCCGCGACGAGGACGGCACCTGGCGTGTCACCGGCGTCGGGACGTCGGGACTCATTTCGCCGGAAAGCCCGCTTGACCTTGGCAACAGCGGCACCGGTGTGCGGCTGTTGATGGGCGTTGTCGCCGGCCAGCCATTGACCGCCACCTTCTGCGGCGATGCGTCGCTGAGCCGTCGTCCGATGGCCCGCGTGACAGACCCCCTCGCCGCCATGGGCGCCGCCATCACCGCCCGCGACGGCGACAGGCTGCCAGTCACGATCACCGGGGCGCAGACACCATTGGCGGCCGACCACACAAGCAAGGTCGCCTCGGCGCAGATCAAATCGGCGGTTCTGCTGGCGGCCGTGAATGCACGTGGCACCAGCATTGTTCGCGAGCCAGCCGCATCGCGCGATCATACCGAGGCAATGCTTCGCCATTTCGGGGCGACGGTGCGCTCCCATACAGACCCCGATGGCACGCATATTGTCGAACTCGAGGGTGAGGCGACATTGACCGCCAGCGATATTGTCGTGCCACGCGATCCCTCCTCGGCCGCCTTCCCGATGGTGGCGGCGCTGATCACCGAGGGCAGCGACCTGACCATCCCGGCGGTTGGCATGAACCCGCTTCGCACCGGCCTGATCCGTACGCTGCGCGAAATGGGTGGCGATATCGAAATCAGCAATCAAAGAACCGAGGGCGGCGAGGATGTCGCCGATCTGCGGGTGCGGCACAGCCGCCTTCATGGCATTGACGTGCCGCCCGCGCGCGCCGCTTCAATGATCGACGAATATCCGATTCTGGCCGTCGCCGCGACACAGGCCGAGGGTGTCACCCGCATGCTTGGCGTCGAGGAATTGCGGGTCAAGGAAACCGACCGGATTGCCGTCGTGGCGGACGGAATCGCCGCCGCCGGCGGCGATGTTGCCTATGATGATCACAGCATGACGGTGACCGGCGGCGCCATTGCGGGGGGCATCACCATCGATTCGCAGCATGACCACCGGATTGCGATGTCATTCCTGACGCTTGGCATGGTGTCAGCGGCACCGATGACCGTCAGCGGGTGCGCCACCATCAACACCAGCTTTCCGGGATTCGCCGACAGCATGAACGGGTGCGGCGCCGCGCTTCGCGCCGGCGGGTCTTCATGATCATTGCCGTTGATGGTTCGGCCGCCAGCGGCAAGGGAACGCTGGCCAAACGCCTCGCATCGCATTTCAATCTGGCGCATCTCGATACGGGATCGCTCTATAGATGCCTGGCACTGGATCTACTGACATCTGGCCATCTACCTGAAAAAATTGATGAAAAGACGGCCGCGGCGGCGGTAGACAAGCTTGATCTCTCGATGGCCGGCACCGCAGCCATTCGCACCGATGCTGTTGCCGGCATGGCCTCCATCGTCGCCGCCATGCCAGCGGTCAGACAGAATTTCCTGACCTTCCAGCGGCGGTTCGCAAGCCACACAGCGTCTCAAGACGGCGCGGTCCTCGACGGCCGCGATATCGGCAGCGTGATCCTGCCGGATGCCGATTTCAAATTTTTCATCGACGCTGATCTGGAAGAACGCGCGACACGCCGCACCCGGGAGTTGCAAGATGCCGGGCAATCCGTTATGTTCCGCGACGTTCTTGAGGATATGCGGGATCGTGACCGGCGTGACCGGGAGCGCAGTACGGCACCTTTGAAGGCTGTTGACGGCGCGATGATCATCGACACGACAAGGCTGGATGCCGACGGTGTGTTCACCGCAGCACTCCGCCATATCGAAAATCACCGGGAACAGTGAACCGGAGGGCCGGCAGACTGAACGGCCGACCCTTCATATGTGAAACAGGAAACGCTGGCGGCAAACCAACCATTCGCCACCAAAAACCCGGCCTGGGTTTCCCCGATCCGCCATGCCAGATCCGCATCTGGCGGAACAAGACGGCACAGCGCCGCGAGGAAACCATGTTCAGCCTGACCGGCCCTCACCCGCCAGCTGAGGATTTATGGCCACCCGCCGATTGTCGCGGCCGGCCACAGGCGAAAACGGAGATTTCTTTGGCATCCCAAACCACTTCCGCAGCCGAGGCTGCAACCGAGAACTTTGCTGATCTTCTTGCCGAGAGCTTTGGCGAGCACACCAACATCGAGGGCAGCGTCGTTCGCGGCTTTGTCGTCGGCGTCGAGGGCGACGCCGTCATCATCGATGTCGGCCTGAAATCCGAGGGCCGCGTTCCGCTGAAAGAACTGACGATCGCGGGCCAGGAACCGAACGTCAATGTCGGCGATGAGATCGAAGTCTATGTCGAGCGCATGGAAGACAAGAATGGCCAGGCCATGCTGTCGCGCGACAAGGCCCGCCGCGAAGAGGCATGGGGCCTCCTTGAGGCGTCATTCGAAAAGCAGGAACGCGTCACCGGCGTGATCTTCGGCAAGGTCAAGGGCGGCTTCACCGTCGATCTGTCGGGCGCCACCGCCTTTCTGCCGGGCAGCCAGGTCGATATCCGGCCGGTTCGCGATCTTGGTCCCCTGATGGGCACCCCGCAGCCGTTCCAGATTCTGAAAATCGACCGGCGTCGCGGCAACATTGTCGTATCCAGGCGGGCCGTTCTGGAAGAATCCCGGGCCGAAGCCCGCTCGGAGCTTGTCTCCAACCTCCAGGAAGGTCAGGTCCTTCAGGGTGTGGTCAAGAACATCACCGATTACGGCGCCTTCGTCGATCTCGGCGGTGTCGATGGCCTGCTGCATGTGACCGACATCGCATGGCAGCGTATCAGCCATCCGTCGGAGGCCCTGCAGATTGGCGAGACAGTCGAGGTCCAGGTGATCCGCTTCAACCCGGAAACACAGCGTATCTCGCTTGGCATGAAGCAGTTGCAATCCGACCCATGGGAGAGTGTCGAGGGTAAATTCCCGATCGGCTCGAAGCTGGAAGGCCGCGTCACCAATATCACTGACTACGGCGCGTTTGTTGAGCTTGAGGCCGGTGTTGAGGGTCTTGTCCATGTCTCCGAAATGAGCTGGACCAAGAAAAACGTCCATCCCGGCAAGATCGTCTCCACCAGCCAGCAGGTTGAGGTGATGGTTCTTGATGTCGACCTGTCGAAGCGTCGTATCTCGCTTGGTCTCAAGCAGTGCAGCGGCAACCCGTGGGAAGATTACAGCGCCGCGAATCCGGCCGGTACCGAAATCGAGGGTGAAATCCGCAATATCACCGAGTTCGGCCTGTTTGTCGGCCTGACGGACGAGATCGACGGTCTTGTCCACCTGTCCGACATCAGCTGGGACGCCACCGGCGAGGCCGCGCTTGAAGGCTTCTCGAAAGGCGACATGGTGAAGGCCAAGATCCTTGACGTTGACATCGACAAGGAGCGTATCTCGCTTGGCATCAAGCAGCTGACGGACGATCCGTTTGCCGGCCAGATGGACAATCATCGCAAGGGCGAGGTGGTGACCTGCACGGTAACCGTGCTGACCGACAATGGCATCGAGGTCAGTGTCGGCGAATCGCTGACCGGCTTCATCCGCCGTGCCGATCTCAGCCGCGACCGCGCCGAACAGCGCGCCGACCGCTTTGCTGTCGGCGAGAAGGTCGATGCCGTGATCACCAACATCGACAAGAAGAGCCGCAAGCTCAGCCTGTCGATCAAGGCACGCGAGACAGCCGAGGAAAAGCAGGCTGTCGAGGAATACGGCTCATCGGACAGCGGGGCCAGCCTCGGGGACATCCTCGGCGCCGCCCTCGCCAAGCGCGAATCAGGCGACGACGAGTAAGCCTGACATCAAATCCCGGGACGAATCGACGCCAGACGCCTCGATTTGTCCCTTTTTTTTTGCACCGAAACCCGCGAACCGGGGCCATTTTGCTGCGATTTGCCACCAAAACCTCGAAACCGGCGGCTTTGACAGGCAAGATTGTTGACCTGCATTTCAGCAGCAGGCATGCTCTTGTCTCGTTTTTCCTTTGATTACAGTGGGTGGGGCCGTGACACGTTCTGAACTCATCGCCAGACTGGCGGCAAAGAACCCTGCTTTGTATCACCGAGATATCGAAAGGCTGGTCGGAACCATCCTTGACGAGATCGGTGGTGCACTCGAGCGCGGCGACCGCGTCGAGCTTCGTGGCTTCGGGGCCTTTTCCGTACGTCACCGCAAGGCGCGTACCGGCAGGAACCCCCGCACCGGGGCGAGTGTCGAGGTTGCCGAGAAGAAAGTACCTTTCTTCAAGATGGGCAAGGGTATGCGTGAGCGGCTGAACCGCTGACCGGCGGCGGCCATGCGTTTTCTCGGCCGTTTTTTCTGGGTGATCATCTCGCTTGGCATTACTGTCGTCGCGATGCTGTTTGCCGCATCCAACAATCATATGGCCATCGTCAAACTCTGGCCGCTTGGCGGGCAGATCGAGCTTGCCACCTGGATACTGACACTCGGGGCGGTCTGCGCCGGTGCCATCATTGGCGGTGGACTCGTCTGGCTGTCACTTGTCGCGGCGAAGTCACGGAACTGGCGGCTGCAGCGTCAGCTTGGCAAGGCGGAACAGCGTGCTGCCAAGGCCGAAACCAGGCTTGCTGAGGCAGAAAGTGGTGACGCCACTGCGCCGACCAGCCTTGGAGGCCCGTCATGACACCCGACCCCGCGCCGGCTCGCCATATCGCCGTGAAGATTTGTGGCATCGCTTCGACAGAGGATTATGATGTCTGCCGGGATGCCGGTGCTACCTTTGTCGGGATGGTGTTCTATCCACGCTCACCGCGTCACCTCGACCTCGACGCCGCGCGCAGCATCGCCGGTCATGCCGAGCAGACACGGCGGCAGGACACACCGCCGGCGCGCGTTGCGCTGACGGTCGATATGGAAGATGACGATCTTGCCAGCGTCATCGAGGCGGCACGTCCGCATTATATCCAGCTTCACGGTCATGAAACGCCCGAACGCGCCAACCGTATCCGCGATCGGTTCGGCCTGCCGCTGATTCGCGCCATCCGCGTTGCCGGCGCCGAGGATCTGGAGGTCTGCGAGGCATGGGAGGGGGTGGCCGACTGGCTTCTTTTCGATGCCAAGGGAGATCCCGGCGGCCTGCCGGGCGGCACCGGCCATGCCTTTGACTGGACGCTTCTTGCCAATCATGCGGGCCGGACAAAATGGATGCTTGCCGGCGGCCTGTCGCAGGAGAATGTGGCGCGCGCCATCGCGGTGACCGGCGCCGGCGCCGTTGATGTATCCAGCGGCGTGGAAACGGCCCCCGGAAAAAAAGACGCAGAGCGCATTCGCAACTTTGTCTCGACGGCCCGGCTGGGGTAGGTTTCTCACTTCACACAACCACGCGGCCACCGCCGCCATGACCGGATGGACCATGACCGATATCAATCTGAATTCCCTGCGCAACCAGCCTGACGAGAGAGGCCGGTTCGGCATGCATGGCGGACGCTTCGTCGCCGAAACCCTGATGCCGCTGATCCTGCAGGTGGAAAGCGCCTACAAGGCGGCGCAGTCGGACGCCGATTTCGCCAGTGAGCTGGCTTATTACCAGACGCATTATGTCGGCCGGCCAAGCCCGCTCTATTTCGCCGAACGGCTGACAGCACATTTCGGTGGTGCCAAACTGTATCTGAAGCGTGACGAGCTGAACCATACCGGCGCGCACAAGATCAACAATGTGCTTGGCCAGGCATTGCTTGCCAAACGCATGGGCAAGACCAGAATCATCGCCGAGACCGGCGCCGGCCAGCACGGTGTTGCCACCGCCACCGCCTGCGCGCTGTTCGATATGGAGTGCGAGGTCTTCATGGGCGAGGAGGATGTCCGCCGCCAGAAGCCGAATGTCGACCGGATGCGGCTTCTCGGCGCCAAGGTACACCCGGTGACATCGGGCACCGGCACGCTGAAGGACGCCATGAACGAGGCGCTCCGCTACTGGGTGGCGAATGCCGAGACGCATTTCTATATCATTGGCACTGTCGCCGGCCCGCACCCCTACCCGCAGATGGTGCGTGACTTCCAGTCAGTGATCGGCCGCGAGGCCCGCCAACAGATCATGGATGCCGAGGGACGCCTTCCCGATACCATTGTCGCCTGTATCGGCGGCGGTTCAAACGCCATGGGGCTGTTCCACCCGTTCCTTGATGATGAATCGGTACGGATCATCGGCGTCGAGGCGGCTGGCAAAGGTATCCCCTCCGGCCTTCACGCCGCGTCGCTGACCGGCGGCACACCCGGCATTCTGCATGGCAACCGGACCTATCTGCTGCAGGATGAGGATGGCCAGATCATCGACGCGCATTCGATCTCGGCCGGGTTGGACTACCCGGGGATCGGCCCTGAACATTCCTGGCTCCACGATATGAAGCGGGTCGAGTATGTCAGCGCGACGGACGAGGAAGCGCTGGATGCGTTCCAGCTCTGCTCGCGTCTTGAGGGAATCATCCCGGCGCTGGAGCCGTCCCACGCGCTGGCCTTTGTCGGCACAATCATCGGCGATATGGACAGGGACCAGATCCTGATCCTCAATATGTGTGGCCGCGGCGACAAGGATCTCGGCGCGGTGCTGCCCATGCTTGAGGAACGCGGCAAGCTCTGACCGGCATAGAACCGTCGCCCCGGATGTCACCCGGGGTGGCCGCCAACCCAAGATGGAAAGACCCTGACAATGACCTCACGTATCGAAGCCGCCTTCGCCAAAGCCCGCACTGAAGATCGCGGCGTTCTTGGCGTTTTTGTGTCGGCCGGCGATCCCGACCGCGAGACATCCGGTGCCATCCTCGACGCCCTTGTCGAGGCAAAGGTCGACATGATCGAGCTTGGCATGCCCTTTTCCGACCCGATGGCCGATGGCCCGGCCATTCAGGCGGCCTCGCTGCGGGCGCTGAAAGCGGGCATGACACTTGCCGGCACGTTGCAGCTGGCGCGCGATTTCCGCGCCCGTCATCCCGACACACCGCTGGTGCTGATGGGCTATTACAACCCGATCTACATCTATGGCGTCGAGGCGTTTCTTGCCGACGCGGTCGCGGCCGGTGTTGACGGTCTGATCGTCGTCGATCTGCCACCGGAAGAAGATGACGAGCTGTATTTGCCAGCCCGCGAGGCCGGGCTTGATTTCATCCGTCTTGTCACCCCGACAAGTGATGCGGCGCGGCTTCCCGTCGTCCTCGGCACCGCCAGCGGATTCGTCTATTACGTCGCCATCACCGGCATCACCGGCACACGAAGTGCCGCCGCCGACAGTATCTCCGCGGCCTATAGCCGGATTTCGGCGGCAACCGACCTTCCGGTCGTGACCGGTTTCGGGATCAGGACACCGGAACAGGCCGGCGAAGCCGCCAGCCTGTCGGACGGCGCCATCATCGGGTCCGCCGTTGTTGATATCATCGCCGACAATATTGGCGAGGATGGCCGAGGCACTCCTGAAACCGTGTCCAAAATTGCCGCATTTGTCGGCGACCTTGCCAAAGGTGTGGCAGCAGCAGGCCGTCGCGAATGAATACGCATGGGACCGCCACCATGCGGAAGCGGCGAAGAAGGGAGTTTGACCGATGAACTGGATCACCAACGCGGTGCTGCCGAAGATCAAGGCGCTTGTCACGTCAAATGACGTTCCCGACAACCTGTGGATCAAATGCAAGGCCTGCGGTCAGATGATCTTTCACCGCGAGTTCGAACAGGCCAATAATTGCTGTTCGACCTGCGGACATCATGCACCACTGCCGCCTGAGGCGCGTTTCGCGATGATTTTCGACGATGCGGGCTTCGAGAGAGTCGAGTTGGCGGCGATCGATGATGATCCGCTGAAATTCCGCGACTCCCGCCGCTATACCGACCGGCTGAAGGACAGCCGGACAAAGACCGGCGTCAAGGACGCCATCGCTGTGGCGCATGGCCGTATCGGGGGCCGCAAGGCCGTGATCGCCGCGTTCGATTTCCGCTTCATGGGTGGATCGATGGGGCGCATGGTTGGCAATGGCATCATCGCCGCCGCCGAGACAGCCGTGGCACACGACGCCGCCCTGATCACAATTCCGTCGACCGGCGGGGCGCGCATGCAGGAAGGCATATTGTCGCTGATGCAGCTTCCACGGACAATCCTGGCCGTTGAAAAGGTGCGGGCCGCCGGCTTGCCACATATTGTGTTGCTGGCCCACCCGACAACCGGCGGCGTCACCGCCTCCTTTGCCATGCTTGGTGATCTGCAGATCGCCGAACCCGGCGCCATCATCGGCTTTGCCGGCCGGCGCGTCATCGAGGAAACGGTTCGCGAAAAGCTGCCCGATGATTTCCAGACAGCGGAATATCTGCAGGATCACGGGATGGTCGATGCCGTCATTTCCCGTGCCGAGCAGCCATCCTATATCGGTCGTATTCTGGGCTTCCTGATGGACCGCCGCGAGGCCACAAGGGCCGCCTGATGCCGACAACACCGGGGCCGGACGACACGCGGCGCGCGCATGACGCGCTCACCCGTCTGACATCACTGCACCCCAAGCTGATCGACCTCGGGCTTGACCGCACCTTCGACCTGCTTACAAGGCTTGGCGACCCGCATCATCGGCTGCCGCCGGTGATTCACGTCGCCGGTACCAACGGCAAGGGATCGGTTATCGCGCTGATGCGCGCCATGGCCGAGGCGGCCGGCCTTCGCGTCCATTGCTATGTCTCGCCGCATCTGTGTCGTTTCAATGAACGCATACGTCTTGCCGGCCGCCTGATCGGTGATGGTGAACTTGCCGACCTGCTGGAAGAGGTCGAGGCCGCCAATGGCGACATGCCGGTCACCTTCTTCGAGGTCACGACCGCCGCCGCTTTGCTGGCCTTCTCGCGTATAGAAGCCGATCTTCTGCTGCTGGAAACCGGGCTTGGCGGGATGCTCGATTCAACCAATGTGCTGAGCGCCCCGGCAGCCACCGTCATCACGCCGGTGGCGCGGGATCATGAACATTTCCTTGGCAGCGATCTTGCCGGCATTGCCGGTCAGAAAGCCGGCATCATGCGCCGGTCAGTGCCCTGTTTCAGCGCGGCGCAGGCGGCGGAGGTGATGGTCGCGCTTGAGACCCATGCCAAGGAGATCGGCACCGATGTGACGGCGATCGGCAGGGACATCGCCTGGACACCACGCGCCGATGGCGGGATCGATCTGGAGACAGGTACGCGCCACCTTCATCTGCCGGCACCGTCACTTCATGGCCCGCATCAGCAGGCCAATATGGCGCTTGCCGCATCGGCGCTTGTCGCGGTGATGCCGGACCTGGCGGATGAGTCGCTTGCCGCCGGTGTCGCAAAAGCTTCATGGCCCGGCCGGTTGCAAAGGCTTGCCGACGGCCCGCTGGCGCGGCTCGCCAGCCGTCATGTCTGGGTCGACGGTGCGCATAACGCACATGGCGCGGACGCCCTCGCCGCCGCCCTGCCGGCCCTTGACGGCCGCAAGTGGCATTTCATCTGCGGTGCGCTGGATACGCGGCCGGCCGATGAATTTCTGCACCGCATCGCGCCGCTTGCAGCCTCGATCACCTGTCTTGCGATACCGGACCAGCCTGCCAGCCTGACAGCTGGGCAATTGGCCGAGGCCGCGCGGCACAGTTTCCCGGCAGCGCGCCTTGCCTCGTCGCTCGGCGGCGCGCTGCAGGCGCTGGCGGACGGCCCCGATGACGGGGGTCTGCCGGTGATGATCTGCGGGTCGCTATATCTGGCGGGTCATGTGTTGGCGCAGAATGGCAGCCTTCCAGACTGACAGCGCGCCATGCCAATGGTCAGGCGATGGTGCTGGTGATCCAGGCCTCGAGCTGTGATTTCGGCACCGCGCCGATCTTCTCGGCAACCACCTCGCCGCCCTTGAAAATCAGCAGCGTGGGAATGCCGCGAACATTATATTGCTGCGGGGTCAGCGGGTTCTCGTCGATGTTCAGCTTGACGATCGAGATGGCGTCGCCATGCGCGTCGCTGAGTTCCTCGAGCGCCGGCCCGATGGCCTTGCAGGGGCCACACCATTCCGCCCAGAAATCAACAAGCACAGGCCCATCAGCCTGCAGGACGTCGGCAGAAAAATCACTGTCGGTTGTCTTCGTTGTCGCCATCGTCAGATGCCCCCTTGAAAGTCGGATTGGCGGGTTATCCCGCCTCCTCAAGGTAGGAGCCACGCCCCGAACCGTCAAGGCGTTGGCTCACCGGCAAGCGTTGCAAGTGCCGCCGCGCGCGCCGCCGGCGCAACCGCCTCAACCGCCGCCGCCTCGGTCCAGATCAGCCATGTTACAATATCACGCTGCGGATAGATCTGCGCCATCAACGCACCATAGAGCGCCATCTGCCTGACATAGGCATCCGGCGTTGTGGCAGGCCGCGGCCCGGTCTTGAAATCGCCGATCAACACGCGCGTCGAATCGATATGCAGCCGGTCGATCTGGCCAGCGACACCCACCCCCTGCACCAGGCCACTGACCGAAATCTCGGCAAGCGCATCCGGACCGAACAGCGGCGCCAGTTCCGGCATTGCCAGCACATGCCTCACCTCGGCGGCGAGTGCCAGCGCGACCTCCACCGACAACTCCTTCTGCGCCTCGATCATCGCCGTGATGACGGCGTCGTGGCGGGCGGCTGGCAGATGCGGCAGCACCTCGAACATGCGGTGCGCCAGACGGCCGCGCGCCAGCGCCGTGGTGGCGGTGATGAAGCGCGTTCCCGGGGCCGATGCCGCGGTGGCGGCACCATCCGGCACCGAGGGGCGCAACGGACGGGGCGGGCGCGGTTCGGCTGGCGCGGCATGGAACAACCAGTCTGGAATCTCCGCTGTTACCTCCTCACGCGGCGGAGTCGGCAGGCCGGGTTTCATCGCTTCCACCTTGCCGGCAGTTTCGACACGAAGCCCGCCACCCTCGATGGTGGCCACCCCCGGCATGGTTTCGATCACGGCCAGCAGATGCGCGTAATCGCTACCCTCCAGACGACGACGGCGCGACGCCTGCCAGCCGCCGATGATGATGCCGTCACGGGCCCGGGTCAGCGCGACATAAAGCAGCCTGTTCTCCTCCTCGCGCTCGCGCTGGCCTGCGGCCTCGCGGACGGAGGTGACAAAATCCGGACGCGCCGCGCCGGGCGCCCAATAGACAAAACCGCTGTCCGGATCACGCACCAGCTGGTCAGCCACGCCGGCCGGTTTCAGCATGTCGGGAAGAACAACCACCGGCGCCTCCAGTCCCTTCGCGCCATGGATTGTCATCACCCGCACCTCGTTGGCGGCGGCGCCGTCCATATCGCGGCGCACCTCGCCGCCACTGCCGCGCAGATCGGCAAGGAAGACGGTCAGCGACACACCGCCGCCGGCACCAAAACTCTGCGCCAGCCCAAGAAAATGGTCGAGCGTCTCGTCAACCGCCGCGCCAAGCCGGCGCCGGAAATCCTGCCGCGTCTCGGTCAGCACTGCGCTGAAAAAGGCGAAGACCGACAGATCATCGGCAAGGTTCCTGAAATGCTGCAGGCGATCCGCCGCCCGCCCGATCGCATCGGCTCCACCGGCATGCGCCATCAGGCGGGCGTGAAGGCTGCGTTTGCCACGGTCATGCGCCAGTGTGAAAAGCGCCTCCTCATCCAGCCCGAACAGCGGTGATTTCAGCGCCGCCGCCAGCTGCAGATCATCCTCGGGAAGCAGCATCACATCGCCAAGCGCCAGCAGATCCCTGATCTCGATCTGGTCTTCAAGCTTCATCCGGTCGGCGCCGGCAACCGGAATGCCGGCCTGCTGCAATGCCGCCAGCACCAGCCGGTGATAGCGCCCGCGCTTGCGTAGCAGGATCATGACGTCACCGGCCCGCATGACCCGCCCCGATGGCAACAGGCGGGTGCCGATCCAGCCGGCAAGCCGTTCGGCCAGCCGGGTCGCCGACAGCGCCGCCGCGTCACGCGGCTGGCTGATCTCGGGCGGGGCGAATGACGGCAGGTCCGGAGCCTCGCTGTCATCGCTGATCACCGGCCAGATTTCGACAAAGCCGCCAGCGTCGGCGCGGGCCGAACGATGCGCCTGGAAGCCCGGCATGCGCGGATCTGTGATGCCGGCAAGATCGGGCACGGCAAGGTTGACAAGGTCAAGCACCGGCCGCGCCGAACGGAAGGACACATCAAGCCCGACCTCGCGGAGCGGCGCGCGCCGCGACTCCGCCCGCTGCCGCAAATCAAGCCGGTTTTCCCCCATCACCGCCGGATCGGCTCCCTGGAAGGAATAGATCGACTGTTTGAAGTCACCGACCACGAACAGGGTGCGCGGCCTGTCATCGCCTGCCGCCGGCTCGAAGAACTCGTCGCCAAGGCGGCGCAGCAACCGCCATTGCGCCGGGCTGGTATCCTGCGCCTCGTCGAGCAGCATATGGCGGATGCCGTTATCGAGTTTCCACGCCACCCACTGCGCCGCCTCGCCATCGGCAAGCATGTTGTTGGTCAGGCTGATCAGATCGTCATAGTCAAGCAGTCCCCGCTGCGCCTTCAGCCTGGCATATTCCGCCGCGAACGCGGTGCCGACCTGATAGAGTGCCATCGTCAACTGCCAGCATCGCAACGCGGCGCGCGCCGCCTGTATCGACATCAACGCGTCCTGCGCCGCCTGCTGGACCGCCACAATGCCGGGAAAGTCCTTCCTGATCCCGGCGTTCGACAGGCTGCGCTCGGCAAGTGGAAGTCCCGCATTGGTGAACAATGCGTCAATCAACCGGTCGATATGGCGGCCGCGCCCCTCCGGCGACTCACCAAGCCAGGCGGTGATCCGCGCCCCGCGCTTGACCTGCCCGTCAACGCCGCTTGTCTCGAGGGCGATGGCGGCGGCGCGCAACCCCTCCTCATCAAGACCGGACACCACCTCCGAAATCATCGCGTCGAGATCAAGACCGGTATCGACCCCGCATCCATCGGTGAAATGCCGTTCAAGCCGGTGCAGCAACAGCGGCTCGCCGATACGATCTTCCTTGGCGAGCAGTTCCTTCAGCACGGTCTCGGCATTGCCCTCGCTGGTCTGCTCGGCCAGCAGCGCGATATGCCGCGCGAGATCGGCGTCGGAGCCCATCAGCAGATTGTCCCGTGCCCGGGATTTCAGCCTGGCCTGTTCAAATTCATCCGCAAGTTCGGCCTGCGGCATGATGCCGGCCTCGATCGGGAACCGGCGGAGCACCGACTGGCAGAAGGAATGGACCGTCTCGACACGCGGCCCGTCATCATTGTCCAGCGTTTCGGCGAACAGGCTCCGTGCCCGCGCCAGCATCATCTGGGTGGGGGTGGCAATCCCCATACCGGCAAGATCGGCGCGAAGCACCGCGCCACTTGCGATCGCCCATTTCGCCAGCTGGGCCGAGATTCTGTTGCGCATTTCGGCGGCGGCAGCGCGTGTATAGGTCACACACAGAATGCTGTCCGGCGGCGCCCCGTCCAGCATCAGGCGTAATACGCGGTCGGTCAGCAGCTTTGTCTTGCCGGTTCCCGCATTGGCCGACACAAGGGCCGAGCTTTCAGGGTCGGAGGCCGCAGCCTGCTGCGCCGATGCCTCGCCGGCCACGACCGGATCAAAGCCCGGCGTGACCGGCGTTTCGTTTGCCGATATCGTCGGCACACCGGCATTGACCGGGCCGGTTTCACCGATGCGCCATTCATCAACCCGCGCCAGATGGTCATAAAGCGGAAATGCCGCGCCCAGTTGCGGGTCCGGCCGGCTGGCATAGGGCATCGCCGGATCATCAAACCGCGCCGCGAGTCGCGCCAGGCTGTCCCGCGCCGCGGCAGCATCCCAGTCAGCGGGTTGCACGGACTTTCGCGACCCGGGCTCACCACGCTTGCCGGTCAGCCGCCAATATTCCATCTCCAGAACGTCCGCCGCCTCGATTCCGGCAAAGCCGCCATGCGCGGCGATCACCGCTTCGGTGACAAGCTGGGTGCGCCGCCCCTTCGCCACATCACCGGCGCTGGGCGTCTGTCCCGTCTTGTAGTCAAGCACGGCCAGCCCGCCACCGGCAAAACGGTCGATCCGGTCGGCGCGTGCGGTGAATGTCACCGGCCCGTCCGGCGCCTCCACGTCAATGGCACCTTTCACCTCGGCATGGCTGACATGCAGGCTGGCGCGGCGGCGCGCCTCGGTCTCGACAAACCAGGCCGCCATGGTGCGAAAGGCCGGCCACCAGAAATGCCGAACCGTCGGCACCCGCCAGAACGGATCGAAATGCCGTCGCCCGATGGCCAGCAACCGATCAAGCGCGTCGTCGGGCAGATCGCCTTGCGGGTGCGCCACAAGAAAGGCCGCCAGCGTGTCATGAACAAGGTTGCCGCGAAGCGCGGCGTCGATCGGCCGGTCGATCTCGTCAAGCTGCCGCAGACCGAGTATCCGTTTGGCATAGAGGCTGTAAGGGTCGGCAATCCAGTCATCAATCTCGGTCGCGGAAAACCGCCGTGGCCGCGCCGTGACGGGCGGTGCCGGCCGTGGGCGGTCGCAGGGCATCATCGGCGGCACCGGTGACAGCGCGACAAGCTGGTCACGCCAGCGCCGGCCATCATCAACGGCCTGATCGATGCTCAACGCGCCAAGCACCGCGCCGAGCCTCTGCAGCCAGCGGCTCGGCGTTGTTATCGCATCACCGTCACGCAGCGCACGGGTGATGATCACCTCCGGCGCGGTGGCGGCCATCCAGACATCATGCGCGCTCAGCCCGGTACGCCAGTTATGCGGCTGCAGGCCGGCGGCCTGTCGCATCTCGGCATTCATCCAGGGGTCGATGTCCGGGCGCGGCGGCCAGTTGCCCTCGTTGAACCCGCCAAGAATCAGCCTGTCGGCGCTCTGCATGCGCGCCTCGACCGGCCCGAGGATGGCAAGCCGGGGATGCGTCTGCCAGCTGCGGCGCACCGTTCTTGACGCCATCAGCTGTGCCAGAATCTGCGGAAAGGACGCCGGATCGGCAGCATAGACCGCGCCATGTTCAGCCAGGGCGGACAGCAGCTGCGCCGCCGCTTCGCCATCCTCGCCGGCCCAGACATGAAGCGCCCCGTCGGCAAGATCGATGCCTCCGTCAGCCTCGCTTCGCCGCGCCGCGAGCGCCTCGGCGGCGCTGCCGGTCGCGCGTGCCAGCGACGAGAGGTCGGGCGCCGGCGCTGACCAGGCATCAATCAGCGGGGTCAGCGGGGCGACGACATGCGACTCGAAAAAGCCGAGCAGCGAGTCGTCACCGGCCAGCCGGTCCCTGATGCCATCCAGCCCCTCGGCCGGCCGGTACCCGCGCAATGCCACCAGCTCCAGCACCCGAAGATGTGACCTGAACCGGGCTGGCGCGATGCCGCCGGCGACAAGCGGATGTTTCAGAAATGCCAGCGTCGGAACAGGCGCGAACCCCTCGGCAATCATGGTGATCATGCTTTGCAGAAAGCCGCCGACCGGGCAGGCGGACAGAGGCCGGCCAGCGGAATCATCAACCTCGATTCGCCAGCGTCGCAGCGCCGCGATCACCGCCTCGGCAAGCTGCCGGTCCGGCGTCACAAGCGCCGCCGTGCGGCCCGGCGTTTCCAGTACCTCGCGCATGGCGACGGCAATCAGCCCCGCCTCCTCGGCCCGCGTGCCGCATTCGACAATCGACATTCCGTCGAGCGCGTCGCGGCCAAGCTCGGGCCTGGTCGTGCCAAGTTGACGCCAGTCCGCGCTGAGGGCCGCCGGCTTGAAGGCCTCGCGCATCAGTTCACGCCGCGGATGGTCTGCCTCGGCACAGCCGGCCGCCATCCAGGTGGAGATATCGGCCACCGTGACGCCAAGCACCCCAAGAAGGACCGCGAGCTGATGCTGCGGATGACCGGCATCAGCCTCGATCTCCGGCCAATGATCGGCGGCCCCGTGATCAAGACCGGGCAACACCACATGGCCGTTCGGCAGGGAAGCAACGCAGGCAATCAGCTCGCGCGTCGCAGCAAAGGTACCTGTCGAACCCGCCACCACCACCAGCCCCTGCGGCGGGGAGCGGCGCCAGGCCTCGCAGCGAAGCCTGATCAGCCTGTTGCGCCGGTCCCCGGGGTCGAGAACGCCCTGTTCGGCAAGAATGGCCGGCCAGCGGTCAATCAGGATGGTCAGGAGTTTCAGAATGTCCTGCCAGTGGCGTGAAAACCGTTCGGGAAGAAGGCTTGCAAGCTGTTCCGGCGTCGAATCGACATTGCACAACGCGTCGAGAAGCCGTGTCAGCGACTCGGCGAGCTGCATGGTCTGCGGCGGTGTCGGGGCCACGCCGCCCATATGGAATCCCTGCAGGAGCCGCGCCAGCCATAGCTGTCGGCACAGCGTGTCCATGGCTGGCGGCAATGCCGCCCCATCCACCGCAAAGCCCAGGATTTCAGGCGAATCCTCCTCGACATCGCCGATCGGCTCGATCCGGGGCAGCAGGGTGGCATCATCACCCCTGATTTCCAGGAACGCCGCCCGCAGCGACAGCGCGGCGCGGCGAGACGGCACCAGAATGGTGGCCCGCGCCAGAGTTTCGGCCGTACCGGCAAGACCGACGATGCCGGCGGCAAGCGTCGTGGCAAAGGGCACACCTGCCGGGATGGAATGAAGATTTTGCGCGGGGGCAGCGGATGTCATGCCGTGATCATACAGGCAACGCACCGCCAAAACACCGCCAAATGGGGTAAAGGCGGTTCAAAATCCCGTCAGCCCACATCCTTCATATGGGCGTCAATGCCGGTCAGCAAGGGCTGCCACACGGCGCCACCGACAAGCGAGACGGTGCGTGTATCGGCATGGTCCGGGCCGTGGTCGATGGCGACATTCAGCGCGGTGCGTGGCAGATAGGGGCCAAGGCGCTGCGCCCATTCAATCAGACAGACAGCGTCGATAAAGGCTTCCTCGATCCCGAGTTCCAGCGCGTCCTCGGGCGAGTCCAGTCGATAGAGATCAAAATGCATGAGAGGCCAGCCCTCAGCCGTCTCATAGGTCTGCACAAGGGTGAAGGTCGGGCTGGGGATATCGTCTTCCTGCGGGCAGAGATGCCGGATGATCGCGCGTGCGAGAACCGACTTGCCGGCACCAAGCGGGCCATCGAGCGCCACCACATCACCGGCCTTCAACCTGCCCGCAATGAAATGACCCAGCCGCTCGGTCGCGGCCGGGTCACGAAGAGTCAGATCAAACCGCGTCATGTGGCCTAATAGCGATATTGCTCACTCTTGAACGGCCCCTGCTGTTCAACCCCGATATAGGAGGCCTGGTCGTTGCTGAGCTGCGAGAGTGTCGCCCCGACCTTGGCAAGATGTAGTGCAGCCACCTTTTCATCGAGATGGCGCGGCAGGGTGTAGACACGATTCTCGTAACCCTCGCCCTCGTTCCAGAGTTCCATCTGCGCCAGAACCTGATTGGTGAAGGAGGCCGACATCACAAAGGACGGGTGGCCGGTGGCACAGCCCAGATTCACCAGCCGCCCCTTTGCCAGCATGATGATCCGCTTGCCGTCCGGGAATTCGATCTCGTCAACCTGCGGCTTCACCTCGGACCAGTTCATGTTCTGCAAGGACGATACCTGGATCTCGTTATCGAAATGGCCGATGTTGCAGACGATGGCACGGTCCTTCATGTCACGCATATGGTCAACCGTAATGACATCACGGTTGCCGGTCGCGGTGACGAAGATATCGGCTTTCGGCGCCGCCTGCTCCATGGTCACGACCTCATAGCCTTCCATCGCCGCCTGCAATGCGCAGATCGGGTCGATCTCGGTGACCATGACGCGGGCACCGCCCTGGCGGAGCGATGCCGCCGAGCCCTTGCCGACATCACCATAGCCGGCCACAACCGCGACCTTGCCGGCAAGCATCACATCGGTGGCGCGGCGAATGCCGTCGACCAGCGATTCACGGCAGCCATAAAGATTGTCGAATTTCGATTTGGTCACCGAGTCATTGACGTTGATCGCCGGGAACGGCAAGCCCCCTGCCTCGGCAAGCTGGTAGAGCCGCAAGACACCGGTGGTGGTTTCCTCCGACACACCCTTTATGGCGTCACGCTGGCCGGTGAACCATCCGGGGCTGCTGGCGAGGCGGGTATGGATCTGCGCCTTCAGGAATTCCTCTTCCTCGGAAGCCGGCGTGGCAAGCACATCCTCACCGGCCTCGGCGCGGGCCCCGAGAAGGATATACATGGTGGCATCGCCGCCATCATCGAGGATCATGTTGGCGGTGCCGCCATCGGCCCAGTCAAAGATCCGATCTACATATTCCCAATATTCGGCAAGCGTCTCGCCTTTCTTGGCGAAGACCGGCACGCCGGCCGCCGCGATCGCCGCCGCCGCCTGGTCCTGGGTCGAGAAAATGTTGCAGGAGGCCCAGCGGACATCGGCACCAAGCGCCACCAATGTCTCGATCAGCACCGCGGTCTGCACCGTCATATGCAGGCACCCGGCGACGCGCGCGCCCTTCAGCGGCTTTGCCGCCCCGAATTCATCACGGAGCGCCATCAGGCCCGGCATCTCGGTCTCAGCGATGGACAGCTCCTTGCGGCCCCAGTCGGCGAGGCCCAGATCGGCCACAATATAATCCTTGGACATCGAACATCCCGTCAGCGGTTTAAATGGAATTCGGAGGTGGCTTATCAGATATCGGGGGGCAAGGAAAGCGGATTGGCCCGCGACATGTTATCGGGAGTCCGCAAGCTCGCGATGCGCGACCTTCACACCATAACCTTCGTCGCGCAGCCAGCTGGCCATCGTCTCGACAGCCCATACCGATCGATGCTGGCCGCCGGTGCATCCAAAGGCGATGGTCAGCAAGGGCCGGCCCTCGCGCGACATCCGCGGCAGCATCTCGGCCAGCATGGCCCTGAGGGAATTGAGAACGGACATGGCCGTTTCATCGTCATTCAGAAAGCCCGCAACCTCGTCATCACGCCCGTCCTGGGTGCGAAGCCCGGCCACCCAGTGTGGATTCTCGGCAAAGCGCATGTCGATGACCATGTCGCTATGGTCAGGAATGCGCCGGCGATAGGAGAAGCTGAGCAGACGCAGATTGATCTGGAATGCCTCCGCAATCCCGAGACTGGCCAGCAGTGACTGGCGAAGATCGGACGGCTTTGTGCCACTGGTATCGAGCCTTATATCGGCAAGTGGCGCGATGTTCTCCATGCGGTCAAGATCAGCCGCAATGGCATCAGTGAGCGACCCGCTTGCGGCGAGCGGGTGCTGGCGGCGTGTCGCATTGAACCGCCGCAGCAGATCATCCTGCGAGGCCGCAAGATAGATCGCCGTGAACCGGCTGGCGAATTTGCGCCGAAGGTTGCTGACAAGCGTTTCGACAGCACCAACGGAAAAACCGGTGGTGCGGGCATCAAGCCCGATGGCAAGACTGTGCCCCCCAGCCTCCACCTCCATCGCGACCAATGTGTCGATCATCGCCAGCGGCAGATTGTCGACAGCCTTGATTCCGCTGTCCTCAAGGATATTGAGCGCTGTCGACAGGCCTGCACCGGAGGCTCCGGTCACAAGAATCAAACGTGATGTATCGTCGTTCATGACAGGACAATATCAGTTTCAGAAGCGCCGCAACAGGGGCTAGGAATGCACCAGCGGCAGGGTCAGGGTGAAACAGGCCCCCTCATCGTTCGAGGCGACGAGATCGCCGCCATACCCATGCGCAATCTGCTGAGCAATCGACAATCCGAGACCGGAATGCTCGCCGAAGGCCTCGCTGGCCGGACGTTCGGAATAGAAGCGGTTGAAAATCTCCTGCAACCGGCCTGGCGGTATTCCCGGGCCCCGATCCCTGACCGTAAGCCGCGCCATCCCCTCTTCATTCACATCAACAGCGACGGTGATCTGACTGTCGGCAGGGGCGAAGGACACCGCATTGCCAAGCAGATTGTCAAGAATCTGGACAATTCTTCCATCATGAACCGACACCATCACCGGCTCATCGGAAATTTCTGCCGCAAGCCGGTGCGTATCGGTCGTCGTCTGGCGCGCCTCGACAAAATTCGTCACCAGATCGCGAAGGTCGATCACATGCGCCGATTCCGCCGCCATTTCATTGTCCAGCCGGCTGGCGCGGGAAATATCGGTGATCAGCCTGTCAAGACGGGCCACATCCCGTAGAATGACATTCATCAGTTTCTGCTGCTGCTCGGGATCGGAAATCCGGCTGATGGTCTCGGCGGCGCTGCGAAGCGATGACAGCGGATTTTTCAGCTCATGCGCGACATCGGCGGCGAAGCCCGCGGTTGCCGCCATCCGCTTCTGCAGCTCGTCGGTCATGTCGATCATCGATTCCGACAGCTTGCCAATCTCGTCACGACGCCTTGGCAGCCGCTGCATGCGCGCTGACAGATCGCGGCTTCGCCGCAGATTGTCAGCCTCATTCGCAAGATAGGTGATCGGTACCGTTATGGAACGCGCCAGATAGATACTCAGTGCGATGGTGATCAGCAGCACGATGCCGAACAGCTGGATGAACACCACATTCACATCGGCGATTTCCTTTTCAATCTTGCCGCCGCCAATGCTGACCATCAACGCGCCGCGAACAAGCCGCAGGTCCTGAATCGGCACCGCCACAGACAGCACCAGACGGCCGCGCGGATCGCGGCGAAGCTGACGCGCCGGCTCGCCGGCCAAAGCCATCAGGACCTCGTCATAATCGCTGGCCCGCTGGCGCGTCCGCTCACGGTAAACCGGCAGGGCCAGATCGCTCCCGATCATGCCGGCGGCGCGTCGCATGATGGCCTGGAAATAGTCCGAGGAGCGCTGCAGCGCCCCACGAGCCTCGCGGCGGCGGAGCCGTGCCCGCCCGCTGCCATCACCGGCCAGCGCCGTATCGGCAAGAAGCCAGCCATCATGACGGAAGACCCGGGCCCGCAATTCGGTCCCATAGCCGACAAGCGGCAAAAGATGGTTCATGGTTTCCGGCGAAAGGCGTCGACGCGCCAGACCACCATCGATCTCGGACTGGGCAAGCGCCAGCGAGCGCGCCAGCGTGAATCCCTGACGTTCAAGCGCGGTGAATTCGGACCGGATCAGCGTCGTGCGGTACTGGTCGATGGAGAACAGACCGATGAAGAACAGCACCAGCGGCACCAGCATGATCATCATGATTCTGGTGCTGAGGCGGCTCATCCGGAAGCGCAGCCGCACCAGCGGCCTGCCGATCGCGCCGCGCGCCAGCAGGCGCCGGAGCCTGGATTTGATTTTCGCCTTCACCGCCGGCACCATCCGTTACTGACCGCCTGTTCGAGGCATGCTTTCCGGCGGATGACCCGGCCCCCGGCC
>JAYQDX010000014.1:10503-36825 GCA_038138545.1 Rhodobiaceae bacterium | reverse complement strand
ACCAGACATAGACCGCGATCGTGGCAAGGATGATGCCGACATAGCGCCAGTCCTGCAGCTTCCAGAAAATCGCCGCGCCGATGAAGATCAACTCGAGCACGAGTGGGCCCGTTGAGAAGACCAGATAGCGCAACAGGAACTCAACGCCCTTCACGCCGCGTTCGATTATTCGACTCAGGCCACCCGTTTTACGGGTGATGTGATAACGCAAGGACAGCCTGTGGATATGCTCAAATGTTTCCCGCGCCAGACTGCGCAGGGCCCGCTGGGCGACTTTTGCGAAAAGGGCATCGCGAATCTGCTGGAAGCCGTTTGTCAGAATACGGGCAACACCATAGGCAACGGTCAGCCCTATGGCGCCAAGCGCGAACGCTGGCACGCCGTCACCTGCCAGATCGTCAACTGCCCATGCCTGTAGAATGGGTGCCAGTATGGCGACAAATTTAGTTCCGATCAGCGCCAGAAGCGCGACCACAACACGTGCGCGGAGATCAAAATTACCGACTGGCCACATGAACGGTGATACCCGTTTGACTGTGCGCCAGGCAGCTTGCCCTTCACTCCATTCGGAAAAACTGGTGGATTTGGATGAGCCCGAGATTTAAATGGCCCCCTCGAAGCGAGTGCGTGGTTGGAACTGTTGTAGACAGATGGGTCCTTATGGCCAAAGTTTTAAGTGTCCGCGCGTTTCACCGCCCATGCCATGCCCCAATTTCTTTTCACCAAATCGTCTTTCGTCAGAAAACGCCAAAGAAGCGATCACACATTTATTTTCCGAATTACATGGCAGGGGATGGCGGTATGATGGCCAGTCCGGTTTGATGCGCCGCCATCCGAAATTATCCCATATCATTGCAACTTTTCGGCGATCACATCCCCTAAAGCAGGTGTGATAGAGCTGACCAAACAAGGTTCCGAGGTCCAACAGCCACGAAACCCGAACCTTTGACAGCGCAAATGGTCAGTTTTGACCAAGCTTGTCCATTTGACGGCTGACATCCTGCGCCACGCGCTCGATCCTCCGGCGCAGCCAGATATGGGCTGGGTCATTGATGCTTCTTTCATGCCAAACCATGTAGATGGCGACCGGATCGCTGTTGAAGGGAAGCGGCGCGACATCAAGATTTTTCAGTGTCCGCAGGCGCATCAAATTCATTTGGGTTGCGATAAGGTTGGTGCCCTCGACGAAGGCGGGAATGGCATTGAAGTTGGAGACGGTCACTGCTGGTCGGCTGATCCTCGATTTGTCGACCTCATCGCTCGACCAAATCGTCCAGGAGGTCTGGCCTTCCATGAAGCGAACGCTCAAATGCCGGGCGTCGTAATAATCCTCAAGTGTCTTTGGCGCGGTGCCCACCGCAGCATCGAAGAAACACATCATTTCGCCCTTCAGTATCGATTTCTGAAAAATATCAGGGGCCTCGGGCGGTATGGGGGTCAACGCCAGATGGCAACGTGAATCGCGGATCCAGGGAACGCTTGGCTGGCCGGACGGAATGAATTGCAACTCAAGTGAAATGCCCTCGGCCGTCGTCTCGCGGAGCAATTGCGGGAAAATCAGGTCCCGCTGCATGTCATTCGCGGCGATGACAAACTGCATGTCCTCCTGCCGTGGGTCGAAGGCGCGCTGCTCGGTCATACGCTGCAGGCTGTCCAGCGCGGCGATGGCGGTGGGTTTGAGGGCAAGCGCGGTTTCGGTCGCTGTCAGGCGGTGACCGGTCCGGACGAAGAGGGGGTCGCCAAGGATATGCCGCAGCCGGCGCAAGATGTGGCTGACGGCAGGCTGTGTGAGGTCCAGCTTTTCCGCGGCCCGGGACACTGAAGAAAACTCCAGGACAGTCAGGAACGTGCGAAGCATATGGCCGTCAAGATCCGTGAAATCTCGTTTCTTCACCTGATGTCCCCTTCCATTTTCGATTCTGCCGTCGCCGGTGGCGCAGCTATATCTGGGAATTTTCAATATAAAAAAAATTTATATAAAATATAAGAGCGTATGAATTGCCATAATCGTTATCGCCGGAATAGGCTTTCGTCATCGGAGAATTGTTTGGCTGCCAAATAAGGTTTCTATCAAGCGCCGGTTTTGGCAAACGCCGATCGCACACGACACAAACGTTACATGGCAGGGATGCCGGGAGGCCAGAATGGCAGAGGAATTCGTTATCGCACCGCATATGCGGCTTCACGAATGGGTGGCAGTCGAGAAAGGCTATTTCGACGATGAAGGGTTGGTCTACACATTGGAAGACCAGTTGAAATCGGCGACCAATCATGTGCATGACCTTGGTGACAAGGTTGGCGCCTATCAGACTTTCGAGAAAGGGCGTTCCAGCGATGTAAGCTGCGCCTGCCACTGGACGGTGAATGTGGCGGCCGCATCGGGCCATGGCCGCCTTTATGGCAAGCTCTATTCAGTGTCGCCCTGCGGCATCTTCGTGCCGGGCGATTCCGATATCAGAACGCCCGAGGATCTGGCCAATGTGCCGATCTCGGTCGGCTATCAGTCGGGAAGCCACTACTCGACCATCCAGGCGCTCGAGCCATTCCTGAAGCCCGAGGAAATCGACCTGTCATTTTCTGACGGGCTGCTGTTCCGCCGTATGGAACACATGATTGACGGCAATATTCCGGCTGTCAGCCTGTTCAGTGGCCCCTATTATTTCATGCAGCAGCTCGGGTTCCGGAAAATTCTCGATACCACCTTCATGATGGCGGCGATGATCTCTGAGGATGCCAGCACCGAGGATGTGGAAAAATATTTCGCTGCCCTGCGGCGGGCGCAATCAGACATCGATCTGCGGCCTGAACTCTATACCCATTATTATCGTGAGGAGTTTCCGGAACGTTTCAAGGACCAGATCGACACGCGGCTGTTCGGGCCGGGCGAACGGCTCGTTTTTGAGGAGTATTCAAAGGATATTTTTGACCAGTCACGTGAATGGATCGCCGAGAAGGGGATATTTGAAGACGGGCTTGGCGGAAGAGAGTTTGAACAGGCGGTGATTGTCTAGGCAAGAATAGTGTTGTCAGGGGCACCACACCGCATGCCCCTGGCTTCGGTTGCATTTGTCGCCGGATCAGAGCCCAAGCCGCGCGTCCCGAGCGCCGAGACTGTGGTCACTGGTAACCGTAAGTTGTTAGCAGATATGGACAATCTGTCTGAGATGGTGGATGGTTGGATCAGGGGACAATGATGGCCGTTTTGAAGAAGACCTTTTAATCATAGGGGGAAGTCATGAAGATCTTAAGAGTGTTGGCCGCAGGTTTGTTGGGCGTCTTTTTCGCTGGAACTGCATTTGCGGATGAGTTGAAGCTGGCGCATTTTTCATCAACAAAATACCACCTTCACAATGAAATGTTCCTGCCGCTTGCCGAAAAGATATCTGCAGCGACAGGCGGAGACACAACCATCCGTGTCTATCCAGCCGGTGAGCTTGGGGCAGGCCCGGTCAAGCAGTATGACCGTGTTCTCGATGGTGTCGCCGATATCGTGTATGCGCTGCCGGGCTACACCGCGTCGCAATTCAAGAAAACACTTCTTGTCGAGCTTCCGGGCGTGGTGCCGGGGAACAAGGACATCACCAAAAAGATGTGGGGCAACATCGATGTTATCGGTGACGAGTTCCGCCGTACCAAGCTGCTGGGACTTTGGTCCGCCGAGCCGGCAAAGCTGTTGATGGCCGAAAAGAAAGTCGAAAAGCTGTCCGATCTTGCCGGTCTGAAAATCCGCGTGCCGTCAAAGAATACCGGTCGCGTCATCGAAGCCTGGGGGGCAACCGCCGTTTCAATGCCGATCACGCAGGTGTATCAGGCTCTTGACACCGGTGTTGTCGACGGGGTTCTTGTCGACACATCTGTTCTGACAAGCTTCAAGCTTGGCGAGGTGGTCAAATATGTAACCACTGGCATGGACGGGTCCAACTCGCTGTTTATGCTGGTGATGAACCGGGACAGCTGGGAAGGGCTTGATGATGAAACGCAGGCCAAGCTTGGCAGCATGACCGGGGCCGAGATGTCACAAGGGGGCCACATCACCATGTCGACCTCCGGCGTCAAGGCGTTGGAGAAGTGGGTGGCCGCTGGCGGTGAAGTGGTCGAGCTTTCATCCGAGCGGGCTGCCGAATTTGATGCGGCGTCATCAAAGCTTGCGACAGCACTGATCGCAGAACTCGAGGCTGACGGAATCAAAGCCCAGGAATGGGCTGACGCTCTCAAGAACTGATCTTGATCTCCAAATCCAAAAGACAAGGCGTCCAGAAACTTTCTGGACGCCTGTTAAAGGCGCTCGCCGCATTCAGCGGTGTGGCGCTTTTCGTGATTATGTGCCTCGTCAGCTATGCTGTTTTCCGAAGGTATGTGATGAATGACCCGGTTCTTGGCGATGCCGAAATCGTGCAGATGGGCATGTCGATCGTGGTGATGATGGCAATGCCTTATGCGACTGCTAGCGGCGCGCATATCAGGGTTGATATCTTTGACCGCAAGATTGGATGCTGGGGTCGGTTTCTCGGCGATGCGCTGGCCCGCAGCCTCGGGGCCTATATCCTGTTTCTGCTGATCCGGAAAACCTGGGACAAGGCGCTTGATGCGCATGAATATGGTGACGTTACCAATATGATCGAAATTCCGGTCTGGATTGCCTATGGCGCGATCACGATCGGCATGGGGGGGTATGCGGTTGTCCTGATCGTCCAGCTGGTGCGTCAGTTCCTGTCGGGGGTCAAGGATTATGAGTGAGACCCTGATCGGCTTTCTGGGCATTCTGTCGCTGTTCTTTTTTCTTGTCGCGCGGATGCCCGTTGGCATGGCGCTTCTCGTCGTCGGCTTTGGCGGCATCTGGGTGATTGATGGTCAGCGGGTGGCGGTTGCAACCCTGTCCTCGGAAACCTACTCCTCGATTACCGCCTACAGTCTTTCAATCATTCCGCTATTCGTCTTGATGGGGAACATGGCTGGCGCGGCCGGCTATTCCCAGAGGCTTTATGAAGCGGCCTATGCGTGGATCGGGCGCTTGCGCGGTGGGTTGGCTTCGGCGACGGTTTTGGGATGCGCCGCCTTTGCCGCGGTATCCGGGTCCTCGGTGGCCACGGCTGTGACCATCGGCAAGGTGGCGCTGCCGGAGATGAAGCGGTTCGGTTATGGCGACGGGTTGGCGACGGGTTCGGTTGCGGCCGGTGGCACACTGGGAATCCTGATCCCGCCATCAACCGGCTTTGTGCTTTACGCCATTCTCACCGAGGAAAGCATCGGCAAGCTTTTCATCGCCGGCATTCTGCCCGGCATTCTGCTGTCACTGCTGTTCGTCGCGACCATTGCGATTGTAACCTTTCTGAGGCCGTCCGAGGGGCCTGCCGGCCCAGCCACCAAGGCCAGTGACAAGCTGTTCGCCACATTGCATTCGCTGCCGCTGATTGGTGTGATCCTCACCTCGATTGGTGGCATCTATCTGGGGGTTTTCACACCTGTGGAAGCGGCGGGCGTCGGCGCATCGATGGTAACGGCGCTTGCCCTTGGCACCGGCGCTGTCAAAATCAGCCAGTTGCCGGATATCCTGCTTCAAACGGTGATGATGACGGCGATGCTGTATCTCATCATCATCGGGGCGCATGTCTTCGGTCCGTTCCTGGCCCTGACACATATTCCGGAAACGCTGGCGCTGGAACTCAAGGCGCTTGGACTTGGCCCCTATGGCACGCTCCTGCTTATTCTGATTGGCTACATCATTCTGGGAATGTTCTTTGATGGGCTGGCGATGCTGGTGGTGACATTGCCGGTGGTGTTTCCCATCATATCGGGGCTTGGCTTCGACCCGATCTGGTTTGGCGTGATTTGTGTGATTGTGATCGAGATGGGACTGATCACACCGCCTGTGGGGGTCAATGTCTTTGTCGTGAAAGGCGTCGCCGCCAATGTGCCGATGGAAACCATCTTCCGGGGTGTGCTGCCGTTCTGGTTTGCCATGGCCGTTTGCCTTGTGCTGCTTGTGGCCTTTCCCGATATCGCGCTGTATTTGCCAAGCCGCATGTAGCCGCCTGCGTCCGCTCCCCAGCCCGGCCCGGCCCAGCCTTTGCCGGCCGGCCAACGGCTCCGGTCTCAGCCGGACAATGCGTCCTGCAGAATGCCAAGATAGTCAGCCGCCACTGCCGGTCTCGGATTGGTGGCTGATAAATGGTCTTGTGCCGCTTTTTCGGCGATGGCGGGCAGTTGATCGGCGCGCACGCCCAAGGCGGCCAGGCTTGTGGGCAATCCAATGGCGCTGACGAAGTCTGTCATCCAGTCATGGAGCTCGGCCCCGGGTTGGACGTTCATGACCCGGCGAAGATCGGCAAAGGCGGTGTCCGCATGGCCTCTGTTGAAGCGCAGGATATGCGGCAGCAGAATGCCGATCAGCGTGCCGTGATGAAGATGCAGCTCGCCAAGAGGGGTCGCCATCGCATGCGCGCCGCCAAGCGCCTTTTGAAGGCACATGCCGCCCATCAGCGACGCCATCATCATGTGCCAGCGCGCCTCGCGGTTCTGGCCATTCTCAACGGCCTCGGGCAGCCATCTTGCCGCCAGCCGGACAGCCTCAAGGCCGATCGCGGCGGCGGGCGGGTTGTCCCACGGGCTGCAATAGGTCTCGACTCCATGGCTGAGCGCGTCGATGCCGGTGGCGGCAGTCAGGCGCGGCGGCAGGGACAATGTCAGCTCCGGGTCACAGATCACCAGATCGGCAACCATGTTCAGATTCACCGCAACCATCTTCGTGCCGTCAAGACGGCTCATCACACAGGCACGCCCGACCTCGGCCCCGGTGCCGGCGGCTGTCGGAATGGCGATCTGCGGCGACACCTTGCCAATCGTCGCCGAACCGCCAGTCTTGACGTCATAGTCTGCCAGAGTGCCGCCATGACTTGTCAGCAGCGCCACCGCCTTGGCAAGGTCGATTGGTGACCCGCCGCCAAGCGCGATAACGCCATCGCACCCCCGGTCATGCCAGATTTGCACGCATTCCAGCAGCGACTGCTCGGTCGGGTTTTCGGTTGTGCGATCATAGATCATGGGCGTATGTGGCGCGGCGGCGTCGAGTGCGCGCTGCAGAATTCCGGCTGCGGCAACGCCTTCATCGGTGATCAGCAGGGGCCGTTTCAGGCCAAGCCGCGTGATTTCATCACCGAGGCCGGCAAGCGCGCCGAAATCGAATTCGATGCGCGTCAGATAGTTGATCTGCGGCATCAGCCTTCGGCTTCTATGTAGATATGCTTGGTCTCCAGGAAGTCGTTCATGGCTTCCATCCCGTGCAGGCGGCCAATGCCACTTTCGCGATAGCCGCCTGTCTCGACCTCGGCAAGAAGCCTGTTGTGGCTGTTCATCCACACCGTCCCGAATTTCAATTTACGGGCCATCCGCATCGACAGGTTGAGGTCATTTGTATAGACCGACGCGGCGAGTCCAAAGCGGGTGGCGTTGGCACGAATGATGGCCTCTGCCTCGTCCGTGAATCGCTCCAGCGAGACAATCGGCCCGAACAATTCGTCCTGCACAAGATCATGTTGAAGATCCTCGATCTCGAACATTGTCGGGCTGATGAAGAAACCGGAGGCCAGATCACCATCACCGGATTTGCCATGCACCACCATGCGGGCCTCGTCTGCGGCACGATCTATGATGCCCAGAAGTCGGGTCTGGTTTGCCTTGTCGATGATCGGGCCAAGTTCGGTGCCGTCGGTTCTGGCATCGCCAAGCCTGACCGCGCGGAAGGCATCGGCAAGGCGTTGTTTCATGTCATCATAGATTTCGTCCTGGACAAGGATCCGGCTGATGCAGGTACACATCTGTCCGTTCAAAGCCAGCACACCGCGCCGGATTTCGGCAACGCTCCGGTCAAGGTCGGCGTCACCGAACACCAGCGCCGGAGATTTGCCACCAAGCTCCAGCGACACATGTTTGATCGTGTCCGAGGCGTTTGCCATGATGATCTTGCCGGTCCGTGACGATCCTGTGAACGAAATGACATCGATTTGCGGGTGTGATGACAGGACGGTGCCGACCTCCGTGCCATGTTCATTGACGGAATTGACTATGCCGGGCGGGAATGAGGCGGCCTCGTCAAAGCAGGCCATGACGGCAGCGTTGGTCAGCGGCGTCTGCGGTGCCGGCTTGATCACCACCGCGCATCCTGCCGCCAGCGCCGGGGCAACCGACCGGACCAGCAGCGTCACCGGCGCGTTCCAGGGAACGATGACAGACACCACACCGGATGGCTCACGCGTCATCAGGCTGAGTTTGCCCACACCGCTCTCGAATGTGCGGCCAAACACATTGCGGGCAATGCCGGCGTAATAGCGCGCCTCGCTGTAACCTGCCACCACCTCATGACGGGCCTGCGCCAGCACTTTGCCGTTCTCGCGGGCCATCAGCGCGGCGATGCTGTCTGCCCGGCTTTCCAATATGTTGGCGAATTCGAGCAGCGCTGCCGCCCGTTGGCGCGGGTCACTGGCCCAGCTCGTGGTCTCGAAGGCGTGTCGCGCCGCCATCACCGCCCGATCCGCCAGTTCGGCGGACCCGTTTGGTGCCGCGCCGAGGATCGAGCCGTCGGAGGGGTTCTCCACATCGATCAAGCCGTTCGGCGCATCGGCAAGCCATTTGCCGGCAATATAGTGATGTCCAAGCTCATATGACATTAGCGTTTCCTCATGCACCGGTTGCCTGGTCGATGATGCCGGCGGCGTCACAATCATTGGCCGAACCGGCCCAGGCGATAAAGTGGTCGGGGCGGACAAGAATGGCTTCCGCCCCATAGGTTTTCAGAAGACCGGCATCCGCCAGATCCAGGATCTCTAGAGGAATGCCCCTTGGCTTTGTGGCGGCGTCGAAACGGCGTTGCAAATCGGCATTTCCGGTCAGATCCAGCAGGGTGAACCCGGGACCGAGCATGTCCCACAAATCCTGTTCATCGGGAAGCGGTCGCGGCGCCAGATGTTGCCCGGCCCTCGCGGTGAACCCATGCCGCCCTGTCGCGCCTGAGACAGCGCCCGCCTCACCACAGACGATCGGCGAGCCTTCATAATGCGGAAGATACTGTGTAACGAGGCTGTCATCGCCGCCGGCCCGTCGGTCCCATGCAGCCTCGAAAGCCGCCAGATCCCGTTCAGGGTGATAGCTGTCAACAAAATCGCGGTCCTCGAGAATGGATTTCACGATGAAATCATCCCGGGTCGAGGCAAACACCGGGTGCCGTTCCGCCGTGTAGCTGTCCAGCAGGTGCGCCCCGGCCCATCCGCCATGACAGGCGGCCAGCTTCCAGGCCAGATTTCGCGCGTCCTCAAACCCGGTATTGATTCCATAGCCGCCATAGGGGGGGTGCGAATGTGCGGCATCACCGGCGATGAACACACGGCCCTGCCGATATGTATCGGCAAGGCTGAGGCGCAAATCCCAGAAGCCTACATAGGTGAAATCGACGTCGATCTCGGCCCCAACGGCCTTGTACAGCAGTTCCTCGAAGTTGAAATTCTCGCGCGTGGTGCCGGGGGGAACAGGTGCGTGAAAGAACCAGTTGCCATCGAGGTCAACGCGGCCAAGAAACTGCCAATATCCATTCATATCCGGGCTGATCGCATTGAAAATGGCTTTCTCGCCATAAATGGCCAGCCTTTCATCGAGCTGCCTGGAATTGAACACAAGCAGGGCCATCAGCCTGTCATGCGGGTCCACGGTCTGGGTAATGCCGACCGCCTCGCGAACGGGCGATCGCGCGCCGTCACAGCCGACAAGAAATGGTGCGGAAATTGTCTGGCTGTCACCGCCCTGTGTCATGGTGATGTCCACCACAACACCATGATCATGCTGTTCAACAGACTGAAAGCTCCAGCCGCGCATAAGGGTGATCTTTCCGGTTTCCGCCGCCCTGGCTCGCAGCACCTCTTCGGTCCGATATTGCGGCAAGCGTTCATTTGTCGCCGCGTAATAGTCAACGATCCGGGCGCGGTTGAACCATTCATAGTGGTAATCCGACAGGTAGTTGTCGTAGGTGGCAACACCGCCGCTGCCATAACTTCGCGGGATCGGTGAGGCTGCCCGGATGGCGCTCGTCACGCCCCAGCGGCGGAAATGCTCACCGGTGCGGGCGGTCAGATTCTGACCCTTTGGAACTTGCTGGATCGAGTCATGACGCTCCACAACAATCGATTTCATGTCCTGGAGGGCAAGGTCAATGGCAAGGGCCACGCCCACAGGCCCGCCGCCAACGATGATCACATCTGCATTCATACAAGCATAAGCCTTTCAGATCAGGGCTGTAATAGTCAACGGCTTATGAAGGCTGCCAGTGAAATAAAGGCCGACATTCCTGTCGTCGCGGTCCGGTGATGCCAGAATAATCAGAAATGGTAAAACTGTATACATTTTTGACTATTAATAGCGGAATTACGGAATAATTTTGGACTTTTCCGATTTTCTGTATACGGTTTAGCATCGAGTGAACCGGAGATGCCGATGATGAAGGACAGCCGTTCAACGAATCTCAGCTTGAAGGCTCTGACCGAGACACGGTCGTTGATTCTGGGCGGTGCCTTTACCCCGGGGGAGCGGGTCTCGGAACCGTTCCTCGCGCAGCGTCTTGAAATATCGCGCACGCCGCTCCGCGAGGCGCTGGCCACCCTTGCGCAGGAGGGGCTTGTCGAACGACAGGCGTCGGGGCGTTGGCAAGTGTGCAGCTACTCCATTCAGGATATCACAGATGCAATCGAAGTCCGCGGAACGCTTGAAGGGCTGGCGGCTCGCACCGCGGCGGAGCGGGGCGTTTCGCAATCAATGCTGATCACCTGCCGGCAGACGCTGACAAGGCTTGACGCGTTGATGGGGCTGTCTGGTCCTGACAATTTTGAGCTTTATGTTCACCTCAACGCAGAATTTCACAGCTGGATGGCCGCGGCATCGGGAAGCCAGATCCTGATACGTGAGGTTGATCGCGTATGTCGAATGCCGCTTGCCTCCCCAAGTTCGTTCCTGACCGGCCAGGAAGACAGCGCCATATTTCGTAAATCGCTGTTGATTGCGCAGCATCACCACTGGGCGATTTTCGAGGCTGTTGAGGCGCGTGAAGCGTCAAGGGCCGAGGCGCTGGCGCGCGAGCATGCAAGGCTGGCGCGGCAAAATCTGAACCTGCTTATGGCCGGCGATCCGCCGGCGCGGGCCAATGTGCCCGGCTTGTCTCTCGTGAAATCCTGACCTTTGCCGATAAAGAGGACTGCAATGAAAAATCTGACAGACGTCATGAACCACCATGCCAATCCGGTTGCGATGCTCCGGAACTCGAAAATTGGAATGTATGTGTACCCTGTGGTGGCACCGGAATTCAGCAACTGGCGTGACGAGCAGCGCGCCTGGCGTGACAGCGCGGTGTTGTTCGACCAGACACACCATATGGATGAATTGACGGTGGAAGGCCCGCAGGCGGAAGCGTTTCTGGCCCATACCGGCATCAATGATTTCTCGAATTTCGGACTGAACAGAGCAAAGCATTTTGTGCCCGTCACGCCGGCGGGCCATGTCATTGGCGACATGATCATTTTCCGCGAGCGTGAGGACAAATTCATCCTTGTCGGGCGGTCTCCGACAGCAAACTGGCTCCGCTTCCAGGCGGCTTTCGGTCAATGGAATGTGCGCTTGTCCTATGACCCCCGGTCCGACAGCCGCCCGGATGGCGAGCGTGTCATGCGCGGGCATTATCGCTTTCAGATTCAGGGGCCGGACGCGCCGCAGATCTTCGACAAGATCAATGGCGGGCCCATCCCCGACATCAAGTTTTTCCATGTCGACTGGATCAATATAGGCTCGAAGAAGGTGCAGGCGCTTCGTCATGGTATGGCAGGCGCCCCCGGTCTTGAAATCTGGGGGCCTTATGCCGACAAGCATTATATCCGCTCTGTGATCATGGAGGCGGCGCACGACATCGGCGTCAATCTGGTGCCGGTCGGAAGCCGCGCCTATTCCACGAACACGCTGGAATCAGGATGGATTCCCTCACCGCTGCCCGGCATCTATAGCGGTGACGGGATGATGACGGAATATCGTGACTGGTTGGGGGCGGACAGCTATGAGGCGGTTGGCTCCATCGGTGGCAGCTTCGTATCGGACAATATCGAGGATTACTATGTGAATCCCTTCGAGCTTGGTTACGGTTTCTATATCGGCTGGAAGAAGGATGATTTCATCGGCAAGGCGGCGCTGACGGCGATGAAGGACGGTCCGAACCGGAAACGGGTCACGCTGGAATGGAACCGGGAAGACGTCTTGAAGGTCATCGCCAGCGGACTGGAGCAGGGCACGCCCTTCAAATGGATCGATTTTCCCCAGCCAAATTATGCCTCATCCTCGGCTGATATGTTGATGTCGGATGACCGGATGGTCGGGATGAGCATGTTCAACGGCTACAGCTTCAACGAAAGGTGTTTCCTGTCGCTTGGCGTCGTTGACGCCGGTTGCGAAATCGGGGATGTGCTGACACTGAAATGGGGTGAACCCGACGAGACCGGCAAGACATCCACCGAACGGCATCTTCAGACCGATATCCGTGTTCGCGTCTCGCCAACACCATATGCTGCCGAGGCACGCGAGAATTATGCGGATAGCTGGCGCACAAGATCCGAATAGGCATCACAGGGGCGGGTGCGGGTCGGCACGGCCCGCGCCTTCAATATCATGACAAATTGCCTGTTCATTCCGGGATTGCTTTCCGACACTCATGTCTGGGCGCGCGTGACGCGTGATCTTCCTGGGCCGGTGATTGTCGCCCGGCTGTTTGATCAGGATCATATCACGCAAATGGCCCATGAATGCCTCGCTGCGGTTGACGGTCAGATGGCAGTTGCCGGTCATTCCATGGGCGCGCGTGTAGCACTTGAGATGGTTCGGTTGGCCCCCGCGCGAATTGAAAGGCTGGCCCTGCTCAGCACCGGAATTCATCCGCTGAAACCCGGCGAAACGCAGCGCCGCGAGGAGATTGTCAGTCTCGCTTATGAACAGGGTATGGCCGCGCTGGCTGAGCGGTGGCTGCCGCCGATGGTGCATTGTCCGGACAAGGATGTCATGGCTGGCCTGACCGATATGGTGCTTCGGATGACACCGGATATACATGAGCGGCAGATCAGGGCGCTGGTGAAGCGGCCGGAGGCGAGGGCCCACCTGCCGTCAATTACATGCCCGACATTGATCATGGTGGGGCGACAGGATGCATGGAGTCCGGTTGCCCAGCATCAGGAAATCGCCTCGCTGATACCGCATTCGGACCTGGACATCATCGAGGGGGCAGGGCATTTCCTGCCGGTCGAGCAACCGGATGCGGTGGGGGATCGCCTTGTGCCATTCCTGACAGCACCGGATCAGAACAATTCGTGATACTCAGCCGACGCGCTGGAATGTTCGCGCATCATGGCAAAGGCGCGCGCCCCGTCGCCGGCCTCGATAGCCTTCTTGATGATCAGATGCTGGCTGTGGCTGACAATGATCCGGTTCAGCGACCAGCTGACACGATCACGCCCCAGCACCTCGCCAACCCCGCTGTCCGGCATCACATTGAGCCGACGAAGACAGTCCTCGATAAAGGGGTTGTCGCTTCCCTGCATGATGGTTCTGTGGAAAATCAGATTGGCGACGGCAAAGGCCTCGATGGCTTCATTGTCAATGAGACCGCGACGAATGATGGATGCTGTGGCTTCCACCGACTTGTCGAGCCGTTCCCTGTTCAGGGATGACAGTCCGATCCGCGCCAGCCGCTGTGCGGCAAGTCCCTCGAGCACGCCACGCACCTCGGTGGCGTGAAGATGCGCCTCCTCGCTGAATTGTCTTGCCTGATAGCCGCGCCCCTCCAGCTTGGTCAGCAATCCTTCAGCATGGAGAAGTTTCAGTGCCATGCGAACAGGCGTGCGCGAGGCGCCGAGCCGTCTGCTGAGATCGCTTTCGGTAATCCTCTCATGTTCGTCGAACGCGTTGTCCGTGATCATTTCGCGGATCGAATCGGCCACGGCTTCATCACTGTTGGTTTGGCGGGCGGTTCCTGCAGGACGGTTCATCCTTTTGTCTCCTCAATGCGGTGATTCGGGCTTCACGACCCCGTAGGGGATTCAGTGATGTAAGATATGAATTCAAAAAAATATCAATTCACGCCTCACAGCTCATAAATATGTATAAATGAACTCATTAAATAAAATAATGAATTCATTTAAGTTGTCGAGAGCAAATCTACTTGCGCTGCATTTTCATTGTTCTCTAAGCTTTCCTCCACATAATCAGAGTCAACCCGACCAAACTGGACGGGTAAAGAATTCGTTCTGGGAGGAACCCTATGTTGAAGACTGTGTTCAAGGCAGCCGCGATCGCCGCGTCGGCCTCGCTTCTCGCCTTCTCCGCGCACGCGGCAGATGTGATCAAGATCGGCCAGGTGGCGCCAAAATCCGGACCGCTTGCGGGCGGTGCCGCGGTGACCCAATGGCCGAATGTCGAATTATGGTCGAAGCAGGTCAATGCGGCCGGTGGACTGGATGTCGGCGGCAAGAAGATGATGGTCGAAATCATCGAATATGACGACAAGACCAATCCGGGTGAGCATATCAAGGCGGCTCAACGCCTTGCCGAGGTCGACAAGGTCGATTTCATCATCGCACCCTACGGAACCGGATTCAATCTGGCGGCCGCACCCATCTACGCCAAATATGGCTATCCGCAAATCGGCGTGTCGGCCATTTCCGACAAAATGCCGGAACTGACAGCGCGCTACGACAATCTGTTTTTCACCCTTGGCAACACCACCGCTTTCACCGAGTCGGTTGTCGAGATCCTGTCTGACATGCGTGCCGCCGGCACTATCGGCAATCGCGTCGCCATGGTGAATGTCGCCGACGCCTTCGGGATTGAGTTGGCCGAGGCCGCGCGTCCGCGGATGAAGGAAGCCGGGTTCGAGATTGTCTATGACAAGTCCTATCCGCTTGGTACGCCCGATCTGTCACCGATCATCAAGGGTGCCAAGGACAGCAACCCGGATGCCTTTGTGGCCTGGTCCTATCCGCCGGACACGTTCGGCCTGACCGAGCAGGCGATCATCCAGGACCTCAATGTAAAGATGTACTACACCGCCGTGGCGACCTGTTTCCCTGCCTTCAAGGGCAAGTTCGGCTCGAAAGTCGAGGGTGTGTTCGGTGCCGGTGGGGTGAACCAGGACTCAGCGAAGATCCAGGAATATTTCAAGGCGCATCAGGAAATCACCGGCAAGGCGGCTGACGGCTGGGCCTCGGCCAATACCTATGTGTCGCTGGAAATTCTCGGGCAGGCCATCGAAGGTGCGGGTACGCTCGACCGGAAGACCGTGACCCAGTACATCAAGGATAACAGCTTTGATACGATCATGGGGCCGATCAGCTTCGAGAACCAGATTTCGAACAAGTTCTGGACCGTTGGTCAGTGGCAGGACGGCAAGTTCCGTGGCGTGAAATCCTCGCAGATGGACGGCGCCGCGCCGATCGTCGCGAAGGACGGGTGGAACTGATCACATCAGGTTGCGAAGTCGGCCGCGCTGGCCGTGGCCGACTTCCTCTTCGTTTAATCTGTTTTCCCATGCATCCGGCATAACGGCGTCTGGATACGGGACACGTGTCGGCCGGACTTCGCATCATGGGGTGAGGTGAGATGGATATCATCATCACAGGTCTGTTGCTTGGCGGCACCTACGCGCTGATCGCTTTTGGGCTGAACATGCAATATGGTGTGGCCAGAATCATGAATCTCGCGAATGGCGAGTTTCTTGTGCTTGGTGCGCTGGCCGCCTTCTGGATATTCGTCGCGGATGCCATCAGCCCCATTCTGACGATGCTGATCGTGGCGCCGCTGGCCTTTCTTGGCAATTGGGTGATCTACAAGGTGCTGCTGCGTCCGCTCGTGCGGCGCGCGAAGAACCAAGGTCAGCTCGAGGTTGACTCCATTCTTGCCACTTTCGGCATGAGTTTCGCGCTGGTCGGGATCATGGTCTCGATCCATGGCGAGTATTTCACCTATTCCTATCTCGCAGAGCCGTTCGAAATTGTCGGTGAGACCTTTGCCCTGAACCGGATTGTCGCCTTCTGTTTTGCCGTCCTCATCGGCGGCGTGTTGTGGCTGTGGCTCTATTTCACACGCCCCGGCATGGCGATGCGGGCGGTGTCGGTCAGCACCGAGGCAAGCGGTCTTGTCGGGATCAATGTGCCGCGCATGTCGGCGCTGGCCTTCGCACTTGGCGGGGCTGTCACGACGATGGGGGGGACGCTGATCTCGACCTTCATCACACTCGATGCGTCCGTCGGGGTCATCTTCACGATGAAGGCCCTGATCATCATCATCATGGGAGGTGTTGGGGATATCCGCGGCGCCATCGTCGCGGCGGTGATCCTTGGCCTTGTCGAGACCATGGTGGCGCGTCTGATCGACCCCGGCCTCACGCTGGCGGCAGCCTATGCCATTTTCGTTCTCGTTCTACTGTTCCGGCCCCAGGGCCTGTTCGGAAGGAGGCCGACATGAGCCACCGGTCTGATATCAAATCCCTGATCTGGGGTGCGATATTGTTGCTGCTGGCAGCCTGTGTGCCGCTGGTGGCCAACGGCTATTGGATGTCGATCGCGCTGACCATCGCGATGTTCACGGTGCTGGCGACAAGCTGGGCGCTGTTTTCCGGACCGACGCATTATATCTCGCTGGCCACGGCGGCTTTCTTCGGGGTCGGGGGCTATCTGGTCGGCACCGGTATGTCCGACTATGATATGGGGTTCTGGCCGATGGTGGCCATTGCGCCGATCGTCGGGGCGGTGCTGGCCTTCCTGATCGGCATCGCCACCCTGCGCCTGTCCGGGGTTTATTTCGTGATCTTCACGCTTGGTCTTGCCGAGATGATCCGAACGCTGGTCTCCTGGATCCAGAATAATTTCACCGGATCGCGCGGCCTGTATGTGCTGACCGATCTGACCGAGGCCGATATCTATATCTATCTGGTGATCCTGGCGGCGGCGGTTTATCTCGTCGGCTGGTGGGTCAACCGCTCGCGTCTCGGTTTCGCGCTGCGGATCATCGGCAATGACGAGACTGTGGCGCGTCATGTCGGGATCAACACCGCGACATCGAAAGTGATCCTGTTCACCTTCTCCGGGTTTGTCGCCGCCCTGGTCGGGGCGCTGATCGCGCCGCGCTATACCTATATCGAGCCGAATGGCGTGTTCTCGCCGGAAATCTCCTTCATCGTCGTGATCATGGCGCTCCTTGGCGGCACCGGCAGGCTGTGGGGGCCGATTGTCGGGGTGATCCCCTTCGCGCTGTTGCAGGAATTCATCAACGCCAACTACTCGAATTACTCGACCCTTGTTATGGGCATCGCCTTCCTGGTGATTGTCTATTTCCTGCCGAAAGGCGTTGTCGGGCGGATTGAGCAGGCGCTGGCCTCACGGAGGCGGTCGACATGGTAGCGACGGTTCTTGGCGTCACGAACGCCACCAAGCGATTTGGCGGCCTTGTCGCCGTCGATAATCTGTCTTTCGAGGTCCAACGGAACGAGGTGATGGGCATCATTGGCCCAAACGGGTCTGGCAAGACGACGATGATGAACCTGATATCGGGCGCCCTGCGGCTGAGCGAAGGGTCCATCAGCCTTGATGGCAGATTTATCAGTTCGTTGAAGGCGAACCAGATCAACCAGCGCGGCATCTCCCGTACTTTTCAGCTGGTGCGGGTGCTGCCGGGGCTGAGCGTGACAGAGAACTGCATGGCCGGCATGGTGTTCGGGCACCGCAGGCTTTGGGGTGATCAGGCCCGCTATGAGGCAGGCAAGCTTCTTGAACGGGTAGGGCTGTCTGGCCAGGCGGCGGCAGCTGTCGGATCACTGACCTATATCGACCAGAAACGGCTGGAACTGGCCCGCGCGCTGGCCTCGAATCCGCAAGTGCTGCTTCTTGATGAATGGCTTGCCGGCCTCAATCCGACCGAGCTGCAGGAAGGCATCGACCTGATCCGATCGCTCCGGGAGGAAGGAATCACAATCATTCTGGTCGAACATGTGATGGACGCCATCCGCTCGCTGTGCGACCGGTGCATTGTGATGGCGGCCGGTGCCAAGATCGCCGAGGGGTCACCAGATGCGGTGCTGTCCGACCCGGAAGTGGTGAAGGTTTATATCGGGGAGGATGTCTGATGCTTGAGGTCAAGGGTCTTTCCGTCAGCTATGGTCAGCATCGCGCGCTCGATGATATTTCCGTGCAGATTGCGAAGGGCGAGGTGGTAGTCATCCTTGGTGCGAACGGTGCTGGCAAATCATCGCTTCTGCGCGCTGTCGCCGGACTTTCCGAGGGTCATTACGAGGGTGAAATCAGTTTTGATGGCGTGTCGTTGCTGGATCGCACGCCGGATGAAATCGTCGCCGACGGGATTGCGCTCGTGCCGGAGGGGCGGGCCATCTTCGGCGACCTCAATGTCGAGGAAAATCTGCGACTCGGGGCCTATAGCGACCGGGCGCGGGTGAATGAGCAGGCGAATCTCGACCGGGTGTTGACCCTGTTCCCGAAGCTGCGCGAGCGACGCAAGCAGATCACACGCACGATGTCGGGCGGTGAGCAGCAGATGGTGGCGATCGGGCGCGCCCTGATGTCGGACCCGGCAATCCTGATGCTTGATGAGCCGTCGCTCGGTCTCTCGCCCCTTCTCAGCAAGGAATTGTTCCAGGCGCTTGGCCAGATTCGCGAGGCCGGGCCGGGGGTATTGGTGGTCGAGCAGAATGCCAAGCTGTCGCTTGCCATCGCCGACCGCGGCTATCTGATTGAGAATGGCCATATCGTTGGCGCGAATGACGCCGCCAGCCTGGCATCCGACCCGGCTGTGCAGGCGGCCTATCTTGGCGGCACGCCCGGCAAGCGGCCGACGCAGCCAGCTGCCGCAAAAGCCCCGGCAGCAAGCCAGACATCTTCGGCCATACCTTCTTCCGCGCCAGCTGCCACACCGACAGGTGACAAGGTCTTCATCAGGCCTGCTGGTCTGGGTGGCGGCGCTGTCGATGCGGGCGCGCTTATCGGTGAGAATCTCGGTGATCTTCTGGGACGGGCAGGCGCTGTGGCGCGGCCTTCGGTGCGGGCGGCGACAGGAACATCGTCACCCGGCCAGAAAAGACCCCGCATCATCGAGATCACCCCGGAGCCGGAGCCGGAACCGGAACAGATGCCGTCGGCAAAGCCACCGCGCAATCCGCCGGGCAATGGCCGGGTGGACAATGACGACCGGATCGCCACGATGCTGGCCGATTTCGAGGTGGCCGCGCAGCAGGCACGACAGCCACACCGTCATGGCGGGCCGTCATCATCGGGCGGTGAGAATGGGACGATGGCGGGGGCTCAGCGTGAGTTGCCGGAAATCCCGGTGTTTCGCAAATCCCGGGTTGCGGTGTTCAAGCGTGACAAGGATGGCGTGCTTGCGAAGGCAAAGGAGGTCTGAATGGCCAGATCATTTGACAATCTGTTTATCGGCGGTTCATGGGTCTCGCCAGGGCGCGCCTTTGATGACATGAACCCGGCGGACGGCTCCGTCTGGGCCCGGGTCGCAGATGGTGACGGCGCGATGGCGGTGCGCGCCATTGAATCGGCGCAGGCCGCGTTCCACCAGTGGTCGGCCCTGACCTATGCCGAGCGCGCGCATCACATGCTGAAGGTGGCGGACGAGTTCGAGCGCCGTCGTGATGATCTTGTCGCGGCGCTGCAGGGTGAGGGGGGTGGCTGGTTCGGCAAGGGGATGTTCGAGGCCGGCTATGTGCCGGAGGTCTTCCGCGCCGCGGCGGCGATGAATTACAACCCCATCGGCGAGGTGATGCCGTCCGACCATGGCAAGGTATCGCTGGCGATGCGCCGCCCGATGGGCGTCGTGACGGTAATTTCGCCGTGGAATTTCCCGACGCTGTTGACGGCGCGGGGGCTGGCTTTCCCGATCGCGGCCGGCAATTGCGTGGTGCTGAAACCGTCCGAGGAAACGCCGTTTACGGGCGGCATGATCTTTGCCGAGATTTTCGAGGCGGCAGGCGTGCCGGCAGGTGTGCTGAATGTTGTCACCTGCTCGCGCGAAAATGTGCCGGCTGTCGGCGATGTCATTGTCGAACACCCGCTGGTCAAGGGGATCAGCTTCACCGGCTCCACGCCGGTCGGTCGGGTGATCGCGGCAAAGGCCGGCGCGCATCTGAAGAAATGCTGCGTCGAGCTTGGCGGCAAGGACGCGCTGATCGTCTGCGATGATGCTGATCTGGATCGCGCCACGGCCGCGGCCAATTTCGGCAGCTTCATGCATCAGGGGCAGATCTGCATGTCGGTCGAGAAGATTCTGGTTCAGGAACCGGTTTTCGATGAATTCCTGTCGCGCTTTGTTGCGCGGGCGGCAAAGCTGAAGGTCGGTGATCCGACCGCCGACAAGAGCCATGTCATCGGGCCGCTGATCAATGACAAGCAGGCCGGCAAGGTCAAGGAGCAGATCGATGACGCGGTGGCGAAGGGTGCGCATGTGGCACTTGGTGGCGGCGTCAATGGCAGATTCGTCGAGCCGACCATCCTCACCGGGGTGACTCCTGATATGAAAGTCTATGCCGAGGAAACCTTCGGCCCGGTCGTGCCGGTCATCCCCTATCGCACCGATGATGAGGCTGTGGCCATCGCCAATGACAGTGAATATGGCCTGTCGTCAGGTGTCATCACCAGGGATGAGGCGCGCGGGCTGGCGATTGCCGGCGCGCTCGAAACAGGCATGTGCCACATCAATTGCAGTTCGGTGAATGACGAGCCGCATGTGCCGTTTGGCGGGTCGAAATCATCGGGTGTCGGTCGGCATGGTGGACGCTGGTCAACCGACACATTTACCGAGACAAGATGGGTGACGCTGGAGCGCGGCGGGCGTGGATTCCCGCCGGCATTCTAGGCGCAAGGAGGAACAGAGATGCAGGATACCGATTGGGCCGCCAAAGACTGGACTTATGGCAAGCTTCTCCGCGACAAGGTGATTGTCGTGACGGGATGTTCCTCCGGGATTGGCCGCGACACGGCAAAGCTGATCAAGCAGCTTGGTGGAGATGTGATCGGCGTCGACCGTAACAAGACCGAAGACTATGTCGATGAGCTGTATCTGGCAGACATGTCCGACCGGCGCACCATCAAGGCGCTGGTCAACGCGCTGCCTGGCAGGATCGATGGCATCGCCAACAGCGCCGGTTTGCCGCCGACCCGGCCGGCGGATCTCGTGCTGAAGGTGAATCTGGTCGGGTTGAAATATTTCACCACATTGATGATCGACAAGCTGAACGACAACGCCTCGATCGTGAATCTGGCGTCACTGGCCGGGTTTGGCTGGCCACAGTCGATAGAGGCCATCAAGGCCTCGGAACATCTTGCCTTCGAGGATGTCGAGCGTTTCATCCATGACTACAACATCACCAATGAAGGCGGACGAAGCTATTTCTTCAGCAAGGAGGCCCTTGTTGTCTGGACAATGAAGAATCGCTGGACCTGGCGAGATCGCGGCATTCGGATCAACGCTGTCAGCCCGGGGCCGGTCGACACGCCGATCATGCCCGACTTCAAAAAGACGCTTGGCAAACGCGCCGAAGAGGATTTTGCAGTCAATGACCGCCCTGGCAGGCCCGAGGATATTGCGCCTGTGGTGTGCTTCATGTTGTCCGATATGACCCATTGGTTCCGCGGAGCCAACCTGATGCTTGATGGTGGGATGTCCTCGCACATCTACCAGGACATGCATCAATTCTAACCCTGGAAGGAGAGAATGTGATGTCCGCTACATCAATTATTCTTCTGTTTATTGTTGTTGTCGCCATTCTGGTGGTCGTTGCCGCATGGCTTTATGAACGCGCATCGCGAGAGGTGTCACTGGTACGAACCGGCCTTGGAGGCCGCAAGGTGGTCCTTGATGGCGGGGTGATCGTGCTGCCCTATTTTCACAAGGTCAGCCGTGTCAATATGCAAACGATGCGTCTTGAAGTTCACCGACATGGTGAACAGGCGCTGATCACCAAGGATCGGCTGCGTGTTGATGTCGGGGTGGAGTTCTACGTGTCGGTGGAGCCGACCGAAGAATCCATCGCCCGTGCCTCACAGACCCTGGGGCGGCGCACCTTTGAAGCTGACAAGCTGCGTGACCTGATTGAGGGTAAACTTGTCGACACCTTGCGCTCGGTCGCGGCGCAGCAGACGATGGATGAGCTTCATGAGGGTCGTGGGGCTTTCGTCAAGGATGTGAAATCTGCCTTGACTGAAGAGATCCGGCGCAACGGTCTGGAGCTTGAGTCGGTATCCCTGACCGCGCTTGACCAGACACCCTTCACCGCGCTTGATGAGAACAACGCCTTCAACGCCGTCGGCATGCGCAAGCTTGCCGAGGTGATCGCGAACTCCAAGAAGGAACGCGCCACGATTGATGCCGATGCCGAGGTTTCGGTGCGGCGATCGGCTATGGAGGCCGCAAAGCGGACGCTGCAAATCGACCTTGAGGAACAGGAAGCGCAGATCGAACAGGTCAAGACGCTGGAATCACTTCGGGCAACACAGCTGGCGGCAATCGCCGCCAGCAAGGCGGAATCCGAAATTGCGGCCAACGCGGCAAAAATCGAGATGGAGAAATCCATCCGCGCCAGCGATATTCGGCGTGAAGAGGAAATCAGCAAGGCTGAGATCGCACAAAGGCTTGCCGTCCAGACGGCCGAGCAGCAACGCAATATCACCCTTCGCAAACAGAGCATGGACGAGGCCAAGGCCGAAGCGGCGGCAAGCGGTGCTCATGCTGAAGCGGTAAAAGCCGCCGAGAGTGTGGAGACGGCAAAGGCGATCGCGGCCGCGGAACGCGGCAAAAGCCTCGACATCATCGCGGCCGAGCGGGAGAGCGAGGTTCACGGGCTTCGCAAGCGCGAGGCAGCGGATGTCGAGGCCGCGACGATGATCACGCTTGCCAAGGCCCGCCTGCAGGCGGCGAATTCCGAAAGTGATGCCGAGAAAGCGAGGCTTTCCGCCATGGCCGAGGAACTGGCGCTGAAAGCCCAGAATGCCCGCGCCATGAACGAGGCGGAAAACGTGATGTCGCCCGAGATCGTCGATTTGTCGCGTGACAAGGCGCGGCTCGAGGCGCTGCCAAAGATCGTCGAGCAGATGGTTCGTCCGGCGGAGAAGATCGACTCGATCAAGATTCACCATGTCACTGGCGGCGCGCTCGACCGGGGCGGGTCAGGCGGTGGTGGTGGCGGTGAGCATGGTGGCGACAAGCCGCCGGTGAACCAGGCGCTTGATTCGATCATGGATATGGCGGTCCAGCTTCCCGCTCTTCGCAAGATTGGCGAGGAGCTGGGAGTGAGCCTCGAGGATGGCATGAGCGGTGTCGTCGGTTCGGGGCGCAAGCTGGATCAGGAGGAGTCGTCCTGACCGGCAATCGCGACAGCATGTGCCAGGGTCCGGATGCCGGCAGGGAAATATGATGTTCAGCACAGCTAGCAACGACCGTCCGGTTGTCACCGGCAACTATATCGACGGTGTCGCCAGACCGGCGCAGGGTGGCAGAACCTACGCCCTTTACAATCCGGCGCGACCGGATGAGCTTGTCGGACACGCCGCGCTGTCCTCGATCGACGATGTCGACGCGGCTGTGCGCGCGGCTCATGCCGCCTATCCGGCATGGTCCCGGACAAGCTATGCCGAGCGTGCCGCCAGGCTGAACGAAGTCGCCGACTTTCTGGAGTCAGGGCAGGACGACGTCGATTACCGCTCGCGGCTGTTCTGCCGCGAACATGGCAAGATCATCAAGGAAACGCATATTGAAGTATCGCGCCTCGGTGACAGGTTCCGCACCACCGCCGCTTATGCCGACAGGTTGGCGCGCGACGAGATCGAACATGGCCCGCCATTCGACACCATCATCACGCGTCAGCCACGCGGTGTGGCGACACTGATTGTTCCCTGGAACTGGCCGCTGTCCATTCTTGGGGCGAAGCTGCCGCAGGCGCTGATGGCCGGTAACACGGTGGTGGTGAAACCGTCGGAATTGTCGGTTCTGGCACCAACCATGACGCTGCAGAAGATTGCCGAGATGTTTCCCCCCGGCGTGATCAATGTTGTTACTGGCGATGCAACGCAGATCGGCGACAGTCTTGTCGGGCACCCGCTTGTCCGGTTCGTGAATTTCACCGGCTCGGTGCGTATCGGCAGGCACGTCATGAAGGTGGCGGCAGATCGGTTGACGCCGGTCACGCTGGAATTGGGGGGCAATGACCCGGCCATCGTCTGCGCTGATGCGCGGCTTGATGAACAGGCCTTCATGAACATGTATCTTGGTACGTTCATGTCATCGGGGCAGATCTGTATGGCGCTGAAACGACTCTATGTTCACCGCTCGCGCTATGCCGATGTGGTGGATGGGCTGTCGGCTCTTTGCGACCGGATGGTGATTGGCGACGGGTTGCTTCCCGACACCAATATGGGGCCGGTGAACAATGCAAAACAGCTCAAGACCGTGACCGACATGATCGGGCAGGCGCGGGCAAGCGGTGCCGAAATCCGCGAATGCGGTCAGGTACCGGATGAGGCGCTGTATCGGCAGGGATATTTCCAGAAACCGGCACTTGTCCTCAATCCCGACCAAGATCTTGATATCGTGTGCGAGGAACAATTTGGCCCGGCGCTGCCGATCATGCCGTTCGACAGCGAGGATGAGGCGTTGCGGCGTGCCAATGATTCGCGTTACGGGCTCTGTTCATCTGTCTGGACCGAAGATCGTGATCGCGCCCTGTCGATATCCCGCAAGCTTGAGGCCGGCTACACCTATCTGAACAATCATGGTCCGACGGCGCAGGATTTCCGCGGTCCGTTCGGTGGTTTCAAGGATAGCGGTTTTGGCCGTAATCTTGGCTATGAAGGCGTGGTGCAGTTCCAGGGACACCATTCGATCTCCAGTGCGCCGGGGTGGCTTTTCTGAACATTGCCGGACGGCCGCCGTCAGGCCGAGCCTGTCCCCAAGATGCTGGGCCAGCCTTGTTGTTTAACCGGACCGAATGGTCCATCATAAATTCCATAAAGTCTAATAAAGGAGGAAGCCATGAGAAAGATTGCAACGCTGTTGGTGGCAGGCGCAGTCTCTGTTGCGTCATGGACAGCTGCCCAGGCGGAAAATCTTGGTCTTGGGACCATGTCTCAGGGCACCCTGAGTTTCACGACCGGTACCGTGTTGGCAAAAGTGTTGAATGAGAACACCGATCTGGAGGCCCGAGTGCAGCCCAATTCAGGAGAGTCCGTGTTGATACCGTTGATCAATTCAGGGGATCTGGATTTTGGAATTGCGAATGTTCTTGAAGCGCAGCAGGCCTCTTCGGGAACCGGTGTCTTTGCCGGCAAGAAGCAGGACAATCTGCGTATCGCGGCGATCCTGTTTCCGCTTCGCACCGCCTTTTTCGTGCATGAGGATAGTGATATCAAAACCCTTGCCGATTTGAAGGGCAAGCGGGTCACTGTCGGGTTCAGTGCGATGGGCACAGTCGACACGATCGCCAAGGCACTGCTTCATGCCGGTGGTGTGGAGCCTTCCGACATCAAGCCTGTGATGGTTCCCAATGTTGTTGTCGGTGCCGAGCAATTCCTGAACGGCCGTGCCGACGCCTTCTTCTTTGCCGTCGGCGCGGCAAAGGTTGCCGAGGTCAATGCAGCGCAGCCGGTTCGCGTTCTTGCCATGCCTGACGATGCGGCAAGCATCGCAAGGCTGAAGTCACAATTCCCGGACGGCTATGGCGTTACCGTTCCACCGCTGCCGAATTTTGCCGGTGTCAGCGCGCCGACGACCGTTCTGGGGTATGACAACACTCTTTTGACGGGCACCCATGTCTCGAATGCCGCGATCAGGAAGGTTCTTGACGGGATTGCAAACAACAAGGACGCCCTCGCCGGTGCCTTTCCGCTGTATCGCGGCCTGGATCCTGACAAAATCTACAAGAAGGAGGTCGCGACGGCCTTTCATCCGGCGACAGTTGCCTGGGCTGCGGCAAGATAAGCACCACACTTTCAGCTATCCGGCCACACGGCCGGATAGCCGGAGGCTTGCGGGATCGGGTGGGCTGACCGATGAGTAATATCGAGAAGGTCGTCGGCTGGCTTCGTGGCGCGATGCAACTTCACCTTGCGGTTGTCACGTTCGGCTGGCTTGCCGATCTTCCCGCACGCAATGGGTATTATTTCTATCCCGAGCAGTTTCTGGCGCTTGCCGCCGGCTATTCGGTCGTACTGATTCTGTTGTCCAGAACCCCGGCATGGCCGCCTCTGGCAT